>JBBSDG010000530.1:0-2942 GCA_038249635.1 Bacteroidales bacterium | reverse complement strand
GAAGAAGACGAAGATGCACCAACAACGTATAAAAAGCTTGTGCTTTTCGGCGGTTCCGATGCTTTCGACCAGTTGCGACTTGGTACTGAACAGTTTGTTGCTGATGGAAATAAGAAACCTGCCGTATTCCTCCTCAATATCGGAAACCTGGCCATGCGGAAGGCAAGAGCTATGTTTGCCACTAATTTCTTTGGATGTGCAGGTTACGAAATTCTGGATAACTCTGGATTTGAAACCGTTGACGAAGGCGTGAAAGCTGCCCTGGCATCAAAAGCTGAAATTGTTGTGATTTGCAGCTCCGATGACGAATATGCCACCGTCGGAATTGAAATAGCTCAAAAACTCAAAACCGCAAATAAGGCATTAAATCTTGTTATTGCCGGTTATCCAAAAGAAATTCTCGACTCGTTGAAACAAGCCGGAGTTGATGAATTTATCCATGTCCGCAGTAACCTGCTTGATACGTTGGAATCTTTCCAGGAAAAACTTGGCATTTTTTAACGGCAACTGTTTCACAAAACTCACTTAGAATTCACAAAATCACTCATCATACGATGCGACCCGATTTTAAAAGTATTGATATAAAAGGCAGCCCGTCAAAACCGGCCGCCAGTCAGCCCACAGCTCAAACTGAATGGATGACAAACGAAAAGATTGCAGTTAAACCCTTATACACCCGTGCCGACCTGGCCGGGATGGAGCATCTGGAATATGCAGCCGGACTACCTCCTTTCCTGCGTGGACCATACAGCACTATGTATGTAATGAAACCGTGGACTATCCGCCAGTATGCAGGCTTTTCGACTGCTGAAGAATCCAATGCGTTTTACCGCCGCAACCTGGCCGCAGGTCAGATGGGGCTTTCAGTTGCATTCGATCTTGCGACACATCGCGGTTACGACAGTGATCACGAGCGTGTGGAAGGTGACGTAGGTAAAGCCGGTGTGGCCATCGACTCCATCCTCGACATGAAAATTCTGTTCGACCAGATTCCTTTGGACAAGATGTCGGTTTCTATGACTATGAACGGTGCAGTTCTTCCTGTTCTCGCTTTTTACATTGTTGCTGCTGAGGAACAAGGTGTCCCGATGGAAAAACTTACAGGTACCATACAGAATGATATTCTGAAAGAATTTATGGTCCGCAATACCTATATTTATCCTCCAGCACCAAGTATGCGGATTATTGCCGATATTTTTGAGTTTACTTCTAAAAACATGAAGAAGTTCAACTCTATCAGTATCAGCGGGTATCATATTCAGGAAGCTGGTGGTACCGCCGATATCGAGCTTGCTTATACGCTTGCCGACGGCCTTGAATATATCCGCAAAGGAATTGAGGCCGGTATTGATATTGACGCATTTGCTCCAAGGCTTTCATTTTTCTGGGGTATTGGCATGAATCATTTTATGGAAATTGCCAAGATGCGGGCCGGGCGTTTATTGTGGGCAAAAATTGTTCAGCAGTTCAATCCAAAAGATCCCAAATCACTGGCATTACGCACACATTCGCAAACATCGGGCTGGAGCCTCACGGAACAGGATCCATACAATAACGTTACCCGTACCTGTGTCGAAGCTCTTGCGGCGGCTCTTGGACACACACAATCACTGCACACCAATGCGCTCGACGAAGCAATTGCATTGCCTACCGACTTCTCAGCACGTATTGCCCGTAACACACAGATATACCTTCAGGAAGAAACCAATATTTGTAAAGCCGTTGATCCATGGGCCGGTTCGTATTATGTTGAAACGCTTACGCATGAAATTGCTCATAGCGCATGGAAACTGATTGAGGAGGTTGAAGAACTCGGCGGTATGTCGAAAGCCATTGAAACAGGTATCCCGAAAATGCGGATTGAAGAAGCTTCGGCCCGTCGCCAGGCAAAGATTGACGCTGGCAGAGACACTATTGTTGGTATAAATAAATACCGCTTAGCCAAGGAAGACCCTATTGATATTCTGGAAGTTGACAACAGCGCAGTTCGTCTTTCGCAGATAGAACGACTTAAAAAGCTTCGTGCTGAGCGTAATAACGATGAGGTTCAGATAGCATTGGATGCTTTAACAAAATGCGCCGAAACCGGCGAAGGCAACCTGCTTGCTTTAGCTATTGATGCAGCCCGCAAACGTGCTTCGCTGGGTGAAATTTCGAGTGCATTGGAAAAAATATATGGGAGGTACAAAGCCGTGATCAGATCAATATCAGGAGTTTACTCCTCAGAAAGCCAGGGTGATGAACAGTACATTAAAGCGTGTAAAATGGCTGACGAATTTGCAGCTCTTGATGGCCGCCGCCCACGAATTATGATTGCTAAAATGGGTCAGGACGGTCACGACCGTGGTGCAAAAGTGGTTGCCACAGGATATGCCGATATAGGTTTTGATGTGGATATGGGGCCCTTGTTCCAGACACCTGCCGAAGCAGCCCGCCAGGCGGTTGAAAACGATGTGCATGTACTGGGCGTCTCAAGTCTTGCCGCAGGACATAAAACACTTGTTCCACAGGTTATTGCTGAATTGAAAAAACTTGGCCGTGAGGATATAATGGTTATTGTTGGAGGTGTAATTCCTTCGCAGGATTATGATTTCCTTTATAAAGCAGGAGCCGTTGCTATCTTCGGACCAGGAACCAAGATTCCTGCAGCCGCCATTCAAATGCTTGAAATATTAATTAGTAGCCGGAAATAAAATTAACTCTTTAAACCTGACAGGTTTCTAAAACCCGTCATTTTTAAATTAGTGCGAAAACCCTTTCTGCTTTTGTCAGAAAGGGTTTTGTCTTTTTTAAGGAGGAAATTCGTATTTGCCAGATTTGGAAATCTGACTGTTAAAGAGTCAGGATTACAAATCCTGAACTCGTTGGGTGCGGATTACAAATCCGCACCAGCTCTTTGCTTATCACTCATTAGGATTACAAATCCGCACCAGCATTTTGCT
>JBBSDG010000529.1:0-2955 GCA_038249635.1 Bacteroidales bacterium | reverse complement strand
TTGTATTTTCCTGCGACTGGGTAAGGACATTCCTCGATTGCTCAAGAACCAAAGCCAATGCATAGGAATTGGCAACAGTCTCTTTCAAATCGATTTCAGTTTTTTCCTTATTTTGAGCGGTCATCTGATAAAATACTTTTGTGGCTTGCAAAGCAACAATATATTCGCCGCTGAAAAGCAATTGAGAAACTGTGAAATTGAATGTCACATTGTTTGCAACACCCAGTTTTAAAGCTGCGCCAGGCTCGGTATTCAAATATATATTTTCGCCGGTATTCAATTGAAGATTACTTATTGTCCCAATGCCTGTAGCCGGATCGAATTGAATATTATCATGTGATAACTTGGTACCAGGAAAACTTAGTTCCGGCACTACAAACAGATGTTGGTAATTTCCAGCTGCATTTACCTGGGGCATGCCAATAGCAGTGGTTTCCCATACTTTCTTTTTGGCAATCTCCATATCGAGAACTGAATTCCTCGAATTGGCATTATTCTTAATGGCATATTCCTGTGCCTGTTTCAGGCTGAGTGAGGTTGTAACAGGCTGATTGTCCTGTGCTAAAGCGGAAATCTGCATGCTACCTATCAGGAAAGCCGTTAATAGAGAGGTGATGATTGTTATTTTCATAAATTATAGATTGATATTTAATGTATTAGTTTGTTTTTCATAATAGGCAAGTCCTTCAGCATTGGCGATACCTCGTATGTGGTTATCGAACATTACCTGGAATACTTTTTCGAAGCCGAAATTTACCGACGCCAGAAATTCCTGATCATGAACATCCACAAGCTTTTGGATATACAACCTGGCAACCAGATCGATATCAAGATCATTGCGATAAATGCCTTCCGAAATTCCCTGGGCAAAGTTCTGTTTCACTTGTAAAAAAACGTGGTCGCGTTTCTTATTTACAAATTCACGAAACAAGGCAGGGTAATATTTCTGAAGTTCAAAGGCATTGATAGGGTTCAAATCCTTCATTTGTTTGCTCACGTTGCGGCTAACAGCCAGAAGAACATCGATTGCATTAAGCTTTTGTTCCTCTTCACTGACACAAACAGTGCTTTCCTTCACCAACATATGGTTGAGTACTTTTTCAAGAAGTTCAGTTTTATTTGCAAAATGCTGGTAAATCGTTTTTTTCGATATCCCCAGCTCTTTTGCAATATCATCCATAGTTACACTGCGGATGCCGTTTTTTTTAAACAGCCGCAGGCTTTCAGACAATATGTGGTCAAGTTTTTCGTCCATTATTTTTGTTTTACAGGCGGCAAAAATAAATTATTTTTATGTGCCGGAAACGAAATGACTTAATAATGTTTCCATTGTATTGATTGTGTAAAAACGTTCAAGGTTTATTTTTGTTCAGCAAAATTGAAAATAATATTCAGCAGATGCAATTGAAAAGCGGTGAATGCCTGATTTGGGGCGGTGAAAGGGGGGAAATAGTTAATAGAAAAAAGTTAAAAGAAAAAAGGGGGATGAAAATGGGGGGGTTGGATTTGGGATGTCTGGAAATAGTTCCCTTCGGCTACGCTCAGGGTGACAAATGGAAAAAAGTTAATAGAAAATGGTTAATAGAAAACAGTAGGAGCGAAATGGGAGACTCGGATTTGGGATGTCGTGAGGGCATGCCCTTCAAGGGTTTTAAACCTTTGAAGGGCTTATCCGTTAATTCCGAAATCCCAAATCCGATATTAAATTCTTTGTTTCCGCTTGCGAAGTGACGTTGAAATTGTCAGCAATGCGAAAAGTGCCGCTACCAGCAGGGAAACGCGGCCTATATAATCCCCGTATTTTACGTAAAAAGTAATTTTATCGTTGGCATTGATCTTTTGCCGTATGGCCGCAGGAACCCAGTATTCAGTACGTTGCGAAATATCGCCACGCTGGTTGATAAAGCATGAAATTCCGGTATTGGCCGAACGGGCTATGCTTCGCCTGGTTTCTATTGCCCTGATGACTGAAAAAAGCAGATGCTGGCGGTGACCGGCCGTGTTGCCCCACCAACCGTCGTTGGTAATTACAAATATAACGTTTGCCCCGTTCTGAATAAAGCGGTTCATAAATTCGCCATATACCGATTCGTAACAAATGCAGGGTGCAATTTTGAGTCCGTTGTTAATAACGAACGGTGTCTGATCGGGGTTTACACCCAGGCTCCCGGTAGTTCCGCCAAGATCGATGGCAAATTTTTTAAGGAATGGGAATACATTAAGGTAGGGCATATTCTCAACTCCGGGGGTAAGTTTTGATTTGTGGTATTTCTGCAAAGTACTGTCGTGAGTCACATAAAGCGCGGTATTGTATGAATCGTAATACATATCGGCATCTGTAAATTTCCGGGCAGTTAGGCTAAGAGGTTCGCCAGGTTCAAACACTTTGCGTGAAGAAATCCCGGAAATGATGTTCATTCGCCTATAACTCCTGTTAAAACTCCGCAAACGGGCAATACTTGGCGAAAGGTCAAACCTGTTTTCAAAAATATATTCCTGTATGGCGCTTTCGGGAAAGACTGCAAAATCTGTAAGGCTATCCGACTTTTCAGCGGCCAGAGCCAGCATCCGATCCGTAACAACCATAGGATCAAGGCCATACTGTTCGTTATAAGGATCGAGGTTAGGCTGAACAACTACAACATCAAGAGGATTAATTTTCTCAGTGTACTTGTTGTACATCACAAGTGAAATTAAGATTGGGGCAATTAGTAAAACTATAGTTGCTGCCATCCGAATAACAACTGTCCGACTGCAAATTTTTAGCAGAATACGATCGCGCACAAAATAGAAAATCAGGATATTAACCAGAAGAACCCAAAGCGATCCGCCAAAAATACCGGTATATTCGTACCATTGTATCCATTTGGGGTAAGCTGCAAAGCCGTTCCCCAGGTTAAGCCACGGGAAGTTCAAATCCCATCGAAGGTGAATAAATTCGGCTGTTAACACGTA
>JBBSDG010000528.1:0-2956 GCA_038249635.1 Bacteroidales bacterium | reverse complement strand
TAGCCGCATCCTGCCCGTGATAAGTTTGATGAAGCTGGAAAATACAAAATCGTATTCCCTGCTGGTTTTCGTCGTCGCCTTCGATGGTTATATCCAGTTTTTCCCAAACCTCTTTCCAGTATTCAGTATGTTTTTTAAGCAGCTCATCATAGTTCGCAGTTTCGTATTCGTGTGCTATAGCTGAACCTTGATCCCAAACGGTTTCGATATCAGTTTCTGCATTCTTAACGGCATGATTTACAACAATTTTGGTAAATTCACTCTTCTCATTCTGATTTAGTTTTAATGAGAATTTTGTGGCAAGCTGTTTATGCCCGCTTATTAATTCAATACCAATGGCTTGTGCACTTACAATTCGGAAAGCCGACATTACCTTGTGCCCGCTTTTTTCGGTTTTGCCCAGCGCTGAGGTGAAATTACCGGTCAGGCCTGATTTTTCGAGGTTCCAGTAGCTTTTATTGTCCTGCTGTTCGTGTACGGTTGAAAAGTCAACACCCGATTCAATGTCGACAGAACCGGTGAAATTTAGTGGCTCGAAGGTGATTTTCTGGCAGCCAACGGTATAATCAACCATGCTGATAAACCGTTCGAAAGCAATTTTCAGTTTTTTACCGCTTTTTGCATTCCAGGTAAACGAGCGTGTAAATACACCGGTTTTTAAATCCAGAATCCTCGTAAAATCCGAAATCTCAGAAGTATTCAGATCCAGCTTTTCATCATCAAGAGATATCTTTGTGAGAAGCCAGTTTACGGAGTTAACCATAAACGCCCAGCGGTAGGAGAGGCCCTTGTATTTGCCAACATGGATAATCGGCTTTTCTTCCCATACGCCATTAAAATAGCTTCCTATGAGCTGATCGCCGCTATATCCTTCGTCAAAATAACCTCTTACGCCCATATATTCGTTACCGAGCGAGAAAATGGATTCGGAAACCCGTCCGTTTTCAGGATGAAAGCCTTCTTCAATGATCTTCCAGGGATCAACTTTTAAATATTTGTCTGCTACTTTTGCCATTACTGTTCTATGTTTTTCTTAATTGGGTTTTATAATTACAATTCAATTCCTGATGTAAGCCTGATATCGGCCGACGAACTCCCGATCAGTAACTGGTATTTGCCTTTGTTTAGTGTCCAGGCTTTTTTATCCTGATCAAAGAAGCCAAGATCCTCCACCCTGAGTTGGATTTCGATGGTACGGGTTTCGCCTTTTTTAAGGAATACCTTTCCAAATCCTTTAAGCTCTTTTACCGGGCGGTCGGTTGTAGGTTTTGCTTCCGATGTGTAAACCTGTACGATTTCGGTTCCATCGTAGTTACCGGTGTTTTTTACATCCAGTTTTACGCTTATCAGTTGTTCAGTGAGTTTTTCAGTTTTTGGGTTTGAATATTCAAATGTTGTGTACGACAATCCATAGCCGAAAGGATACAGCGGTTTGGTGTTGTTTTTATCGTGGTAGCGGTATCCCACATAGATTCCCTCGTTGTAAACCGTTTTCCTGTCGCGGTTCAGGTAGTTTGAAAAAGCAGGCGGGAAATCGCTTTCCTTCTGTATATAGCTGTAAGGCAGTTTGCCCGAAGGGTTGTATTTGCCAAAAAGCACATCAGCAATGGCATCGCCGCCATCGTTGCCGTTGAACCATGCTTCAGCAAGGGCCGAAACGCTGTTCAGCCAAGGGGTTACATTGAGAGGTCCACCGTTATTTAGAACCACAACGGTATTCGGGTTAACTGCCGAAACAGCCTTTATAAGTTCATTCTGAACCAGCGGCAGATCGAAGTTGGTTCTGTCGGCGCCTTCAGCTTCCCAGAAACGGTCGATGCCGGCGCATATAACCACAGCATCCGATTTTTTTGCCAGATCCACAGCCTCGTCAATCAACTTAGGATCATGGTAATACCAGCCCAGGTTGATAGTAGCACCACCAATTTCCTGGTAGTATTCAACTTTAATGTTATAAGCTTTGCCGGCTTCGAGTTTAATTGTTCCATATCGATATTCCTTATCATGGCTGAACCATTGATCAATAATTAGTTGATTATTTACAAGAAGCCTGATCCCATCGTCGCAATGCGTTACAAAATCATAATATCCTGTTTTTGGCGGTGTAACAGTTCCCGACCAGCGGATAGAGAAGTACTCGCTGCCTATGGTTTTTTCAGCCGACTGAATCTTTGATTTATCTTTCTTTTCATAATCCGATAAATAAATCAATGGGCTGGCTTTCCATTCAAAATCTATCGTTGTATCCAGTTTAGCAGCCACCGGAGCACCTTCCAGATTCATGTTGCTATAATATTCGCCCCATAATCCCTGTGTTCCCTGTGATGTATTTGAAGGTTTCAGGTACTGTTTCTCAATCGTGATAAGCTTATCGGCCAGACCGGCACCCAGGGTGTAACTTATATGGTATTTGTCGCCGGCGGCTTTGGTTATACCATCCAGCGGGGTAACCTTGTACTCAACGTTTCCGACATACGAGCTGCCGCCACCGCCCATGCGCAGGCTGGCAGCATTAGGCCCCATCACGGCAATATTTTTAACTTTTTCGCTTTTAAATGGCAGGAGTTGTTTGTCATTTTTAAGAAGAACCAATCCTTCGCGGGCAACCCTGCGGTTCAGGGCTTTAATTTCAGGTTTGCTGAATTTTGTTGCCGACTCGTATGGGCTTGAGTCCATCATGCCTGTAAGATAGATCACTCTGAGAACCCTACGTGCCATTTCGGTAATGGTGGCTTCGGATACCTGGCCTTTTTCCACTGCTTTAGCCAGCGGTTTTCCAAATAGGTCGCTGTCGTAAACAACACAATCGAGACCTGCATTTGCCGAAGGCACCGTGGAATGCGACCCGGCCCAGTCGGGCATGGTAAAACCCCGGAAGCCCCATTGTGTTTTCAGCATATCGGTGAGCAGGTATTTGTTTTCGGAACAATACGTGCCGTTCACTTTGTTGTATGCC
>JBBSDG010000527.1:0-2995 GCA_038249635.1 Bacteroidales bacterium | reverse complement strand
CACAGGTCTGGTTTCCACTTCATCCATCACCCACGCCACGCCCGCTTCATTTATTGCTCATACCAGCGACCGGTCGAAGTATGCCGATATTGCATTCGATTTTCTTCGCACCGATATAGATGTTTTTATTGGCGGCGGTTACAATAACTTTGCACAAAGGGTTGATAAACTTAATCTTACCGATAGTCTGAAAGCCCGTGGCTATTATGTAGCCCGCAACCTGAAAGATGTTGATCTGAAATCGACAAACCGCCTGGCCGCTTTGCTGGCTCCCGAACATATGCCGCCCATGTCGAAAGGCCGTGGCAATATGCTGCCCGATGCTACTGAAATGGCGCTTCAGATATTGGCCAGAAACGAAAATGGTTTTTTTATCATGATCGAAGGTTCGCAGATTGATTGGGGCGGACACGATAATAATGCAGCTTATGTTGTTGATGAAGTGGTCGATTTCGACAATGCAGTGGGAATAGCGCTGAAATTTGCTGAGAAAAACGGAGAAACTCTTGTAATAGTTACGGCTGATCATGAAACCGGCGGATTTGGTATTACCGGTGGTAGTATTTCAACCGGCGATGTAAAGGGTGCTTTCCTGAGTACGGATCATACAGCTACTATGGTGCCGGTATTTGCTTATGGTCCTGGTTCCGGGCTTTTTACAGGAGTGCAGGATAATACGGATATCTTTAAAAAGTGTATTAAATTGCTTGGCTTTAAATAAAATCCGGAAATGTTAAACAGAACATCAACCATGAGGCTTCTGATTGTTTCAGCCACCTCGCTCGAAATCAAACCCTTACTCGGTGAGTTGGGTAAAGGGCGGGCTTTGAAACATGGTTTATCACGCTATACGTATAAGGATTTCCAGATCGATATCCTGGTAACAGGAGTTGGAATGGTGCCGACTGCCGTTGTAACAACAATGGCTTTATGTTCGTATGCTTATGATGCCGTTATCAATGCCGGTATCTGCGGAAGTTTTAATCGGGAAATCCCGATTGGCAAAGTACTGAATATCAATTCCGACTGCCTTCCCGAAACAGGCGCCGAGGATGGCGAACACTTCCTTTCGATCATCGATCTCAAATTACTTGATCAGGATGAATTCCCTTTCGAAGGCGGGAAACTGCTAAATGATTCGGTTTTCACAAGCAGCCTGATCAACAGATTGCTTATTGCCACCGGTGCCACCGTAAACACTGTTCATGGAAATGCTGCAAATATTAACACCTTTCTAACAAGGCATAAAGTAGATGTAGAATCGATGGAAGGAGCCGCATTTATGTATTCCTGCAAAATTAGCAGGATCAGGTATATACAGGTGCGAAGCGTTTCAAACTACATCGAAGACCGCGATGTTACAAACTGGGATATACCACTTGCCGTCAAAAATCTGAATCAATTTCTGCTTGATCTTTTAAACGAATAGTGATAAGTGTCTGCACACCCGCAGGGTGACTGACACTGGAAAAGTGAAAAGTGAAAAGTGAAAAGTGAATAATGAATAATGAATAATGAATAACGAATAGTGAATAATGAATACTGAAAAGTGAATAATGAATAATGAATAATTAAGATGATGATTGACAGGCGATTAGAATTCAAGCATTGAACGCTAAGCATTGAACTTCTTTAAACCCGAAACCCTTCAAACCCTTCAAACCCTTCAAACCCCCATGAAACTCACCCTCGGTTTCTCCCCTTGTCCCAACGATACCTTTATTTTCGACGCCCTGGTTCACCAGAAGGTGGACACCGAAGGTCTTGAGTTTGATTACTTTTTAGATGATGTTGAGAAACTGAATGGGCAGGCTTTTGCTGAAATACCTGATGTTACCAAGCTCAGTTTTCATGCGTTTATGCATCTGGCTGGGCGTTACCTGCTTCTTGATTCTGGTGCTGCTATTGGATTTGGTGCCGGCCCGCTGGTTATCAGCAAAAAGCTGAAGCATTTTGATGAACTGGCGGGAAAAACAGTTGCTATTCCTGGAATTCATACCACAGCAAACCTTTTGTTTTCGTTGGCAATGAAAGAACCTGTTCAAAAAAAGGAACTCCTTTTTTCGGATATTGAAGATGCGATTCTGACTAATGAAGTTGATGCCGGTGTAATTATTCACGAAAGCCGCTTTACCTTTCAGCTCAAAGGTCTCCACAAACTGATTGATCTGGGTGAATACTGGGAAAAGTTTACCGGTTCGCCGGTGCCGTTGGGTGGAATAGCTGCCCATAAAAGGCTGGGAAATGATGTTATTGCAAAAGTTAACCGTAGCATCAGGCGAAGCGTTGAATTTGCAAATGCCAACAAAGGCGAATTAAATGAATTTATACGCTGCCATGCCCGCGAAATGGATGATGTGGTGATGCAAAAGCATATTGATCTTTATGTGAATGAATTTTCGGTAAGCCTTGGTTTGCAGGGAAAACAGGCTGTAGCACAGATGTTTGAGTTTTCAGTTTCAGCAGGAATTATACCGAAAATGCCTGAACAGATTTTTGCTTCTGAATTACTTTGATTTTTTCAGGTAACATGCAGTATTTCAGAAAGCTTCCTGAAAGAGTGCTTCCCGGTTTTCGGCTAAATATTATTTTGATGTGCTGGAAAAAGAATTCATAAGTCAAATTTCTTTTTTCTTTATTTCTTTTCTGTTCTTTTGTCATGACACAAAAGAACCAAAAGGTCAAGGCTTAATATAAATTTCACACAGATGTACGACTCGGTAAGGCTCGCAAAACAAGGCCTGATAGATTTTTCCATAGCCTGACAGCACGTGAGGCTGGTGTTTTGCTACGCACATGCCCGCGCGGTTTACCTTCGTCAACATCTGTTGTGAAATTTCTATTAGGCCGGTCCCTACACCCTGAAAATCACACTGAAAAGCCAAATCCTTGTTCCGCTATGTTGCCATAAGAGGTAACTCTCTTAGAAGGGACCGGCCTTATAAAAATGCGCCTGCGATTCTTAGCCAGAGGTATGTGCGAACGGCATGTGCGT
>JBBSDG010000526.1:0-3013 GCA_038249635.1 Bacteroidales bacterium | reverse complement strand
AGTGAAGATTTCATTAAAGTTTATCCTAATCCCGCAAAGAACTTTGTAACCATTAACATGAATGGTTTTACAGGTAAAGTAAAGCAGATCAATATACTTAACGGACTGGGGCAGCAGATGCTTTTGGTAAACACTTTAACCAATGATAAAAAAGTGGTTCTGTCTTTAACGGATCTTTCGGCCGGGAATTATATTTTACAATTGCAAACAAGCAGCGGAATGCTAACGAAGAAGCTGATTGTAAAATAAAGGGTATTCATCCGTCTGTTCTGCTTGTGTTCAGAAATCGAAATCAAATTAATCGTTATCATTTCTTTACTTCCTGACAGCTTGTTTCAAGCCGGTTTATTCAGCGTTTTAATCTTTTATTGAATTATCAAAAACGTGTTTGCACCATCTCTAACATTAGTGTGGTTTTTTGTATAAATTAGAGGCGGATTTAAACGATCCAACCCAAACCAGTTTCAAAATCTGAAAACTCATGAAAAAATCATTATTTGTATTCCTGGTCTTGCTGCAGCAATTTCCTTTGCTGCAAACACAGGCGCAAAATCCTTTCAATAAAGGTGTTAACTTAACCAATTGGTTTCAATCAGGAAACGCCAGGGAAATACCGTTCACAAAATACTCAAAACAAGATTTACAGAATATAAAGAGTTTAGGCTGCGATGTAATCCGCCTGCCGATAAACCTGCATTTTATGACCAGTGGAGCTCCTGATTATGTTATTGATCCTTTGCTTTTCAGTTACCTGGATACGGTTGTAAATTGGGCTGAGCAGTTGCAGATTAATCTCATCCTGGATAATCACACCATCGATGGTGCCAACCTTATAACTGTAGAAGCGCCGGTTATCAGGGTATGGCCGCAGATGGCAAAGCACTTCAAGGACCGTTCTTCCTTCGTGTTTTATGAAATTTTAAATGAACCTAATACGATGACCACTGCTGCCTGGACAAAAATCCAGCAAAAGGCTATTGATTCAATCCGGAAATACGACACCAAACATACCATTGTTGTGGGCGGATCAGGCTGGAATGGTATCAGCGAATTAAGCAACCTGCCGTTTTATACCGATGCTAATTTAGTTTACACTTTTCACTTCTACGATCCGTTTTTATTTACGCATCAGGGAGCAACCTGGCCAAATCCCTCGCTTGGTGATCTTGGAGGAGTACCTTTTCCTTATGATGCCGCGCGTATGCCCGCCTGTCCGGCTTCGCTTAAAGGAACCTGGATCGAAAGCAGCCTGATTACTGCCTACAAAACCGATGGGACTATATCGAAACTTCAGTCAACACTTGATGTGGCAATTAGCTTTGGAAAAGCCAGGGGTGTGAAAATTTATTGCGGTGAATTCGGGGTGTATAATTTAAAAAGCAATAATTCCGACAGGGTGGCCTGGTATCAGGCTATTGGCAACTATTTGAATTCGAAATCTGTCCCTTGGACTATTTGGGATTACCAGGGCGGATTCGGCCTGTTTATTCCGGGCTCGAATGAGATGTTCGAATACGATATAAATGTTCCACTTGCCCAGGAAATAGGATTTACGCCACCTCCTCAAAAGATTTATACACTTAAAGCCGATTCTGTTCCATTTAATATCTATACTGATTATCCCGGCGAAAATATTATTCAGGGAGGCTGGGCTGCTACCGGAATTGTTGATTTCTTTAATGGCGGAACTTATGAGGGTAAGTATGCGCTGTATGTAACAGGTATTCCAATTTATACCGCTGTGGATTTTGATTTCAGATATACAAAGGATTTATCGCGTCTGGTGGCAGGAGATTATGCGCTCGATTTTTGGGTGAAAGGCGATGCTTCAGCTTCCGATTTTGTGGTGCGCTTTATTGATACCAAAACTTCAGCCGCTAATGATCATCCCTGGCGAATGGATTACAAGGTAAATTCATCCATAGCTGCCTGGGATAATAAGTGGCATCATGTAAATATCCCGTTAACGAATTTTAAGGATATAGGTTCGTATGACGGAGAATGGTTCAACAGCACCAATTCTTTCGATTGGAAAGCTACTGACCGTTTTCAGATTGTTTCTGAACATATGGATTTCATTGGTAAAAATTTCTGGTTTGATAATATACTCATTACAAATGATAAAACGCTGTCGGTTCAGGAAAATTCATCTTTGATCGCAAACGGTATGTATATATACCCCAACCCGGCATCAAATAATGTTCAGATACAAGTTAATTCAGTAAGCCAGGGAGATCTAAGCATAAGCGTTTATTCCCTGACCGGACAGATGATTGCTTCCGTTATTAACGGTAAGGTAAATGCCGGCGAAAAAATATTTGCATGGGATTTAACTGGCATTAATCGCCAAAAAGTTCCAAATGGATTATATATTTGTAAAATGCGTTTAAATTCAATTGAAATCATAAAGAAAATTCTTGTTGCGAAATAAATGTATAAATTAAAACTACTCAAATGATCCCATTTAAGAACTCCAGAACCAGCAAAATAGTTTTCGCACTTAGTTTGATAGTTTTCCTGTTCTGGCTACAGGGATGGGTCATAAATATTTATAAGATAACAATTGTTGGTGTAATTAATGAGATTTTGTGGCTGCCAATAATAGCCATGACTTTCATTTTGCCCGTTCTAATCCTTGTGCTTTGATTTAAGGAGAAATTTAATTTTAGCTCATTGTATTTCTACTCGCTCATTCTGCTTAGCGCAACCGTATTGTTTTTAACATTGGTTCCAAAATAATTATAGCTAACAGCCATTCTGCTTCAATCAAGTGAAACACATAGGTATAACTTGTTCCGCCATAGCGGGAAAAACCACATTGAATTGTACATGAGGGAAAAACAGGTTCAGTTTTAGCTCAAAGCTTGAATGTCCATATGTTCTTTGTGTTTCTATGTGATTCAATTCTTTTAAATAGATTTTTCCAGTCTGAACTTTATCTGCGAAATATCCGTCATTTCTGATTTCAGAGAGGTGAAAGGTTTTATGCTTATATGAACTAAAATCAATATGT
>JBBSDG010000525.1:0-3028 GCA_038249635.1 Bacteroidales bacterium | reverse complement strand
TTTATTGATACTGCTAATGCTTATTCCGAAGGTTTATCGGAGATTATGCTTGGCAAAGCGCTTAGCAGTCTTGGGATCAATCACCAACAAGTTGTTATTGCAACCAAGTTGCGCATACGTATGGGCGCCGGAGCCAACCAGGTAGGATTATCGAGGCTTCATATTGCCGATTCGGTGGATGATAGCCTGAAGCGCCTTGGCCTTTCGCATATCGACTTGCTGTATATTCATGGTGTAGATATACTCACCCCGCTCGAAGAAACCATGCGCGGGCTCGAAGACGTAGTGCGTTCGGGTAAAGTTCGTTATCTGGGAATTAGTAACCACCCTGCATGGATGGTGGCCAAAGCCAATGGCATAGCCGACAAAATGGGCTGGACCAAATTTGTGGCTCTTCAGAATTATTACAGCATTGCCGCACGCGATGTGGAGAGAGAATTGGTGCCTCTTGCCTTGAGCGAAGGACTTGCTTTGATGCCATGGAGTCCGCTGGCCGGTGGATTTTTATCAGGCAAATTCACCCGCAACAACGAAATTGCTGGCAACAGCCGTAGGGATTCGTTTGATTTTCCTCCTGTGAATAAAGAAAAGGCATACGATATTATTGATGTGCTTTTGCAGATTGGTGCAAGCCATAATGTTTCGGCTGCACAGGTAGCATTGGCGTATATCCTCAAAAAACCGGCGGTTACAAGTATTATTATCGGAGCCAAAAAAAATGATCAACTTTTGGATAATATAGCTTCAACTGCACTGGAGCTTACTTCCCTGGAAATGCAGCAACTGGATACCATAAGCGCATTGTCTTCTGAATACCCGGGATGGATGCTGGAACGGCAATCGCAGGGAAGGATGCCGCAGGCTTGAAACCAGATTTTAAAATCTCAGAGACATCCCCAAACCCTGACCGCAAAATCCAAACCTGATACTGGGTTTCGTTTCTCCTTTCAGGCGTAAACCTTCATTATAGTATCCAATAGCGGCTACTGTATGTTTGTTTGATGAAATTGAAAATGTGACCGAAACAATAGTGAGTGCTGCGCCTACGGCAAGAAGATTCATGTTCGGAGTGCCGCCTGCAATAAGTGTTCCAATGGGATAGCCAAAACAGAAACCTCCCGGAATTCCGAGCAACATAGCTAGATTATATTTGTCTTTTGCCTTAAGCATTTCGGTGTAAGCCGCATTATCACTATGCATAATGTCGAGCAAATTCCTCGGCTTAAGCATTTTCCCATGCTGTAAATACTGAGTGCCGAATGATTTCCTAATCTGAATTGTGTCGGAAATACCTTGGGAATAAAGGCTTAATGAACCAATAGCCAGTAAGATAAATAGGGTTAAAGATTTCATGTGTTGTTAGTTGTTTATTAAAGTTACTATTGAATTATAAGCACCTTACTTGTCTTAATTTCTTTTCGTCGCTAATCAAAATATTATCTGGCCAGGAACAGCTCATATAAAGAGTTTTCAATACTTTTACATCGTTCAACTAATATTCAGCTTTGGTCAATGCTATCCATTAAACTCCTCGTAAATATTTTAGTATCAGGACTTAATATTTTTATTTTATCCCGGTACATGTATTTATTGTATCACAAAAAAATCAGCCCTTCTCTTGCTATGTGGACTTTTTTCACACTGGCTGTATCCATTACCCTCACAACATATTTTGCCGAAGGCAGTTACACTATCAGTGATAATATACTGAATGTTACCGATCTTATGCTCGCGGCTGGTGTTTCGGTATCAATCCTGATCTGGGGCGACCACTCCACCCGTTTTAACCGTTTTGATCTTGGTTGCCTGCTTGCCGTTATGGCGATCATTGTTTTCTGGGGTCTGTCACGAAACAATGTACTGGCGAATTACTCCATTCAAGGCATTATGGTGATATCCTATTTGCCGGTTATCAGGCGTATGGCACATCAACAGAAAAACACAGAGGCTTTTTCGATATGGATAGCGTTACTGCTGGCCCCGGTAATTTCGCTTTTCGCAAGCAAGGGATGGCTGGCTTCGGTATATGCCGTAAGGGCGGTGGTGTGCACAGGAACATTGCTTTTGCTTATGCTGAGGATTGAAATTTTACGCAGAAATAAGGCTGATGTTTACACTGATGAATACAATTAACGCTTTTTAATTAATGAGGTGTGTTTCGGGGATTAGCTTAAAAGTAAATCCTGGAAGCAATATGAAAGATAAGAAAAGGACAAATATTATTGGCAAAAGTACCGGATGTTATTTCCCGCCTTGTTTAGTCTTCCATTCGTTATACTCCGAAACAACCAGCGAAATATCCGCTATTTTAAACTCTTTGGAATTAATTCGTTTAACAATTTCAGGGCTGTCGTTAAAATATTTGGCACTTGCCTTTCTGAAAAAATTATTTAAACCGAATGTTCCCGGCGAATAGAGACCCAGCATGGTAACATATCCTTCATCGGGTCGGCGGGCATAAAAATAAAATTCGGCCGATGAATGACCAGCTGAAATCCCTATGAGTTCGAGTTCTCCTTTTTTAGTGATCTTAAATCCATTGCTGCTTCCATAAAGTGTTGCATACCCTTCGACCATTTTAACCAGCCAGCAATGATCGATGCCTCCGGTAAGTTTTTTTGTGCTTTCCCATACAAATACATACGGCGGATAATTCTTATTCGGAATAGTGATGGATTTCAGTTCCTCGCTTTTGTAAGTAACCTTATCTGCATTCTCCGAAATTTTAGTCTCGATCTTTTTGTCCTCCGGGTTCGAAGGGGGTGTGAGCAGACAATCAAGCGTTTTGCCACTATTAAAAAGTATGGTTCCGTGCTGGTACTTCTGGCCAAAAAGGGTTAATGGTACAATCCATAAAAGAATCAGAAGCTGTTTCATTTGAATATATATTAGTTGATGATTTATAAATTCCAATATGTGTTATGAAGGCAAATATATAATTTTATTGAATTAGTATGATTTCAAACCAATAAAAAAAACCGGGTAACCTATATGGCCGCCCGGTATGCATTTCATACTATAAATTTAA
>JBBSDG010000524.1:0-3033 GCA_038249635.1 Bacteroidales bacterium | reverse complement strand
TACAGCAACCTGCCCGGCAATAACTTTTTTAGTTGAGACACCGAACCCTCTTTTATTATTGAGAAATTAGTTTATTTTTGCTGCTCAGCAAACAACTTAAACCAGATACAAACCAAATCTTAAAGTTATGTTTAAACAACACCCAAAAGGATTACTTGCAGCAGCATTGGCCAATATGGGCGAACGCTTCGGTTTTTACACCATGATGGCTATACTTGTACTTTTCCTACAAGCTAAATTTGGCTTATCGGGAACCAACGCAGGCTTGATTTATTCCATCTTTTATTTCTCCATTTACATACTTGCCTTTGCAGGCGGTGTGATTGCTGACCGTACCCGGAATTATAAAGGCACCATTTTAACCGGATTGATTGTAATGGCACTGGGATATGTAATGATTGCTATCCCAACGCCAACGCCGGTTCCAAATAAAACATTATTCCTCACCATTTCGTGTATAGGACTTTTCACGATTGCTTTCGGAAATGGGCTTTTTAAAGGAAATCTTCAGGCACTGGTTGGACAGATGTACGATAACCCTACTTACAGCAAGATGCGTGACTCCGGGTTTTCGTTGTTTTATATGTTAATTAATGTGGGTGCATTATTCGCTCCTTTGTTTGCAGTTGGAATTCGAAATGGCTGGTTATCGAGCAAAGGACTTGAATATAAAGCAAGCCTACCTCAGTTATGCCATGCATACCTCGATGGTACAATTACACCTGAAGCACAGCAAAAGTTTGCTGCTCTTGCAACCGAAGTGAGCCGTGGAGCTGCAACAACCGATCTTACTGCATTTGCAAATAACTATCTGAATGTATTTACTACTGGTTTTCATTATGCATTTGCTGCATCTATTGTTGCCATGATGATTTCACTGGTAATATACATCGTCAACAAAAAGAAATTTCCTGATCCTGCTGACAAAGTCAAAGCCTCATCAGCCTCTGCCGGAGAAATGCTTATGGATGCTAAAGAAATCAAACAAAGACTTTACGCATTGTTCGCTGTTTTTGGAGTAGTAATCTTCTTCTGGTTTTCATTTCATCAGAATGGACTTACGCTTACTTATTTTGCAAAAGATTATACCGACCTGAGTGGCATTAAGATTAATCTCGGACTCGTGACTATACAGGGTGCTGAACTTTTTCAATCGATAAACCCATTCTTTATTGTTTTATTAACGCCAATCATCATGTCAATTTTTGGCTGGTTAAGATCAAAAGGGAAAGAGCCTTCAACGCCTAAGAAAATTGCCATCGGTATGTTTATTGCAGCTTTCGCATATTTTGTAATGTCTCTGGGTTCAATGGGTCTGCCTTTAAAATCAGATGTTGATGCAATGGGTGGATTGGCTGATGCGCAGCGAGTTACACCAATGCTTCTGATTGGCACATATTTTATTTTAACTGTAGCTGAGCTTTTCATCAGTCCTTTGGGAATATCATTTGTATCAAAAGTTGCTCCGCCTCAATACCAGGGAGTTATGCAGGGCGGATGGCTTGGAGCTACTGCTGTTGGAAACCAATTGCTTTTTATAGGTGCGATTTTCTACGAAAGTATTCCAATCTGGCTTACATGGTCTGTATTTGTGGTAGCATGTCTTCTATCCATGTTTACCATGATCTTTATGCTGAAATGGCTCGAAAGAGTAGCAAAATAGATTCTTTGACGCTTACATAAAAGGCTGTCCGGAAAGGGCAGCCTTTTTCGTTACTTTTGCAGGATGACAGTAACCAAATATCCCTGGGGACATGATCGCCGGTATAATTCCTATTCCGAGTATTTCAGGCGGGAGTTTGGTACGCGCGTGCAGAAAGTCACAATAGATGCCGGTTTCACTTGTCCGAACCGTGACGGATTAAAAGGTATTGGTGGTTGTACCTATTGCAATAACGATGCATTCAGTCCGTCCTACTGCCAGCCTCATAAAAGTATAACTCAACAAATTACGGAAGGTGTTGAATTTCACCAGGTACGTTACCGACGGTCGAAAAACTACCTGGCTTATTTCCAGGCATACTCCAATACTTATGGCTCGCTGCAATACCTGAAATCGCTTTATGATGAGGCACTTGCATTTCCGGGAGTCATTGGCATTGTAATTGGCACGCGGCCTGATTGCGTGGATGATGAAAAACTTGAATACTTTGCCCGATTGGCTGAAAAATATTATGTGATCATTGAATATGGTATTGAATCCTGTTATAACCGAACCCTGGAGCGGATCAACCGCGGGCATACATTTGAGGAATCGGAGGCAGCCATCCGTAAAACGGCAGGCTATGGAATCCATACCGGCGCACATCTGATTTTTGGTTTGCAGGGCGAAACGGAGGCGGAAATGCTTGCCGAAGCAGAAATAGTATCTTCACTTCCGCTGGATACCATAAAATTCCACCAGCTTCAGATTATAAAAGATACCCGAATGGCAGAGGAATATCTGAGAGATCCGTCACAATTCAATCTTTTTACCCTTGAAAATTATATCGATTTTATTGTGCGCTTCACCGAAAGACTAAACCCGGCTTTTGTAATTGAGCGCTTTACAGGCGAGGCTCCTCCCCGCTTTCAGGCAGGACCAACCTGGGGAAATTTACGAAGCGATCAGGTTCAGGTGATGATCGAAAAAGAGATGGAAGTGCGGGATAGCTGGCAGGGAAAGTTTTACGGGATGATGGAGTAAGGGAGTTATTTGAGTGGTCATGCAATGGTCATACGGTTGTTATATGATGGTCATACGGTTGTTATATGGTTGTTATACAATGTTCATACGGTTGCCATACAGTTGTTAATCAAGATAATACATTATTCACTATTCACGATTCACTATTCATGCGAATCAAGGGTTGAATTCATGTTTTATCTATAGGGCTTTTACCCTTCCAAAGTTTTAAACTTTGGAAGAGTTCGCCTAGCAGCTAATAAGTTACAATTTCAAACCCTGATTCTCATTATTCACTATTCGTTATTCACTATTCATTATTCATTATTCACTATTCACTATTCATTCTTCATTATTCGTTATTCACT
>JBBSDG010000523.1:0-3033 GCA_038249635.1 Bacteroidales bacterium | reverse complement strand
GGCCGGATGAACCGCGAGGATGCCGATCTGCTGAATCATCATGTTGCGCTTTCGCATTCCCAGCTCGAAGATCCATTATTATTTCTCACACTTGGATATGCCATTCACTGGCTTATCTGGCCACGGATAATTATTGCAATCGCATCGGTATGGATTCGCAAGGCGGAAATCAGGATTTCGGCCTTATACAGGAACCGGAGGGTGACTGTATAGCCAGGCGAACCATTGAAGGGTTTAATGCTCCCGGCACGATTTATGGCACCTTAAAACCCCGGGCTCTGATTTCTTAATTTCAGATATTCAATAATTCGATGCATTACCGGTAATATCGTACTTTAAAGCGGGAACATTGCTTCCTTTACTCATGGAACTACTTCGATAACCGATTAACCTTCAGCGACATTAAGCCTTCCTGAGATTTTAATTTGAGTCTTTCGTCAGAACATTTGCTTATGTTCCTACAATTTATAACTTTGCAAGCCTAATATCTCTGAATTACTGTTTCAATCACAATAAATATACTTTTACAATGAAGGTCTACAAGACAAGCGAAGTAAGAAATATTGCACTTATTGGTGGAGCCAAATCAGGAAAGACTACCACAGCAGAAGCAATGCTTTTCGAAGGCGGGATAATAAACCGCCGTGGAACAATTGAAGATAAAAATACCGTTTCGGATTATCGCGAGATAGAACTGGAAAGAGGGAATTCAGTCAGCACAACCTTAGGGTATGTTGAAGTGAAGGGCAAGAAAATAAACATTCTGGACACACCGGGTTTCGATGATTTTATCGGCGAGGTTGTTGCAGCCTTGCGTGTTGCCGATACAGCCATTATGCTTGTAAACTCACAGAACGGTGTTGAAGTAGGTACCGAAATCACCTGGAGACAGACCAACAAAAAGCAGATTCCTGTTATTTTTGCAGTGAACCAGTTGGAGCATGAAAAAGCTAATTTCGAAGAAACTCTCCGCCAACTTAAAACCCAGTTTGGTGGAAATGTTACAGTGCTTCAATATCCTGTAAACGAAGGCCAGGGCTTTAACGCCATCATTGACCTTTTGCAGATGAAAATGCTGAAATATCCTGATGGCGGTGGCAAACCTGAAATTCTGGATATTCCTGCCGGTGAAATGGCAAAAGCTGAGAATCTGCAAAGCGCACTTATCGAAAAAGCTGCCGAAGCCGATGAGTCACTGATGGAAGCATTTTTCGAAAGTGGAACACTTACCGAAGAACAATTAGAAAAAGGACTTAAAGCGGGTATCATCAGCCGTGGATTGTACCCGGTTTTCTGCATATCGGCAAAACATAACAAAGGCGTTGGACGCTTGCTTGAATTTATTTGCTCTTCGTGTCCTGCTCCTGACGAAATGCCACCAATGATGACGACATCCGGCAAGGAACTCAGATGCAACTCAGCCGATCCTACCTGCCTGCAGGTTGTTAAGGTGGCCGTTGAGGAACATCTTGGCGAAATTGCTTTCTTCAAAGTTTATGGCGGCGAAGTAACCGAAGCCATGGATTTGGTTAACAGTACAAACTCAGGCAAAGAACGCATTTCACAGATATTATTGATCGCCGGTAAAAAACGCGAGAAAGTAGAAAAAGTATGTGCCGGTGATATTGCAGCAACCATCAAGCTAAGAAATACCCGTACAGGCGACACCCTGAATGCTGCAAAAAATGCTGATGATGTGATTGTTCCTATCAATTTTCCTTCGCCCAAAATCAGCATGGCCATCAAGCCTAAAAATTCAGCGGATGATGAAAAACTGGGTGCACGCCTCAACGAAATGCATAAAGTTGATCAGACACTCATCATTGAATACTCAAAGGAACTTAAACAGATTATTGTAAAAGGCCAGGGCGAGCTTCACCTGAATATTGCCAAATGGTACCTCGAGCACCTGGATAAAATTCCGGTTGAATACATTGCTCCAAAAATCCCTTACCGCGAAACGATCACCAAATCGGCGAAAGCCATGTACCGCCACAAAAAACAATCAGGCGGTGCCGGTCAGTTTGGTGAAGTTCATATGCTGATTCAGCCTTTTACGGAAGGCATGAAGTTCCAGAGCGAGTTCCCGATACGTGGCACCGACGAGCAAGCACTTCCATGGGGCGGCAAGCTTGTATTTAACAGTTGTATTGTTGGTGGATCCATCGATGCACGTTTCCTGCCGGCTATCCTCAAGGGGATTATGGAAAAAATTGAAGAAGGACCGCTTACAGGTTCCTATGCCCGTGATATCGTGGTAAATGTGTACGATGGTAAAATGCACCCTGTCGATTCGAACGAGCTTGCTTTCAAACTTGCAGGACGCCAGGCTTTCAAAGAAGCTTTCAAAAATGCCGGACCGAAAATTCTTGAGCCAATCTATGACGTGGAGGTTATGGTTCCTGCCGACCGTATGGGCGATGTTATGACCGACTTGCAGGGCCGCCGTGCCATTATTATGGGAATGGACAGCGAAGGCACTTACCAGATCATTAAGGCTAAAGTTCCATTGGCCGAAATGAACCGGTACTCAACCTCACTCAGCTCATTAACTTCAGGCAGCGGCACTTATACACTTGCGTTTGGCGAATATACCCAGGTTCCACCTGATGTTCAGACCGCCTTGCTCAAAGCTTACGAAGAGCAGGAAAAGGAAGAAGAATAACCATCAAACAAACAACTATAAGTGCGAAAAACCCTGGCTTTCTGGCTGGGGTTTTTTGTAAAATGCTGCAAGATAAAACTAAAAGAAAAATCCACTCTGCATTTGTCCTGCCCCTATTCTGTTCTTATTCAACAACCAATGTATGTTTTTCTTCAGCTAAACCACTATTAACAATAATAAAATAAATGCCTTTTTGAAAACCTGATACATCGACACTGGCTGACTTTTGCCCCATTCCATATTTTTTCACCTTTAATCTGTTGCCATAGAAATCAACTATATCCAATGTTTTTATTACAACTTCTTCAGTTCCTGATTTTGAAATCAAGGAAGCATCATCTGAAACGCTAACCGTTACCTCTGAATTT
>JBBSDG010000522.1:0-3067 GCA_038249635.1 Bacteroidales bacterium | reverse complement strand
TTATCATAGCCAGCCGTGTACGCTCGCCGCCCGAGAGGACTTTCACTTTTTTGTTCCAGCTGTCGCCGCCAAACATAAAAGCGCCGAGCATATCTTTAATTTTGGTTCGGATATCGCCTTTGGCAACATCATCAATAGTTTGAAAAACCGTATTTTCTTCATCCAGCAGCGAGGCTTCATTCTGCGCAAAATAGCCTATCATCGTATTGTGGCCAAGGGTAAGCTTGCCTTCATATTCAGTTTCACCCATCATGCTTTTAACCATAGTCGATTTTCCTTCGCCGTTTTTACCGACAAAAGCAACCCGCTCGCCACGTAAAATACTGAAACTGGCGTTCGAAAACACATTGTGACTTCCATAGCTTTTCGACATTCCCTCCAATATCACCGGATAACTCCCTGAGCGTGGTGAAGGCGGAAATTTGAGTCGCAGGGATGAATTATCCTCTTCATCCACCTCAATCGCAGGAAGTTTTTCAAGCATTTTCACCCGCGACTGTACCTGGTTGGTTTTCGAATATGTGCCACGAAACCTGTCGATAAAATCCTGGTTATCGGCAATAAAACGCTGCTGTTCATCGAATTGCTTTTGCTGTTGCTCGCGTCTTTCCTTGCGAAGCTGCTGGTATAATGAATAGTTGACTTTGTAGTCGTAAATTCGTCCCATGGTGACTTCGATGGTGCGGGTGGTAATATTGTCAACAAAAGTCTTGTCGTGCGAAATAACAATAACTGCCTTGGCACTGTTGATCAGGAAATCCTCGAACCATTGTATCGACTCAATATCCATGTGGTTGGTAGGTTCGTCGAGCAGGAGCAGGTCAGGTTTTTGAAGCAGAATTTTAGCCAGTTCGATTCGCATGCGCCATCCGCCGCTGAATTCGCCAGTAGGCCGATTAAAATCTTCCCTAACAAAACCCAGACCTAATAAAATCTTCTCTACTTCAGCATCGTAGTTGATTTCCTCGATGGAATAGAATTTTTCGCTCAGCGCCGAAACCTGTTCTATAATTTCATAGTATTCAGCCGATTCGTAATCGGTGCGGCTCGAAAGTTGTTCGTTTAGCGCTTCAATTTCGTGCTGCATCTCGAAAACATGGGCAAAAGCCTGTGCCGCCTCTTCGAAAACAGTGCGGCTGTCGTTGGTAAGCAAATGCTGCGGCAGATAAGCCACTACTGCATCTTTAGGTGCCGATACTTTTCCGCGTGAAGCCGATTTTACACCGGCAATTATTTTTAATAAGGTTGATTTTCCTGCGCCATTTTTGCCCATAAGCGCAATCCTGTCCTTTTCATTTATTGCAAAAGATACATCTTTAAAAAGCGTTGTCCCTCCAAATTCTACCGTAAGTCCGTCAACTGAAATCATTTCTGTTTTTTAATGAGCGGCAAAGATACCGGTTTTTGGGCGAATTATTTTGAGAAAACCTTACTGGTTGGCTGGTGATTTTTCAGTCAAGAATGATTTCGGTTTGTAGTAATAATATTGGAAAATTTGCATTTTTGGCTATTCCAACAGACTGCTAGATCAAAATATAATCCTATCCCGCTAAGACACAAAGTTCACAAAGGGAAAATCCTACGGATGAAATACCTGGCTTTTAATCTGGAAATGCTTTGTGATCTTCTTGCCTTTGTGGGAATGTAAATAAAGCTCATAAACTCTTGGTATAATTATCTTGCATGAAACTCATCATTAAAAATACAGCCATTTTACCTGATATTCATGAATTGATATATGTAGTGTTTATACCAATAAAATCCTATCTTTACCTCGATTTTCAGGCACTATGATTTCTTGATCTTCAACATAAACACATAGTTTTAGTGGTAACTTTTGCTGTTGATTTCAACGGTAGTTTAATTTAAATATATCAAAATGGAGACCCAGTTACTTACCGATATTCTTCGCGAAAACAGTATTAAATATGGTTCGCGAAATGCAGTTTTCTATCAGAAACCAGATAAGACCTGGACCCCAATCACCTGGGCCGAATTGTGGAAAACCATTGAGGATACTGCAAAAGCTTTTATTGCCCACGGTGTGAAACCCGGCGATAAAGTTGCTCTTATGTCGCGCAATATGCCCGAATGGACCATTGCGGATTATGCGTTGCAATTGGTTAGGGCAGTGTCTGTACCGCTTTTTGCCGCCACCAGCGCCGCACAGGCCGAATATATGCTTAACGAAACGGAAAGTGTGATTTTTCTGGTAGGGGAGCAGCCACAATACGATGTGGCCACCCAATTGATTAAGAAGGTTCCTTCGCTTCGCAAAATCATTGCTTTCGATGATTCCGTAAAGTTAAATGAAGAAGTAAATTCAGAACACCTTTCCGATTTTCTCAAATCAGGCCAAAACGGAACTTTCAACGAACAATTGAAGGTGCTGAACAGCGAAGCAAACGATCAGGATCTCTGTTCAATTATATATACATCAGGTACATCGGGCGAGCCAAAAGGCGTTATGCTTTCGGTGGCAAATTTCAGGCATTGTGTCCGCATTCATGATTTGCGGATTAATATAAGTGATCAGGATGTTTCGCTCTGTTTCCTGCCGCTAAGTCATATTTTCGAACGGGGCTGGACTTTTATCGTTCTGAGCAAGGGCATGACTTCTTATTACCTTCGAAATCCCAAAGAAGTGGTTGATGCTGTGCAGGTTGTAAAACCCACTCTTATGTGCTCGGTTCCGCGTTTCTTTGAAAAAACCTATGAAGGAGTGAATTCCAAAATTGCAAGAAGTTCTAAATTCAAGCAAGCTCTTTTCAAATGGTCGATAAATATGGGCGGTAAAAGGTTTGACTGCATTTGTAACGACAAACCAATTCCACTAAGGCTTAAAATGGCATATGCCATTGCTGATAAGATGGTATTATCCAAAGGCCGTGCTGTATTGGGTGGCAATTTCAGATTTATGGTTTGCGGTGGAGCCGCACTTTCAATCGATATTATTCATTTTTTCGAGCAGGTTGGCATTCATATTAAGATAGGTTATGGATTAACCGAAACGGTGGCCTCGGTTACCTGCCTGCTCGACGATGACCTCAATTCCACTTCAGTCGGT
>JBBSDG010000521.1:0-3076 GCA_038249635.1 Bacteroidales bacterium | reverse complement strand
TTTACCTATAACCTGGGCATTGGCAGGCGGCTTTTCAGCTACGGGAAATTCTCGACATGGATCAACGCAGGAGCAGGGTTTGGCATTTTGCTTAATAATCCCGACCTGGTTACTGCATCCGAAAATTCAATCAGGAATCAGTATAACGCTAAAATTACCAATGTTAACACCAATAACCCGGTGTATAACGATGTGAATGTAAATTTTGTAACTGGTATTGATTTCAGTTATAAATTTCTCAACAAACTGAGTTTATCTTTTATCCCGACCAGCCGTTGGTATTTTAAGCCTGTGCTGTCGAAGAACAACCAGGCAACCGATGAAATGACACTGGGATTTAAGACAGGTTTAAAGTTTGATTTCTGATAGGGAAGAATATCTGAGTCTATAAGCAATCTGCGTTTTGCTGTAATCCTATCAAAGAAATACACTTATTCCGGAGCCCCGTTTGAGTTTTCCTTCTCCATATTAGTATAAAACTCATCTACAATAGCCTTTGCCTGCTCCAGGTCTTTTAGGGCAACAAATACTTTTGCAGAAGCACCTGTTGCAGGCAGGATATTCCAGGGAAGCGCGGTGATGTGCTCCAGAATAGTTTCTATATCATTGTCTTCGAGTATGCTTTTCAGCAGGCCGGCTTCCCATGCAGTTCCTTCGAAAACTTCGTAAGGCGACAGGCTTTTATCTTCTTTTGTCATTATTAAATTGTTAGGTTATCATAAAGGTACAAAAAGCCGGTTTCATTATCAGGATTTTCAGTAATGGAAAAAATATTTATTTGTGGATACCGCAGAAACAGTTAAATCTTTGCCTGTGTAGGGCAAAAGCAAAATCAGGTAATCTAATATATAATCGACTGCATCATGCTTTGCTCTGTTTTTCCAAAAAACTGAAAATCAGAACTCTAAAAACAATGAAATTGGTTATCCTTAAAAAAAAGAAGTATCTTTGCCGCTTCAAAATCAATATATACTATAGTAAAAATGAACAGAAAACGACTCTCCGACTTGTCAGCAGCTGATTTGCTTGAAAACCAGATCTGGGAATATTGCATGGAAAATAAGGTTGAATATGTAAGTGCATCCAATAAAACAGAAATTTCCGAAGGTAGTAATACCACTCATATTGTAGTAACCGATTTTGTTTTTAACAATAAATCCAAACATATAGGATTCTGTTCACCACAAGGTGATGGCGGACTAGATAACATTCAACCTGTTGTGCTGTTAGGCAAGGGACAGGTAGAGTTTTACAAGGAAAACGACTGGACCGAAAACGAAAAAACCAAAGCACTTTTAAAGCTTGGCCTAAATTTTCACGATGTATTTCCTGTTGTTTACACTACCAGGGTAAAATGCGACAGGAAAATTTACAGCGGAATATTGAATAATTTTAATGAAGAGGAAGAATAATTTTTTCTTTATTGATTTGAGTTTTAAAGGAATTGCTTTGAACTAATTTTCTGTTTCGCATTAATTTCCTTGTGTGCATACTCCCTATGAACATCACCACTGCGGGAAAAATTGCATTGATAATTTTGTGGTTTCAATATATACGATTTTTTATATCGATCAGGTCGAATCAGTCAACATTCCTGTTATATCCTCCTACAAGCAGAGAAGTCTCCAGGTTTTTATAAGTTAATTCCCGTTTCTTGAAACCGTTTTGAAAACTATCCTATATTTGCTAAAATTACCATTGTTTTAGCCAAACATCAGCTCAACGGATAAACCTTCGGGCAAATTTTAGAACGGAAAGCAAATGGCCCTTACATCCATATTTCTTATACTCGTAATTATTCTTCTGATCGCTAATATTATCCTAACCCTGAGGGCTGGCAGAAAAGAAAAAGGTTCTGAACTGAACGAAATTAAATTTTCAATCGGATCACTTACCCAAAACCTGAAAGACACTGAGAATAATTTAAAGAACGAATTCACCACCAACCGCAAAGAAAGCTCCGACACGGCTTCTGCGTTGAGAACTGAAATCGTGAACCAGCTAAATACTTTTACTCAAACATTTTCGGAGCAGTTGGGAATTCTGACCCGTTCGAACGAGGAAAAACTGGAAGCTATCCGCAAAACCACCGAGGAGAAACTCCTTGCTTTCCAAACCAGTATTGACTTTAACAGCAAGGAAAGCAGGGCCGAATTGAAAGTCAATCTCGAAACATTTAAAACCGAACTGAACAATGCCCTGAAAGATTACCGGGAACGGTTACGGGAGCAATTCGCCGAATTTGAAAAAACCCAGCAAACGCAAAGTGCATCCAGCACCGAAAAGCTGAGCGAGATCAAAATCACGCTCGAAAAATCAGTAAAGTCGATGCAGGACAGCAACGAACTTAAGCTGGAGGAAATGCGCAAAACGGTTGACGAAAAGCTGGAGAAAACCCTTGAAACACGCCTCACTCAATCCTTCAACCTGGTAAGCGAACGGCTTGAAACGGTTCATAAAGGTCTTGGTGAAATGCAGCAACTTGCCGTTGGAGTTGGCGATCTGAAAAAAGTATTGAGTAATGTAAAAACCCGTGGAATACTTGGAGAAATTCAGCTTTCAAATATCCTTGAACAGCTGCTGGCTCCTGAACAGTACGAGATTAACGCCATCACAAAAAAAGGCACCAACAACCGGGTGGAATTTGCCATAAAAATCCCGCAACAGAACCAGGACAACAAGATTTTGTTGATGCCTATTGATTCAAAGTTCCCGATTGAAGATTATTACACTGTACTTGCCGCGTATGATGCTGGCGATACAAATGCCGCCGATGCAGCTGGACGGGCGTTGGAAAATGCCATCAAAAAAGCCGCCAGGGATATCCACGAAAAATACATCGGTCCGCCTGATACAACCGAAATCGGGCTTTTGTTTTTACCTATCGAAGGATTGTATGCGGAAGCCGTCCGCCGACCGGCACTAATGGAAATACTGCAGCGCGAATACCAGGTCATCCTTACCGGCCCTACAACCTTGTCGGCAATCCTGTCAACCATTTCATTCGGATATAAGACGATGGCGCTTGAACAGCGCAGCGGGGAAATAAAGAAGACGCTGAGTGCCGTAAAAACCG
>JBBSDG010000520.1:0-3079 GCA_038249635.1 Bacteroidales bacterium | reverse complement strand
TTCATTTTTCTTTTCCAACGGTATCGACCCCGAATATTCAGTTTTAGGAAGAGTGGCACGCCTTATCTGGGCAAAAGCCATGAAAGGACTTTACAAGGCTGGCAGCCGATCGCAGATGCTCAAATATCATATTCAAACTTCCGGACGTTCGTTGCATGCGCAGGAAATTGATTTTAATGATATTCGTACAACATTGCAGGCACTTTATGCTGTTTATGACAATTGCAACTCGCTTCATACCAATGCATACGACGAAGCCATTACCACTCCTACCGAGGAATCAGTGCGCCGCGCCATCGCCATACAAATGATCATTAACAACGAGTTGGGACTAACCAAAAACCAGAACCCGCTGCAAGGCTCGTTTATTATCGAAGAGTTAACCGAACTGGTTGAGGAAGCCGTGTTAGCCGAATTCGACCGCATTAACGAGCGCGGAGGTGTGCTGGGCGCCATGGAAACCATGTACCAGCGGGGTAAGATACAGGAAGAATCAATGTATTACGAACACATGAAACATACCGGTGAACTCCCGATTATGGGTGTAAATACTTTTCTATCGAGCAAAGGCTCACCTACCATTATCCCCAAAAATGTGATACGTGCCACCAAAACCGAACAGGAATACCAGATTGCTATGCTGGAGCAATTGCACAAAACATGGAAATCCGAAGCCAACGACCAGATTCATAAATTACGCGAGAATGCCCTTCACGGTGGCAATCTCTTCGAAAGCCTTATGGAAGCTACAAAATACTGTTCGCTGGGACAGATAACACAAGCGCTTTTTGAAGTGGGAGGGCAGTACAGGAGGAATATGTAATTCTTTTGTTTGGTGTAATTCCCCTTTGCATCAGGGAAGTTAATATGTAGGTTATATTCCTATACTATTAATGGCAACATCAGATTAGAAATCACATTTTTGAAATCACTAAATTCGTTGATTTATGAGCAATATAAAACTATTCGAAAGCAAACAGATAAGAACTGTCTGGAGTGAATCAGATAAGAAATGGTATTTTTCGGTTCAGGATGTAGTTGAGTTTTTAACAGACAGCTCTGATGTAAAGTAATATATAAAACGCATGTTGAGCCGTGATTCGATACTTAAAGGCAACTGGGGTAAAATTTGTACCCTGGTTGAAATGGAGACAGCCGACGGTAAAAAACGAAAAATTCAGTCTTCAGACACAAAAGGCCTCCTTCGTATTATTCAATCAATTCCATCCCCAAAAGCTGAACCGTTTAAACAATGGCTGGCAAAGGTTGGTTCAGACAGGCTCGATGAAATTGAGAATCCTGAACTCGCCACACAACGAACACGTGAATTATACAAAGCTAAAGGGTACCCTGACGACTGGATTGAAAAACGCATGCGCAGTATTGCCATTCGTGAAGAATTGACCGGAGAGTGGAAAAACAGAGGAGTTCGTGAGCAAATTTAATATGCTATTTTAACAGCAGAAATTTCAAAGGCAACCTTTGGGTTAACGCCTTCTGAGTATAAAAACGTTAAGGGCTTGAAAAACCAGAACCTCCGTGATCATATGACGGATCTCGAACTGATTTTTTCGATGTTAGGTGAAGCTTCTACAACAGCAATTGTGAAAACTAAAAATCCTACAGGCTTTAAACAGAACAAAGTGGTTGCCAAACAAGGTGGCACCCTTGCCGGTGATGCCCGCAAAGCTCTTGATTTAAAAACTGGTAAAAAGTTAGTCTCGGAAGAAAATTATTTACTGGAGGCAAAGAAGAACAAAGAGCTATACTGCAAATGGGATAAATTTTCGCATCCATTAAGTCTCAAATTCCAAGGTCCAAATTCCAACTGGGATGTAGATTCAGTCTTGGTTCTTGAGATTCGGGACTTTGGTCTTGGGACTTTTTTTAATGCGTGATTTTATCCCACTCCAAGTATAAATGGGATATAAATAAACCGTGCTTGCAGCATGGTAAAAACGCCTGGAGGAAGCCCCAAAGGTTTTCCGTGTTTTTATTATCGCGTTTTGTGTTATTGTGTAAAAGCAGCTACCGGATCACATAATGCTGTGATCAGATTTAATTGTCATTGAACAAATATTCCGAATTATTGTTAAAAACTCTTCAATTGGCTTTAAGTGCTTTATAACCCATTCCACATTTTAATGCCAAACGCTGTGGAAACCTCCGTTACAACATCACTCGGGAATTACTGAAAACCAAACCAGTAGGACTTTATTTTTAATTTAATCACATATTAAAAAAGAGATCCCATGAAAAAACTTCTACAAATTTCAATTTTCCTGTTAGCCTTTAGCGGTATTACTAAAATTTCGCAGGCTCAGATCACAATTACTACAGCAGATGCCGCGGGTATGAATGCTGTTGGCAAAGTTATTATCAGTCATTTCGATTCAACCACATTGGTGGTTAATATCGGATCACCGGGTCAGACCAGCTGGGATTTTTCGGCACTCCATGCTGATTCAGCTTTTTCGATGACGAGTGTTGTGCCATCGACCTCGCCTTTTTTTTCAACTAACTTCCCAACTTCGAATGTTGTATTCAATTTCGGGTCGGTAATTGAAGGAAGCAGTGCAGCGGTATGGCAGCATTACACACAAAATTCAAATGAATACCTGATGAATGGGATGGGATTTAGTATAGCTGTGGAAGGTATGTCGATGACGATGACAGATATAAACAGTCCGGCAGCTTTAACTATGAAATTCCCGTTACCTTTTAATTCGCAATGGTCAAATAATTATACCAGTACTTCAACTATGCTTTTGGAAGGTTTCCCTGCACTTGCAACGGTTTCGACCAATACTGAAACAGTTGTGGTTGATGCCTGGGGAAGTTTAAAATTGCCTGGCGGGGCAGTGGTTCAGGCCTTGCGCGTACGCAGTGATATGAGAACTGTTTCTTCAGGTATGAAAGACAGAACCATTTCATATACGTTTATTACCAAATCCGGTCCGGCAGTGACGGTATCAGTTCTTGACACAACTGCTGCAAACAGTGGAATGATTCAAACCGACGGTATAAGCTGGAGCGATATTACTGGTGGCAATGTTGGCATAGATGATGCCAAGCCTGC
>JBBSDG010000519.1:0-3085 GCA_038249635.1 Bacteroidales bacterium | reverse complement strand
TATGTGCAAGCTGGTTTTGATGGACATAGCAGCATTGTTACAAATCCTGAAGGTGCAAGTGGCAACTGGGTCGAAATAAAAGGAAACACCATTATTCCAAACCAGTTAAAAAAACCATTTCCAAAAAATTTTACTTTAAATTTCGATATTGCTGTACCTCTAAATTTTACCTGGGGTGCCAAAGCGTTAAAAATTAATCTGGCCAAACAAAAAGCTGACGGAACTGACGATGCAACCTTTACCTTATCCCTGAAGCCTGGTTATAGCGGTGGCGCTGATGGATCAGCCTATGTTGAAACAATCCTGCCTGTCGGTTACACTTCCGGAAGTTCATTTGCAGCACCGGGCTTTTCTGTAAATAAAGATTTTAACCGAATAATTGTGAGAATTAAAAAAGACGGAGAAGCAATGGAAATATGGATTGATAAAAGCAAAGTGGCTGAATACAGCAAAGGAGTTCCTGCTGATATGCTGTTCAATGCGCTTTCGTTTAAAATGATCCGAAGCGATGGTGAAACGGAGAAATACTTTGTCAGCAATATTAAAATCACTAAAGATTAATAGCCTCATGAGAACGTTACTTACACTTATCTTTATCATTCTGGTTTCGGCCGCAATAGCCCAAAGCGAAACCTTTGATCTCACCTCTTACACTCCTCCGTCAAAACAAGACGGCTGGAAGAAAGAAGTGAAAGATAACCTTGTTAGTTATACAAAAACTGACAATGTTAAAAAAACCTGGTGCCAGATCGGTATTTATCGCAGCACCGCCAGCAAAGGCAGTATTGAGGATGACTTCGACAGTGAATGGCAGATCCTGGCTGCAACTCCTTATCAGATAAAGGAAGTGCCAAAGTCGGGCGGCATACAGGAAGCCGAGGGTTGGAAAATCAAAGTTGGTTCCGGAACATTTTCCTACAATAAAAGTGATGCTCAGGCAATACTTAGTGTTATTAGTGGTAACGGCAGGGTTGTAAGCATTATAGCCATTAACAACAGCAAGGATTATCTGAGCCAGATACAAAGCCTTCTGGAATCAGTCAGCCTGGCAAAACCTAAAGGCAATGCGGTTTCTGATAACAGCACCAACCCTGTAATTACGGAACCCAAAAATACAACTGCAAGCCAGACTGGTTTTGCATTTTCCACCACTAATTTCGATGATGGATGGACTAGCAATATAAAAGAAGATTGGGTGGAAGTTGAAAAAGGAAGTATAAAAGTACTCATACATTTCCCGAAGGACGGAACCATTTTCGGAGCAGACCCGGAACCACTAACCACTGCGGCCTGGAATATTCTGGTAGCTCCCCGATACAGCAATCTGAAAAATTTCAAAACAAGTTATGTGGAAGATTATAAGCGTCCATATTTTGGAACCGGTTACGCCACTGAAAACCAAACCGGCAAACCAGTTTTTGTTGTGCTTTTCCGAAGAGGTGGCGGATGGATGGAAGTAGTATCTCCTGACAATAATACTTTTACACAGGAGTTTGGGTTTAATCCGGAAACGATCAGATGGGGTTCAATCTCGGAATATTTGGGTGGTTGGGTAGTGGACAATAGCAAGGGTTCTACAGTAAAAGCAGACCCGGAAATTTTTGATAAGTTAGAAAATATGGTTAGCAACAATAAATTTGCAGTTGCGGCTTCCGATCTTAATAATTCAGGGGAATGGAAAGACTCTTTTTCCAGCAATACATATTATGCCAATTATTACACAGGAGCTTCTGCCGGCATGAGTACTTATACCTCGTCAGCATGGTTTGTATTCAAAGCCGCCTATAATTACCATTGGGAATTAGTAGCGGTAAATTCGTACGGCGGAGAAATGGATGTAGCAAAATCCAAAAGCGATGGTACTTTTAAATCTCTCAACAACTGGCAGCTATATTTTTCGGACATGGAAGGCAAACCCAAAACATTTGATGTTTATTTTACAGCCATTAAAGGCGGAAGAGTGTTTTGGATGAACGATGCGAAATACCCTGGCTCAGGAATTTTTACCGGATTTTCTAAATCAAAATAAAAAGGATTAAAACAAATTCACCATTAAATAAAACAACTTATGTGCGTATAATCATTTTCCTTCTTTTAATGACGTCTTTATTCATGCTTTTTACTGCTATACAAGTGCCTGTATTGTATTAGATACTATTTTGCATTCCTCCTATCCCACTTAAAAAAAATATCTTTGCTTTTATGTCATCATCAAATTCATCTATTTCTCCACGGGTAATTATGCCGTCGGCTAATTGGCCAGCGATAATTATGAGGTAGGTCGATCCTTTCATGTTATTTTATCTGCGGCCAATTTTTTTGTCGAAAAAAATCAGGCTTTTGTACATTTTATAATACGTATCCCGGGTTTCAGTCTTGCCGTCCTTCCACTGCTGAATCACCCGGTCTATTTCAGCAATACCGTTTTTAAACTCCCGATCGAGTCCGGTTTCTACTATTTGCCGGGCAATCTTTTTCTGACTTTTTGATAGATCGAGTGCGTAAGTCATACCTTGGATTTTTGGAATTAGAATACCTTTTTACCTGGTTCTTGATTTTGTTTTAGGTGTTATGGTGATCCCATGATGATTTTTTGTTTAGTTCTGCATGTTTCGATTTAACGGAACCGCTAAAAAGGTAGTTTAAACCTCATTACAACCTCACCGGTCTCTTTATTTACTTCAATACTTTGGTTTTCGAGTCCCATATCTTTACCTGTTGACATTTTAAATAGCCCGGCCAGGAATTGCATTCCATTGTTCATCACCTGCTCAATCTCACGGGTTTTTTCTTCTTTTTGCTGTTGAGCTTCATCTTTTTCAGGAACAAAATTTTCAGAAACCGGCTGCGTTTCTTCCTGTTCCTCCAGGAAATCTAATGTGCCTGTTTCCTCCTGATTGATTTGAGTGTTTGAGATCTCAGGTTCAACCAGAGTGGATTCAATGTCAATTGCTTGTAATTTCTCAGTTTCCGAAATAAATTCTTCCAGTTGTTCTATAAATTGTGAGCGCCCTTTGGTTGAAAAATCCACTGAATTAGTTCTGTTGGAACTATCCAGAACGCCGTCGAAAAGGCTTTGCTTTAC
>JBBSDG010000518.1:0-3089 GCA_038249635.1 Bacteroidales bacterium | reverse complement strand
ATTCCCGAAAACCGGGACTTACAGATTCTGAATGATGAATTCCGCCTCAAACCCATCTCAAAACCATACGGATGGCCTGATGTGATTACTGTTTTTCTCCGCTCGCTTACCCAGCACTGGGATGGTAAACTTATTGCCGTTATAGTTTCGGGCTATGATGGCGACGGAGCGGAGGCGCTCTGTGGGATTAAAAAAGCAGGAGGCACCACCATAGCACAGCGGCCCACCACAGCATCGGTTCCCGAAATGCCGGAGAGCGCAATCGAAAGCGGATGTATTGATTTTGTGCTTTCGCCCGAGAATATTGCAAAAGAAATTATACGGATTGCGGAAGACGAGAAATAATTGCGAGAATAACTCATTTCAGATTTTAAACTTGATTGCCAGAATACAACAGATTTTGTTGTGGATATCACCCAGCGCGTGCAGTGAATTCCTTTTAGTTCCGATAGCTGTAGGAAGTCTCTTAGCAGCATTCCAATATCCTCAATCGTAACCGAGGCCTATGTCGTATTTTCCTTTTCAGGAAACAATTTTCATCTTCAAATCCTTTTTCTTCAGATAGCAATCGAGTCCAACTATTATTTTACGTGAACTTGTCCAACGTTTTGGACTTTGGAGAAGTTTGTAACGGACAAGTTTCGACAGGAACTTGTCTAAAGTTTTTTACTTTGGACAAGTTGGTAACGGATAAGTTTCGACAGGAACTTGTCCAAAGTTTTTTACTTTGGACAAGTTGGTACCGAACAAGTTTGTACCAGTAACGAACAAGTTATTAACGGACAAAGGCTTGCCATTTCTCCCTCATTCAATTTTGACACCACCCTTTCGTACTAAATTACTTATGCTGCGAAATACTGATTTCAATGCTGAAAAAACCCGGCCAAATGTGTGAATAATGTAAATCATACCCGAAATTGTGTAATTTATTTTCACCGGTCTGGATTACTTTTAACATACTCTTACAACACTGAAATGATTGACAATTAAGCCGGAATAAACACCAACATATTCCTCCCAAACAGATGAAATACTTCAACCTTATCAGTCTTACTTAGGTTTAATAATTTCAGTACCTCTCAAACACTATTGGTCATTCTAATTTTTACATGGTTTTTCTCATTATCAGCCTAAGAAAATTAGTTCAATACATTACTAAGCTACACATATTTTTTTCACCTTTTAAAAATAACAACGATGGACGAGATCCTCAGCCCCGAACAATGGTCGGAACTTACATTCAGACTTAAAAGACAATACCCTGAACTTACAGATGCCGATCTGCCATATTGTGAAGCTCTCGAAGAGGATTTGCTCGAAATGGTAGCCTACAGCCTGAACGAAACAAAAAAGATAATGATGGATATAATTGCCAGGCATAATGAAATTATTCCTGTGCAAAATTTCTGGCATTTCGGCAGGAACAGGCGAATCAGACAAATGGCCTGATGATGAAAGTCAATAAAATACAAAAGGTTGAAATTGCCATATTTAAATTATAATGACTCCTGTTTCCCAAAAATCAGTTGCAATTATTGTTGCCCACCCCGATGATGAAACATTGTGGGCCGGAGGAACCATACTCAGTCATCCTTCGTGGAAATGTTTTATTGCCTGTCTTAGCCGACAAAGCGATACTGAAAGGGCAACCAAATTTTATAAAGCATTAAAAATCCTTAGCTGCGATGGCATAATGGGCGATATGGATGACGGCCCGGACCAGAAACCCCTGAACAAAAACGTAGTTCAGCAACTTATACTGGAACTGTTGCCTCGTGAGCATTACGACCTGGTTTTAACACACAATCCATCCGGGGAATATACCCGGCATATCAGGCACGAAGATGTAAGTAAGGCAGCAATAAACTTATGGCATTCAGGCAAAATATCAGCCAGCGAACTCCACACTTTTGCTTATGAAGATAATCATAAAGCGTATTATCCCAGGGCTGACCGCAACGCTCCACTTTACCAGTTACTCACTAAAAGCATCTGGCTCAGAAAATACAACCTGATTACCGAAACTTATGGATTTGAAAAAACCAGTTGGGAAGCGCAAACAACACCCAGGGCTGAAGCTTTCTGGCAATTTACTGATCCGGCTGAAGCAATCAAATGGATTGACAAAGCTGGATCAAAAGAATAATTTATTGAATGTTCAAATTTTCTCATTTTTAAAATAATTGCAGAATGAAAGTTTTAGTATTATACGATTACCCACCATCGCCCGGAGGACTTGCAACGCAAGGAGACCTTCTTTATAAAGGGCTTCTCGAAATGGGTGTTGATGCCCATGCAGTGCATTTTGAATCGTCGCAGGAAAAAGAATGGTATTACCGCTGGTTTGAGCCGGATGTTGTAGTTGGAGTTGGCTATTGGGGGCATACCCCACAACTGGTGCTACACCCGCAAAGATATGGCGTTCAGGCGGTTCCATGGCTTGTTGCTGATGGATATATTGCAAATTACCAGGAGGTTCTGAATGCGTTGCCTCTTATTCTGGTAACATCAAACTGGGTAAAGGAAATGTATGTCCGCGACGGTATTAGTGGCGATATTATTGAAGTATTACCCGTTGGTTGCAATACGGATGAATTCAGGCCTTACAGCAAGGATGATCCGAAAATAAGGGCCGTTCGCGAAGCCTTGGGAGTTTCGCCCGATCAGTTGATGATACTCACTGTTGGCGGCGATGCTGCTTCGAAAGGTGCACAGGAAGTGATGCAGGCACTGGCAATTATTGATACTAAAGCGCCCGATTGGAAATATGTCTGTAAAGTATGGCCCCAGCCCCGGACAAAAGCTCAGAACCTACTCGACCTTGAACTGGCTACCAGCCTGGGTATCGAAAAAAATGTAACCTATACCACAAACACCATTTCCCGTACTTTCATGCCTTACCTGTTCGGAGCCTGTGATATATATGCAGCACCTTCGCGACTCGAAGGTTTCGGAATGCCACAGGTGGAAGCAGGTGCTTGTGGAAAACCTGTCATCAGCATAAAAGCCATGGGAATGCTTGATACACTTGTAGATGGAGAAACTGCATTTCTGGCGGGTGTGGCCAAAAAAATTGTTGTGAACGAAGT
>JBBSDG010000517.1:0-3092 GCA_038249635.1 Bacteroidales bacterium | reverse complement strand
GAAATGGGGACAAGGGGAAATGGGGACAAGGGGACAAGGGGACAAGGGGACAAGGAGAAATGGGGAAATGGGGACAAGGGGACAAGGAGAAATGGGGACAAGGAGAAATGGGGACAAGGGGAAATGGGGACAAGGGGACAAGGGGACAAGGGGACAAGGAGAAATGGGGACTTAGAGTCTAAGCATAATCCAGCTTCACCGTATTCGTTTGCCCGGCGACATAAATGGGTGTGCTGGCAACTTTTATCAGCAGGTCGCCTTTTTTAATGCGTCCTTCTGCAATAAGTTGGTCGGTTATGTTCTTAAAAGTCTTGGTGGTGGAAGTAACAATTTTATCGAAAAAGAAACCTCTGATTCCCCATACCAGATTTAGCTTGCAAAGCATCTGGTGATTTCCCGAGAAGATAAAAATATCCTGCTTCGGACGCTGGCTGCTGATACGCTGCGCTGAATAACCGGTAATAGTCATGGCAATAATAGCATGGGCATTTGATTCAATAGCTATATTGCAGGCGGCTGAAAGCACTGAGTCGGAAATAATTCGCTTTTTATCTGCCTGGTTTGCAATGCGGGGTTTGTTATATATTTCTTCTGTCTTCTCCACTTCCCAGATAATTTTCTGCATGGTTTCAACTACTTCCTCCGGAAAAAGTCCTACCGAAGTTTCGCCGCTTAGCATTACCGCATCAGCGCCATCAAGTACTGAGTTGGCCACATCATTTACTTCGGCACGGGTAGGTCTTATATTGGTTATCATGCCTTCCATCATCTGAGTGGCAACGATTATAGGTTTTGAAAGCTGGTTGCATTTACGGATAAGTTTTTTCTGCACAAGTGGAACCTGTTCGAGCGGAAGTTCAACACCCAGGTCGCCGCGGGCAACCATTATGCCATCGGATTCGGCAATAATCTCGTCCATATTTTTTACAGCATCAGGTTTTTCAATCTTTGCTATAATACCTGGCATATTCGCCGGAGTTCCCAACTCATTTATAGCTGATTTCAGATGGCGGATGTCGTCAGCTTTCCGAACAAATGATAATGCAATCCAGTTCAACTCATGTTCGAGAATAAAAGCCAGGTCGCGCTTGTCCTTTTCAGTAAGCGAAGGCAAAGAAACTACCGTTTTGGGAAGATTTACTCCTTTTTTACTTGACAAAACTCCACCATGTATCACTCTCGCCTTCACTTCGTCAATGCCATTGGTTGTTATAACACGGAATAGTAGTTTTCCATCGTCGAGCAAAAGGTCCTCGCCGGGTTTTACATCCCTGGCAAATTCGGGATATGTGATGTATAATCTGTCTGAAGTACAGGTGCATTCGTTAGTTGTGAAAACAAGTTCGTGCCCGTCGGGCATCATGACCATATTATCAGCGAAGGCGCCTATCCGTATTTTAGGCCCCTGCAAATCGCCAAGTAAAGCAATGTGAGTGCCAAATTCATCGTTCAGAGAGCGTACACGTTCAATGATTTCAAGATGATCGCTGTAAGCACCATGAGAAAAATTCAACCGGAAAACATCTACACCGGCTTTAATAAGTTTACCTAACATTTCGCGGCTCGAACAGGCCGGGCCAACGGTGGCGACAATTTTTGTTTTCATAGCGGGGGTCAGATTTTTTGATTACGAACCGAATCCTGGATTTCGATATACAGAGTTCCGATTTCAGAGATTTCTTTTTTCAGACTGAGTTTTATTTGTTCAATAATATCTTCAGCTCCATATCCGGTCATGCTATCTTCAATATCTACCGATAAAAGTACAAGGTATTGATTATCACCCATTACCATGGTCTGCATACGGTTAATACGCACTACCTGGCTGTATTTGTGGATTATAGTACGAATTTGCTGCCGCATTTCCCGTGGCATGCTCTCTCCAATAATCAGGTTTTTAACTTCAGTAATTAACATGATGGATACTATCAGAAGCAGAATTCCAACGGCAATACTTCCGATGGCATCAAAAACCGGGTTTACCAGCCATGCCAGGAGGGTTGAAATGAATACAATAAGCAAACCCGCCATTGCAGCAGAATCTTCCAATACAACCACAATAAGACTCACCTGTGTGGAGGCATGTACTGCTTTAAAAAATGGAAGCTTGGTTGTTTTCCTGAATTCGGTATAAGCCACCTGGAAGGATTTTGCTTCAATCACTATTGAACTGATCAGCACAGCAAAAATCCAATAGACATTCGTAATCGCTTCGGGATGAAGAATTTTATGAATTCCTTCATAAATTGAAAATAAGGCTCCGACAAAAAACAATAAAACTGCCACCATCAGCGACCAGAAAAACACTTCGTTGGCGTATCCGAAACTATGCATTTCGCTGGGCGATTTCTTTGCTTTCTTATGCCCAATCAGTAAAAGTATCTGGTTGAAACTATCAGCGGTTGAATGTATGGATTCAGCCAGCATAGCCGAACTGCCTGTTATAAAAGCAACTATGTATTTGATGATGGCAATAAGCAGGTTGCCCGCCAATGCGAAAACAATTGCTTTGTTCGATCCGTGGCTACTCATTAAGGCTGGTTAAAAGTGATGGCGGGGTATAATTTAAGGAATGGAAACCCATTTAAATCCAAACACAAATATACATTTTTCTGAAAGATCATTTTCAGGGTGACAAAAAGAATCCTAATGTGAAATTTACAGCTTTTCTGTTTCGAGCTGAATCAAAGCTTTCATGGCAGCATCCTGCTCGGCGCCCTTGATGGAGTAATCGCGGCCTTTACCCATCGAAATCTTATCGACCAGCACATCAACTACGTATTGCCTGTTGTATCCATGGCCAACTTCGTTGACGATTACGAATTCAACCGGGCGTTTTTCGCGCTGCGACCATTCGATGATCTGACTTTTATAGTTGGTATTGTTGTTTTCGAGGTCCTGCAGGTCAAAATGCTGTTTGATAATCTTCTCGATGATGATCTGCCTGGTAAAATTATAGCCTTTATCCAGGTACATGGCTCCGATAAGCGCTTCGAAAGCATCCCCTTTCATGGAACGGTACACATTATTATTTTCGGTACTGGCTGTAATCAGGGTATCTACACCCATTTTCTGCGAAAGCTTATTCAATT
>JBBSDG010000516.1:0-3099 GCA_038249635.1 Bacteroidales bacterium | reverse complement strand
CAGCTCCGACATTTATCGCTTGTATAAAAATAATGCCGGAAGCCTTGAACCAAAAGCAACTTTCAACGATTACCGTCAGATAAGCGTAGGAGATGGTGCCCGCCTGGTTGACTGGGATAACGATGGCGACCTGGATATTATTCTCACAGGCTGGAGCGGGACAAAAGGCCGCCAGGTAACTATGCTTTTCGAATGTACCAGTGCAGCTAATTTTACGTATGTTGAAAATGCTTTAAGCAACACCGATTTTCCGGGCGTTTCCGAAAGCAGTATCGAAACGGCCGATCTGAATAACGATGGAAAAATCGACTTGCTGATTACGGGCTACAACGGAAACCAGGCAACACAGGTAGGTAAATTTGACCGCAATATATGCGGATACTACCTGAATCAATCAGCTGTTGCAAACACAAAACCAACTGCTCCAACAACATTAAACCATCAAATCACACTATCGGGTTCTGAAACGATGGTTGCTTTTACATGGGGTGCTGCTACTGATGCACAATCAGCTCAAAAATCGTTGACTTATAATCTTGCACTCAAAAATACTACAACGGGTAAGTGGTTTTATAATCCTATGGCTATGATGGGTGGAGATACGGATGGCTGGAGACAAGTAAGCGCTCATGGAAACGTGTTTTTAAACAAGAAATGGGAAATTTACAATTTGCCTGACGGCAATTATGAATGGTCGGTGCAGGCTATAGATGCAAATTTCACAGGTGGTCCATTTGCTGCGAAAAAAACTTTTACAATCGGAACTGTTGGTATTGATAAAACTATTTCGGGTGTTGAAGTTATAGCTTACAATGGTAAGCTCAGCATTAAAAACAGAAGCAACAGTGTACTGGATGTTAAAGTTTACACAGTTTCCGGCAGCCTCGTTAAGCAGGTTCGTAATGCAAAGGAAATGAATGTGGAACTTAAAAAGGGCGTTTACCTTGTCAGGGTAACGAATGGCGGGAAAACTTATGTTCAAAAAGTTGTTTTATAATATCTTTTTCGCGTTCCCGGAATAAATTATTCCGGGAACGTTTATTTTTTTTCTCCCAAAATAGGATAGAATCAGTATTCTGATTTTAAGGAATAAAAGTATTTTAACATGACATACAGACGACGTTTTCTTAAAATCGGTATCCCCGTCCTTCTGATATTAATTATTGCGGCATTTGCAACTGCCATGATGATTCAAAAGTTCACAGCGGGTAAGATGTACACGAATCCATTAGGCGTAAAGCTCGGTGATCCTTTTGTGATGCTTGCTTCCGATGGAACCTATTATATGTATGGAACTGACGAAACCGGAAAGCTCGAAGGTTTCGGTGCATATTCATCTGCTGATTTGATTAACTGGAAATCTGAAGGACAGGCTTACAAAGGAAATACCCAGGCTTCGTGGGCTTCAGGAAATTTCTGGGCTCCCGAAGTATATGAGCGTAACGGGAAATTTTTCATGTTTTTCAGTGCCGACTGGAAACAAAATCCCACTAACGAAGCAGAAAATTTCCGGATTGGAGTGGCCGTTTCCGACAAGCCAACCGGACCGTTCAGGGAGATTTCGGATAAACCCTTATTCGACCCCGGTTACCCCATTATTGATGCTAATGTTCTGGAATATAACGGAAAATCCTATTTGTATTATTCCCGCTGCTGCTACAAAAACCCCGTGGAAAGCGAAGTTGCTGACTGGGCGCGAAAAATCAATCTTTTCAAGGAAGTTGAAGAAAGCTGGGTATATGGAATTGAGATTTCCAATGATTTTACGCAAATAATCGGTCAGCCAGTGCTGTTACTTCACCCACCCAAAACGATGTCGGACAAACAGTCGGAATGGGAGAGCCGCTCAGTAACCGAAGGCGAAGTAAATCGCCGCTGGACAGAAGGATCATTTGCTTTTGCTAACGGCAACAAATTATACATGATGTACTCGGCTAACTTTTTTGGCGGCAAAAATTATGCTGTTGGGTATGCCACTTCGGATAATCCGCTTGGTCCTTTTGCAAAAGCCGAAAATAATCCTGTTTTGCAAAAGAATACCAGTCAGGATGGAATTGTTACAGGCACTGGACACAACAGCGTGGTATGGGCAAAAAACGGAAAACAGATGTATTGTGTTTATCACGGACGCACCAAAAAAACCGGCAACGCCCGGCTTGTATTTATCGATAAGATGAATATTGACGGGAACGGTTTGCTAAGAGTAGATGGCCCTTCAACCAGTCTTAAATCATTATAAAACTTAATTTCCTGATGATGAAAAATTTTATAAAACCAGCACTTATTCTAATGATTTCCGCAATCGTTTTTTGCGTCGATGGAGCAGCCACGGCCCAGACTAAGAGTATAAATCAGAATCAGCGTTGGCCCAGAGAAAAAGCCGCAGCCTGGTATGCAAATCAGCCGTGGTTGAGTGGCTCAAATTTCCAACCCAGTTCGGCAATCAATCAGGTTGAAATGTGGGCTGCAGAAACATTTGATGCACCAACCATTGATAAAGAGCTTGGGTGGGCTTCGGAACTTGGCTTCAACGTAATGCGTGTTTATCTGAGCAGCGAAGTTTGGAGAGTTGATCCGCAGGGTTTTAAAAAACGTATGGATCAATATCTTGCGATTTCGGATAAACATGGCATAAAGACTTTATTTGTCATTTTCGATGATTGCTGGAACCCGGAAACCGTTGCCGGAAAACAACCCGCACCAAAACCTGGTGTTCATAATTCAGGCTGGGTGCAGGATCCTGCAGTTAGCCTACGCGCCGATACTAGCAAACTATATCCTGTATTACAAAAATACGTGAAAGATATTATCGGGACTTTTAAAAACGACAAACGTATTTTGCTCTGGGATTTGTACAATGAACCGGGCAACAGCAATCACGGAAACGCATCGCTGCCTTTAGTGAAAAATGTTTTCAGGTGGGCGCGGCAGGTCAATCCTTCGCAACCTGTTTCTGTCGGTTTGTGGTATTTCGGGGCTAATGAACTGAATACTTTCCAGGCTGAAAATTCCGACATCATTACCTATCACAATTATTCCGATGTCGGCGACCACCAGATGTGGATCAATTTTCTGAAAATACTGGATCGCCCCATGATT
>JBBSDG010000515.1:0-3104 GCA_038249635.1 Bacteroidales bacterium | reverse complement strand
CTTTCACGTGCAGTTCCTATTTACCAGACAACCTCTTATGTGTTTAAAAATGCAGAACACGGGGCAAATCTTTTCGCTTTGAAAGAATTTGGCAATATCTACACCCGCATTATGAATCCTACAACGGATGTATTTGAAAAACGCATCGCTGCCCTCGAAGGCGGCGTTACCGGCCTGGCGACATCATCCGGACAGGCGGCCCAGTTTATTGCACTCAATAATATCCTGGCCACAGGTGATAATTTTGTTTCCACGTCCAATTTATACGGAGGCAGTTATAACCAGTTTAAAGTTGCATTCAAGCGCCTTGGAATTGAGGCCCGCTTTGCTGCAAAAGATACGGTTGAAGATTTTGAAAAACTGATCGATGATAAAACCAAGGCAATTTACCTCGAAACCATCGGGAATCCAAGGTTTAATATCCCCGACTTTGAAGCTATTGCCGGATTGGCTAAGAAACATGACCTGCCGGTGATTGTAGATAATACTTTCGGTGCAGCCGGATACCTGTTCCGTCCTTTGGAGCATGGTGCCAATGTGGTTGTTGCATCGGCAACGAAATGGATCGGAGGCCATGGAACTTCGGTGGGCGGTATCATTATTGACGGAGGAAATTTTAACTGGGGAAACGGGAAATACCCGGCATTTACTGAGCCAAGTGAAGGTTACCACGGACTGGTATTCTGGGATGTTTTTGGAACAAACGGTCCGTTTGGGAATATTGCCTTTAACATCAGGGCAAGAGTAGAAGGACTGCGTGATTTTGGACCTGCTCTTTCACCCTCAAATGCCTTTTTATTGATACAAGGGCTTGAAACGCTTTCGTATCGCGTTCAGCGTCATGTTGATAATGCGCTGGCAGTTGCTACCTGGCTCGAAAAGCACCCGCGGGTTGAAACCGTTAATTATCCCGGTTTAGCATCGTCACCTTACCATTCGCTTGCAAAAAAATATTTAAATAATGGCTTTGGAGGTGTACTTAGTTTCGAGGTAAAAGGCGGGAAAGAAGCAGCAAGTAAGTTTATCGAATCACTCAAGCTTATAAGCCACCTGGCCAATGTGGGCGATGCCAAAACACTTATCATACAGCCATCGGCTACCACACATCAGCAATTGAGCGATGCCGAGCAACTTGCTGCGGGTGTTACACCAAACCTGCTGAGATTATCGGTCGGTATTGAGCATATTGAAGATATAAAAGCTGATCTGCAGCAGGCTTTTGATTCACTTTAAACCTTCGAAAATTAATCCTTTACTAACCTGAATTGCCTGTGAAATAAACCCGGAAATGAAAATCTAATCTTACTTATTTATGAACAGGTTGGGTTTAAATAACTGGATTTCCGAAAGCAACTTTCTAAAACTAATAATTTATGGCTCATATCTGCCCGATTGACGGTACCCGAATAAACGAACCCACTGTAAGAGTGGTGGCATTCCTGGTAGTAATAATCACCATCCTTGGAATCGTTTTTCAATCTCCTGTTATTTTCCTGGCTCTGACGATCGACTTTTTTATCCGGGGTTTCTTTAATAAGCAATGGAGCATTTTAAGGTCGGTAGGGGTTGGAATTACAAACCTGTTCGATTTGAAGCCAAAGCTTATAGATGCCGGCGGCAAAAAATTTTCCGCAAAAATAGGATTCTTTATCACTGCTTTGTTAACAGTATCAACAATATACGATTGGCAGGCAGTTATCACAGCCTTGGGCGGAATTCTTATATTCTTCGCCACGCTGGAGTTCGCTTTTGCGTATTGCGTAGGATGTAAAATTTACCCGTTCTATCTTAAATTAGCTTCAAAATAATCTAGTTCTAACACTTTAAATTAAACCAAAATCATGAAAGCAAATACTATTTTAGAAACCATAGGGAACACTCCGCATGTAAAGATCAATAAGCTTTTCGGCACTTCACATGAAATCTGGATCAAGCTGGAACGAAGCAACCCTGGCAATAGCATCAAAGACAGAATTGCCCTTGCAATGATTGAAGATGCCGAAAATAAAGGACTTCTGACACCCGTGAGCACCATTATTGAGCCGACATCCGGCAACACAGGAATTGGTCTTGCTCTGGTCGCAGCCGTTAAAGGATATAAAATCATCCTTGTTATGCCCGAATCGATGAGCGTTGAGCGAAGGAAACTTATGTCAGCATATGGCGCTGAATTTGTTCTGACCCCCAGGGAAAAAGGGATGAAAGGCGCCATTGAAAAAGCTACCGAATTAGCCCAAACCATTCCTCATGCATGGATACCGCAGCAGTTTAACAACCAGGCAAACTTGGAGGTGCATAAGAGGACAACCGCCCTGGAAATACTTGCTGATTTCCCCGATGGACTTGATTATATCATTACCGGAGTTGGAACAGGTGGTCATATAAGCGGGGTTGCTGAAGTACTTAAAGCAAAGTTTCCGAATTTAAAGGTTTTCGCAGTTGAGCCTGAACTTTCACCGGTATTGAGCGGAGGAGCACCTGGCCCGCATCCATTACAGGGAATAGGTGCCGGGTTTGTTCCGGGTAATTACAAAAGCGAGTTTATCGACGGAGTAATACAGGTTAGTAAAGAAGATGCTTTTGCATTTGCACGGAACCTTGCGCTGAAGGAAGGAATCTTTGGCGGAATTTCAACAGGCGCATCCCTGGCGGCGGTTGCAAAAAAACTTCCTGAATTGTCAGAAGGAGCTAAAATTCTCACTTTTAATTACGACACCGGCGAAAGATATCTTTCCATCGAGAACTTATTTTTATAAGTTTATAAATGAAATAATTCAAAAGTTGTTTCTTTGCAGGATCGGAATATTTCAGGTTCTGTTAGTACAAATTTTATTATTATGCGAAAATATGAGTGAGCTGAAGGTTTACAATAGCCGGAAATCTATAAAACTTGAAAGCGGCGGTATTTTGCCTGAGGTTGTAATTGGATATCATACCTATGGATCTTTAGATCCTGATCGTAATAATGTGGTATGGATTTGCCATGCCTTTACAGCAAATTCTGATGCTGCCGAATGGTGGAATGGAATTGTTGGCGAAGGATGCATTTACGATCCGGACAAATATTTTATTGTTTGTGCCAATATTCTTGGCTCATGTTATGG
>JBBSDG010000514.1:0-3114 GCA_038249635.1 Bacteroidales bacterium | reverse complement strand
TTAGCGATATCAGCAAGCCTTCGAAAAAGAATATCTGTTTTATAGTGCCATCTCTGGCGCCAAGGCTGCGCAAAATCCCTATATCTTTCTGTTTATCGAGGATGAGCATGGTGAGCGATCCGATAACATTGAACGAAGCCACAATAAGGATAAACGTTAGTATCAGGAAAACAGCCCATTTTTCGGATTTCATAATCTTGTAAAGAACTTCCTGCTGTTGGAAACGATTTTGTATCCTGAATTCCGGACCAATAACTTCAGCAATCTTTTCCTGTATCTTGCCAGCATCAGCACTTTTATCCAGCCTTATTTCTATTCCCGTTACTTCATCGGTATAATCGAGCATACGGCGGGCAAAGCGTAAGGGTACAATCATAAATTTATCGTCAAAATCCTGCTGAACGGAGAATATGGCTATCGGCCTGATAAATTCGCTACGAAACGACTCCTGCGGTAAACCGGTGATACTTCCTTTGCGTTTGGGAATATATACAGATATCAGGTTATCAGGTGCTTTCATATCCAGGTTCAGGAAATAGGCAATGCCGTATCCGGGAATGGCAAAATCGAGGCTGTCTTTCTGAAGAATCATTTCGCCGGTTACCAGAAGCGAATCAATAGGGCTGTTAACCTGGTAAAGTGAATCCACACCCTTGATAGTGGCCAGGTATTGTTGTTTTTTATAATACAGCAGCGCATTTTCTTCAACAACCTTGGTGTAACTAATAACACCGGGAATGTCGCGTATTTTATCCGCGTTTATTTCATTTTCATTAAAAGTTTTCCCCTGGTTAATTGTAATTTCTATATCCGGATCAAAAACTGAAAATAAGGATACCACAACCGATTCAAAACCATTGAATACGCTCAGCACAATGATCAGCGCAGCCGTTCCTACCGCTACGCCTACCATCGAAATACCCGAAATAAGGTTGATGATATTGTGCGATTTCTTCGAAATCAGGTAACGGCGTGCTATAAAAAACGGGAGATTCAAAATACGATTATTAAGATTGGGATAATGCCCCTGAGTTTTTTCGTGATATTACTTATCAGACAAAAAGCTTAATCTTTGTTTAAATAATTGGAAATCGGAAGCTTTAGCCTCTCTCCTCCTACAGAGGGGTTGGGGTGAGGTTTTATCAGGATTTCATCACATTCTCATGGAAATCAATCCATCAATTCCTAAAACCCTAAAAAAATTCCTTATTTCCACGCTTTTACCACAAGCCCTGTTCCGGTTTTATGATCCATGGTTGCATCAAAATAATTAAGCACCAGGCAAACAGGGAATGTGATAATATAATAGAATGGTAGCAGAATGAAGAAAAGTCTGGTTTTCCCAAGTGCCAGGATCGGATATTTCATCGAAAGGCGCCAGCTTATTTGTCCGGGTTTTCCATATTGATAGCGGGCTTCGGTACGGCTGAATCCTGCCAGCTTTAGTTTATCCTGGATTTCGTTAATATTGTATCCGTCGCGAACATGCTCCTCGATAAACGATTCTTCCTCATCATGGTCGTGTACATCGCTTCCGCCCTGGTCCGAAGGCGTTGAAATAAGCACCATTCCGCCGGGTTTCATCGAAGCATAAAAATTGCGGAATACGGCAACATCCTCAAGTATATGTTCCATCACATCCACCGAAAGCACGAGGTCGTATGCCAAAGTATCCGTAAATGCAGTGAGATCGGCAATGGCAAAGGTTACATTTTTACGACCGATACGGCTAAAAAAAGCGTTGCAGTCGGCAATCTGCTCATCTTTAACATCCACACCACGGATTTTCCATTCAGGATGTTTTGACGACATATAAAAATCATATTGCCCAAAACCGGAGCCTGCGTCCAGTATGGAAGGATCTTTAGGCGAGGTGACAGCCCATTTTTTTATTTCGCGGCGCACATGCCACGAGCGCAACAAAAGCAGGTCGAGCAGGCGGTAAAATACTTTTCGTAAAAACGGGGTGCTGTTAAAAACACTTCCAAGCGAACGTTTGATAGGATCGTATTGCATGCTTATTTCAGGATATTAAAGTGTAGTCAGTATAAAATTGAATTTATTTGGATGCAGAAACAGAGCGGGATGAAAGGCTACAAGGCGCCTTCAAAAATAGTGACAATGAGTTCTCGGAGTAGCTCCGGACTTCCGTCTTCGGACTTCCGACCTCTATTTCTACAAGGTATTGAAGTTGCGAAATCAGGTAGCTAACTCTTCTTCAGCAGGTTATCAATATTCTCAATATAATCGAGCGAATCGTCGATAAAAAAATCGAGTTCCGGAATTGAGCGGACCTGGTTATGAATCCGGTTGCCAAGCTTAAGCCTGACCTCTTTCCTGTGTTCTTTTATTAAGTCTAAAAGTTCCTGTTTTTCTGTTTTACCATAAAGGCTCAGATAAACCTTTGCAAGGAAAAGATCGGGCGACACGTGCACCTTTGTAACAGTAATCATATTTCCCGGGAAAGTGTCGCGGCCCATAGCCTGGAATATTTCTCCCAGATCTTTCTGGAGTAGTCGTGCTATTTTATTCTGACGTGTTGTTTCCATGGCGGCAAAGGTACTGATTTTATAAATAATACCTTGTATGTTGCAGATAAGCATACCATTGAAAAATTGCTGATTAAACTCATTTAATGTTAATTTTGCGGAGTATTCATCATCAACCTGCTTTTCTCTTCCAAAAACTGATTTTGTGAGAAAATTTTTAAAGCTAATGCGTTATGTAAAAACTTAACGGGTTTATGCTGTGCTTACTATTATCTTCAATATGATGGATACACTGTTTTTGCTGGTATCATTTGCTATAGTGGTTCTAATCCTACATAACCGAACTTCGGTGGTTATTGCCCACCGACTTTCGACCATTCAACCAGACAACGAAATTATTGTACTGAATGCCAGTGAGATTGTTCAACGTGGTAACCATCATGACCTGATTATAACAGGAGGGATTTTTAAGAAATTGCGTGAGATGCAGTCGTTTACGTAGGAATTATTGAGCTTAGTCAAAAGTTGTATTTCTGTAAAATACTTCAAAATTATTCTCCCTTCCTGAAAAATACATACTATTTTGATATACCTTTGTGGTATAAATCCTTAACATGAAAACAGT
>JBBSDG010000513.1:0-3119 GCA_038249635.1 Bacteroidales bacterium | reverse complement strand
GCTAATTGCAAAAAATTTGCTTTTTCATGTATTTGATCTGCAGGTTTTTAATTTATACCATTTGAAAAGATAATATTCTGCTATTTCCTTGCAGCTTTATATATCGGTTTAATTTTCTTTGAAAGAACCGTAGGAAATGGAAGCGCTCCATCTGGCTTATTGATCAACAAATTGTCGAAATATGGAATACTCAAGGTCTTCTTCTCGCCCAAGGCCAACAAGCCAGCCATACCAGTTTCGTAAAGTAAATCGGTAGCTTTCACTACCTGATTACCATCGACAAAACCAGTGATTACTGAGCCGTTAAAACAAAGTTTCAAATTGTGCCATTTACCAGCTGCGATGTTGGAAATTCGAAATGTGCTGAGTGCTTTTTCGCCACCTTCGCTGTCATCTTTGCCCGCTTTGATGAGTGCTTGCTGCTCGGTATCGCCAACGATTTTCTTTTTGTCTTTTTCGCCTCGTATCACAATCAAACTGCATTGGCTTTTGGCAGCGGATATACAGGCACAATCGCCATATAAAAGTACGGCTAATAAGAAGGTACTAAATACCAGTGCAAAGCGAATTGGGATTAAGTTTTCTTTATCATTATTTATTGTGTTTTACTCTTATTTCAACTATTCTTGTTTTAGCCAATCCAGTTCAGCCAGAACCTGAGCTTCAATTTTCGACCAGTGGAAATACCGGTACTTGCTTTTTTCGTAATGCTGTAAAGGCATCAGTTGATAAAGCGGTGTTGTAATTTCAATGACCTGATGCCAGTCAGCAGTTGCTTTCTCCAACCAGACAATAGCTTTCTGCAAATGCTTTTTATCGCCCGAATTGATGAATTGCTGGTATTCGACAGCTGCCTTGAGTTTATTGGAAAAATACATACCTAGTCCGGCCCATATTCGGATATCAGAAACTTCGTACAACAGGTCGGCACTTTTTTCTGTGGAAATATTTTCAACTTCGTTTAGTGTAGACTGGCAAAAAGAAGCAATTGAGTCAGCCAGTTGGATGGGTGAAATTTTACCTTCAGTATTTTTCATCCCATTGTCCAGAAATTCTTTTATGCCTATGTAATTGGGAGCCATTGGCTTTTTATTGCAGAGGTCGGTAAGCGAAATCAGTTTCATCGAATCCTGGTCCATGATACTCATCATGCCTTCGGAATAGAGGGTGAAATCCCAGGTAGCGTTCCAGTATGATGCCAATATCAGTGGAACGCGACTAACTTTTCGTTGTGCCTCAAAAAGCGATTTTCCATTTCCGGGGAAACGGGTTTCAAAGGCATTGGTGAATGTTTCATCTGAAGTTGCCGGATTATAAAGCAAGCGACCCCATTCCTTGTAGAACATCCATTGCCGCTCGAAAGCCCATTTATAACTGGTGTTTGGCAGAGCGGTAAAATAATCTTTGGCCGGAATGTAGCACTCCGAACCCACAAAATATCCATTCACATAATCCTTCCCGTTTTCGGAAATGTGCTGACGAATAAAATCGGGCTGTCCCCAGCGGAGCGCAAAAAAGTCTTCGTTGCGAATCATCCACGACAATTTATAGTTTTTGGGCACAGGATTCCAATAGGCATCAGTCAATTCACCGCCATGAACTTTGACCAGTTCGGGACACGAGTATCCGTGCGACCAGTTGAATTTTAGTTCGATGGTGATGGGGCCGTCTACGCAGGTCAGCGTGTCAAGGGTTTCTCGCGTCATCCGTTCAACAGCAGGATCTGTTGTTCCGCCACTCCATTTGCCTGCCGAAAGTGGCACACGGTGAATAAATTTTACTTTTCTGGAAGCTTCCCGCATTCCCTGAATATAACTATCGAGTAGCCACTTCTCGCGTTCATCGGCAGTCATTCCTCCCATTCCTTCGCCCAAAGTAATGCCCAATCCGGTGAGGTCGGGGTATTTGTCGATGACTTCTTTCACACATTCGCGCATGTAATCTTTGATGATTTCAGAAGTATCGCCCTTTTCAATAAAATAGTCCCCATTGACGCAGTAATCGGCAACCCCATGAGCCTTAGCAAATTCAGGCGAAACAAAAATGTTCCAGTTGATCAGGTAAGTTTCTATTCCCCGCTCCTGTGCCATCCTGAAAATGGCTTTCCAAAAGGTTTCCCATTCGGCCATTTCAGTATCGGTAAAACCACAGGCTTCAGGATATTTAGTGGTTTTTACCAGATAATTGAAAGGATGAAGGTTCCAAAGGGTTAGCGCGTTGAAACGATTTTCGGCCATCATATCGAGAAAGGAATGCCAGAACATAGTGTCGCGACTGGTTTCGTAATGTTGTTGTAAGGCTTCTCCAATGCGGTATGAATTCCATGGCAGGTTGAATTTGATGGCCCTGAAAGGGAAACGTGGAGATTCGTTTTCAGGATTGATTTCTTTTTGATTGCTGTTCAATTGTTCTTTGATGGAAAGTAATCCGTACATGATCCCGGTTGCATCGCCTCCGGAAACGGTAATATTTTCACCTGAAACACTGAGCTGAAAAGCCTCAGCAGCCAGATTGGGATCCAGGGTTGTTTGAACTACCCAGTCGCCGGAATAATTTTTCACTTTCTGAAGCTCTGAAATACCATATTGAACTGGCTTGCCGGTCAACTGGTTGTTTATGGTTATGCCTGATTTGTTAACGCATGAAGCCAGGCAAATGGCAAGAGGTATTAAAACCAAACTTAAACGTATTTTCATCATAACTATAGAATATTAATCATAAATAATTGACAATTCATTAAATTAATTTCAAAGTTCACTTTTTATCAGATTTAAATGGTCGAGATTTACCCATCCCTCCACTTCAAGCTCAATGACATTCCTGCCTGCTTTCAGATTTCGGTTAATTTTATCCCATACCCAATTCTGGTTGCTTCCACTGGGCCAGAAAACCAACTCTCCAGTATTTTCGCCATTGATCCTGACTTTTCCGGCAAAATTCTCCTGCCGGCTCATACTATATCTGAATTCAAGCAAATAACCGCCAATCTCGGGAGCGTCAAAAGTCCACCTGATTGTTTGCAATGCGTCTCCTTCTTTGCTTTCAACATATCCTTTTCCAGTATATCCTGAAATATCCGAACTGGTTCTCCTGATGCTGAATTCAGCATTTTCTGCTTC
>JBBSDG010000512.1:0-3122 GCA_038249635.1 Bacteroidales bacterium | reverse complement strand
CTATATGGGTGCCGATTGTGCCATGCTCGAAATAAATCCTGTACTCAAAACCAGTGATGATAAAATACTTGCTGTGGATTGCAAAATGCGGCTGGATGGAAATGCTATGTATCGCCATCCTGATTATGCTGCGATGCGCGACATTCACGAAGAAGATCCCTCGGAAGTGGAAGCCGGCAAATACAACCTCAATTATGTAAAACTGAATGGCAATGTTGGCTGCATGGTAAATGGCGCCGGTCTGGCAATGGCTACCATGGATATAATCAAGCAAAGTGGTGGCGATCCTGCCAACTTCCTCGATGTAGGTGGTTCAGCCAATGCTGAACGTGTGGAACGCGCTTTCCGAATCATATTGAAAGATCCTTCAGTAAGAGCAATTCTTGTAAATATTTTCGGCGGCATTGTACGCTGCGACCGCGTGGCCCAGGGAATTGTTGATGCATATAAGAACATCGGTAATATTCCTATTCCTATTATTGTAAGGCTGCAGGGAACCAATGCCGAAGAAGCCAAAGACCTTATCAATAATTCAGGACTTGCGGTTTTTTCAGCAACAACTTTGCAGGAAGCTGCGGATTTAGTGAATAAGGTATTGAAGGACTAGATGTATTATTAATCATCAAGAAAAGCGCATCTGTATATTAACATGTGCGTTTTTATTTTGTAGTTAATTTGTTCCTTATTGCTTTATAAGTCAGACTTATAATAGATTACCGTATCTATAAAAAATAAAATTCCTTTATTCGTCAGGACATTTTCATCATGTAGGTCTTCAAGAATAATACCTAATTCAGTACTGTAATAGTCATTATTTCTCTTGTTACTGAATCCATTATTTTCAAGATATCTTTTAACATCGTCGAGATTTGTTGACGATGTTGATTCTACAAGGTGTTGTTTTACAACTGCATATAGCTTTTCTTGTACTTTCTTAAAACCTATTAATTCGTATTTTGTATCCGGGAATAACAGATTGTGAATCTGTAAGCTGTTAAAATAACCAAGCCAAGATGAATAGAAAATTGAATCATTAAGCTTCAATACATGTCTGCCGTCTTCATCTAAATAAACTTTTTGTTCTGCTCCTTCTCCGGCATATTTATTCTCATCAATATTATTGAACCAAAAATTATTCTGCTCTATAAAGTTTACTAATTCTGTTACTTCTTTCTCTTTGCGAATTCTGGTATTAACAGAGGACAAATTTGTGTGATTTGTTTTTTTAAGATGCAAAGCGATTTTTTGAATTAAGCCAGAATGCTCAATTTCAATAGTTCTTAAAATAATCTCTCTTATGCTATCACGTAAATTGATGTCCAAAATGAAAAATCTTTTTTGGATAATACAAATAATTTCAAACTACAAAAAACCTTAGGCTTTGCGTTTTTTCTCTTGATCCTGAATGCTATGTTGATTTAGCCTCTTTATCTGCTCTTTTAACTCTTTTAGATTGAAAGGCAGTTGTTTAGATAATATTGCTTTACCTGCTTCGGCTCTTTTCTGGAATGATTGTTTTGATTCCATCTTCCTGAATTTTAGTTCAAAGATAGTTGTTTTTTTTGAAATATTGAAACCCTTTCGTCTTCGAATGTTTTTAAGGTAATTCAAATCTCACATAACCAGATAGTTGTCTATTGGATGTTAATCTTTCATACAAACAAAAACGCACCTTGCAATTTACAGGGTGCGTTTTAAATTTGAGTGAAATATGTCCTATCTAAAAGCCAGCTCAATCGGGTGAGTCTGATTTTCAATTTCTCCAAGACTGGAATCGTCGAAAACAAAATTGGTAAGTTTCCCGTCAAGGTATTGCTGGTAAGCATACATATCGAAATAGCCATGACCACTCAGGTTGAAAAGAATAGTTTTTGGGGTGTTTTCAGCTTTTGCCTTCAAAGCTTCCCTTATGGTTGAAGCAATCGCGTGTGAAGTTTCGGGTGCCGGCAGAATTCCTTCGGCCTGGGCAAATTTTAAACCTGCCTCGAAACACTCCAACTGATCAATTGCCTGGGCTTCAACTATGCCTTCCTGAACTAATGTGCTTACCAATGGCGATGCCCCGTGGTAACGCAAGCCACCGGCGTGGATTCCCGGTGGTATAAATTCGTGGCCAAGCGTGTACATCGGCAGGAGAGGTGTCATGCCTGCCACATCTCCAAAATCGTACCTGAATAACCCTTTGGTGAGTTTCGGACAGGAAGAAGGTTCAACGGCAATAAAGCGTGTTTTCTTTTTGCCATCGAGGTTATGACGTACAAAAGGAAATGAAATGCCGGCAAAGTTCGAGCCGCCGCCCAGGCAACCGATAACAATATCAGGATAATCGCCTGCTTTTTCGAATTGTTTTTCAGCTTCGAGGCCGATTATGGTTTGATGAAGTAATACATGATTGAGTACACTGCCAAGCGAATATTTGGTTTTTGGATCGCTTACGGCCATCTCAATGGCTTCGCTAATTGCAATACCAAGGCTACCGGGACTATCAGGGTATTTGGCGAGAATATCTCTGCCTGCTTTTGTGGTATTACTTGGAGAAGCTAATACTTTCCCGTTCCAGAGGTTCATCAGCATTTTGCGATATGGTTTTTGGTCGTAACTAACTTTAACCATAAAAACCTGCAGGTCAATTCCGAAGTGGTTGCAGGCAAAGCTTAGCGCCGATCCCCATTGCCCGGCACCTGTTTCGGTGGCAATCTTTTTAATGCCTTCCATTTTATTGTAGTAAGCCTGGGGAATTGCAGTATTGGTTTTGTGCGAACCAGCCGGACTAACACCTTCATATTTATAGTAAATTTTTGCCGGAGTTCCAAGCATTTTTTCGAGGTTGACGGCTCTGTACAAAGGCGAAGGCCTGAACATGGAATACAGTTCTTTTACAGCATCAGGAATACTGATAAAGCGTTCGCCCGACATTTCCTGTTTAATCAGTTCGTCCGGAAAAAGTGCGCTCATCGAAGCGCCATCAATAGGTTTAAGTGTGCCGGGATGCAAAGGTGGCAACATTTTCCCGCCAAGGTCGGCAGCAATATTATACCATTTATCAGGCATTTCGGAGGCTTGCAGCAAAATGCTGCGGTTAGTGTTGTTCATTACAGTAAGTTTTTGTTGAGTTTAGGAAT
>JBBSDG010000511.1:0-3164 GCA_038249635.1 Bacteroidales bacterium | reverse complement strand
TGCTCCCGAATTTGAGGTGAAGCTTTCGCCGGATGTATCGGGCGAGGTAATAGAACTCTATGTAAAAGAGGGCGACCTTATTAAATCAGGTCAGTTGCTGGCAAAGATAAATCCAGAAATATACCTGTCGAATTACGACCGGACCATTGCAGCATTCAATACATCGCAGGCTAATCTGGCCAATTCAAAAGCTCAGCTTGCACAGGTAAAATCACAGTTTATCAATGCCAAGAGTTCGTTTGATCGGAACGATAAACTTCATAGTCAGAAGACAATTTCAGATGCTGAATTCGAATCATCAAAGGCAAACTACGAAGTAGCTCTTGCCCAGGTGGAAGCGGGTGAACAAAGTGTGAAAGCTGCGGCTTTTAATGTTAAAAATGCTGAAGCCGGTGTTAAGGAATCTAAAGAAAATCTCTCGAAAACCTCAATCTATGCTCCAGTTGCAGGAACTGTTTCAAAACTTAATATCGAAAAAGGCGAGCGCGTTGCAGGGGCTTCACAGTTTGGATCAGGTACCGAAATACTCCGGATTGCCAACCTGCTAACCATGGAAGTAAAAGTGAGCGTTAACGAAAATGATATAGTTCGCGTAGCACTTAATGATACTGCGTTGGTCGAAGTTGATGCATACCTCAACCGCAAGTTCAAGGGAATTGTAACCGAGATCAGCACATCTGCCAATACAGTTGGTGTAAGTGCCGACCAGGTTACCAATTTTGATGTAAAAATCCGTTTGCTTCTGGATTCATACAAAGACCTTATCTCTGCTGATAAGCCTAACGATTCACCTTTCCGTCCGGGTATGTCGGCAACAGTAGATATTCAAACAGCGAGCAAAGTAAATGTTCTTACACTTCCTATACAGGCCATTACCTCAAGGGCGGATACATCAAAAGTGGCTGCTCCTAAAGTTGAAAAAGAAGGTGGCCAGGCACAGGACGATGAGAAAACAAAAAAGAAAGTGGAAGTTGTTCAGGAATATGTTTTCATGTACGACAACGGCGTTGCAAAAATGGTGAAAGTTAAAACTGGAATCCAGGATAATATGTACATCCAGGTCATCGAAGGATTGAAAGAAGGACAGGAAATTATTACTGCTCCTTACCGGGCTGTTTCCAAGAAGTTGAAAGACGGAGACAAGGTTAAAAAGGTTGATCCCAAGGACTTATATACTGACGAAGCTAAATAAAACACTGTTTAAACAGAATTCACACGCTTTTTATGATCCGGGTGCCGGGTTCCGTTTAAGGGAACAAGGCACCCGGAACTTTTTTCATGTAACTTTGCATCAGTTATTCAATTACAGACATGGCATTAATTCTGGGTATAGAAACAGCAACATCCATTTGTTCAGTGGCATTGATAAAGGATGGAAAACTACTTGCTATCCGTGAGTCGGAAGGAACCAGGGAGCATTCGGCTTCGCTTACCGGCTATATTGCTGATGTTTTTTCCAAGGCAGGATTGACCTATCCGCAACTGGATGCTGTTGCAGTTAGTATGGGTCCGGGATCCTACACCGGTTTACGGATCGGAGTTTCTTCGGCTAAAGGGCTTTGCTACGCGCTCGATAAACCAATTATTGCTATTGATACATTGAAATCACTGGCATGGCAGGCTTTGCAATTATGTATAGAAAAGCGAAGGAACCTGGATAATATTCTGCTTTGCCCGATGTTGGATGCCCGCCGCATGGAAGTTTATACGGCCATGTTCGATCAGGATCTGCAGCTCATTGAACCTGTTAATGCAAGTATTATTACCGAAGATTCTTTCAGCTCATTTGTTGGTAAGGAAATTATATATTTTGGTGATGGAGCTTCAAAATGCAGAAACCTGTTTGAACCAAGACACGATTTCACATTTTTTGACAATATAAATCTATCCGCCAGAGCCATATGCATGCTGGCTCAAAAGGATTTTGAGAATGGCAATTTCGCCGATCTGGCTTATTGTGAACCATTTTATCTGAAGGATTTTATTGCCGGGAAGCCACGCGTTAAGGGTCTTTATTAAGAGCCTTTGAGAAGTTAACTTTTATAAACCGGAATTGTTTCCTATATCGAAATAGCTTTATATTTGTTTCAATTGTAGGAGCAACCTCATTTGTATTCAAACCAAAATCAATGGAATATAAAATTCTTCAACCCGAGCACCGTGGAAGCCTGCTGCTTATAACCATCAACCGCCCCGAAAGCCTTAATGCGCTTAACACAGCTTTCTTTGATGAGATGGATTATCTTATTGCCAACCAAGCCGCTGATCCCGGATTAACGGCTATAGTTATAACCGGAGCCGGAAAAGCATTTGTTGCGGGTGCTGATATTTCCGAGATGGTTAATAAAACACCCGAAGAAGCAGAAGCATTTTCATTACGCGGCCAGAATACATTCAGGAGTTTAACTACTGTTAGAGTACCTGTAATTGCTGCCATCAATGGTTTTGCGCTTGGCGGAGGTCTCGAATTGGCTCTTGCATGCGATTTTCGAATTGCATCCAGCAATGCAAAATTCGGGCAGCCCGAAGTTAACCTGGGGCTTATTCCTGGTTATGCCGCTACACAACGATTGCCCAGACTCATAGGAATGGGTGATGCGCTTTTTATGCTTACCACCGGCGAAATGCTCACCGCTGCCGATGCTTTACGCATAGGTCTTATTCAAAAAATTACCGAACCCGAACAACTTATGGAGGAAGTATTCCGAATTGGTGCCGTTATAGCCTCCAAAGGTCCGGATGCCGTTAAAATGGTGAAATTTGTTACCCGTGCAGGTTATCAGGTTTCACTTGCGCAGGGTAGTTTGCTTGAAGCCCAGTCATTCGGGCAACAATTTGGCGCACAGGGAACCGAAGGGATGAATGCTTTCCTGGAGAAAAGAAAACCTCGGTGGTAGGTTAGTTAATAGTTAAAAGAAATAGGAAAAAGTTTTTCACTCTTCACTTTTCACTTTTCACTTTTTCGCCAATCTCCCTTCACCATTTCATTTCCCTAAATCCCAATCCTTAAACCCCAAATCCTCCATGCAATATACAAACCGAATCCAGAAAGTCTCCGTTCTCGGCGCTGCCGGTAAAATGGGTAGCGGAATATTGCTGCTCACCGCCATCGAAATGGCCGACCAGATGCTGAAGCCCGAAAACAAAGGGAAAACCTTTATTCT
>JBBSDG010000510.1:0-3167 GCA_038249635.1 Bacteroidales bacterium | reverse complement strand
TCTGGTAAAGTACTGATAATTATATTTTTACTTAGTTTATTAACCGGGTTTTCTGCTTTTTCGCAATTGCTGGAACCTGTTAAATGGACATTCAAAGCAAACCGTATAAACGATACTGTTGCCGAATTGCAATTTGAAGCAAAGATTCAACCAATGTGGCATCTGTATTCGCAGGATGTGCCGCCCGATGGTCCTAAGCCTACCTTATTTATATATGATAAGCCCAACGGATTCAAATTAACCGGCAAAGTTAGCGAGCCTAAACCTCTCGAAGAATTTGATGAAGTATTCGAAATGAAAGTCAAATATTTTGCGTTGCAGGCGGTCTTCACCCAAAAAATTAAGATTCAGAGTAACAAGCCGGTGAAAGTTTCGGGAGAAGTCGAATTTCAGGCTTGCGATAATAAAAGCTGTATTTTCGATTCAAAGCCATTTAGTGTCGAGTTTGCCGGTTCAAAAACGTATAAACCTGTTATTGCTGCTGTTGGCACAGACACCGCCAGATCGAAAACCATTGATACTATTACTGTTGCTAAAGCAGATTCAACCAGTAGCGCCATAGTTAGTGATAAGTCAAAACCCGTTGATGATGGCAAAACCCCCTTATGGATGTTCTTTCTGATTGCATTTGCGGCAGGACTGATAGCAATTCTCACACCCTGTGTTTTCCCTATGATCCCTATGACTGTATCTTATTTTTTAAAGTCAGGCTCAAACGGTAAAGTGCAGGCAACCATCTACGGTTTTTCCATCATTGCAATATATACACTTTTCGGAACTGTTGTGGCGGTGCTTTTTGGCGCCGAATTCAGTAACTGGATTAGTACACACTGGATACCAAATGTTTTATTCTTTTTGATATTCGTAATTTTTGCGGCTTCCTTTTTCGGATACTTCGAAATTACCATGCCGAACTGGCTTGTAAATAAATCGGTTTCGGCCGAAGATAAAGGCGGGACTATTGGAACCATTTTTATGGCGTTCACATTAGTTCTGGTTTCATTCAGTTGCACCGGTCCTATTGTTGGCACCATCCTGGTTGAATCGGTTGGCGGACAAATTCTTAAACCTATTATCGGGATGCTTGGTTTCTCGCTTGCATTTGCAATACCATTTACTCTCTTTGCCTTATTTCCGCAATGGCTCAACAAAATGCCCAAATCAGGCGGCTGGCTCAATACAGTAAAGGTTGTACTTGGTTTTATTGAGCTTGCTTTCGCGCTTAAATTCCTCAACATTCCTGACCAAACCTACCATTGGGGCATCCTCGACCGCGAAATATACCTGGGTTTCTGGATCGTAATTTTCACCATGATGGGCTTTTACCTGCTGGGTAAAATTAAATTCCCGCACGATAGCGACTACCCGGTTGTGAAATCCTTTCCACGGCTCATACTCATAATTGCTACCTTCACCTTTGTAATCTATCTTATCCCCGGTTTGTGGGGTGCACCTTTAAAAGGTATTTCCGGCTGGCTTCCGCCGATGGAAACGCAGGATTTTGATATCACAGCCATTGTCCGCGAAAATTCCCGAGGAGGTAATGAAAACAAAGGGAATATTGCCGAAGCGCCAAAGTACAGCAACACAGCGCTAAAAATCCCTCATGGATTAAAAGGATATTTCGACTACGACGAGGCTCTGAAAGCCTCAAAGGTATTGAACAAGCCCGTGTTTGTTGATTTTACAGGCCATGGTTGTACCAATTGCCGCGAAATGGAAAACCGCGTGTGGAGCGATCCGGAAGTACTGAAACGCCTGCGTGAAAATTTTGTATTAGCTGCTTTGTATGTGGATGATAAAGTAATTGAATTGCCTCAGGCAGAATGGTACACGAATAAAAATGGCCGGGAGGTGAAGCTACTCGGAAAGAAAAATGCCGAAATTCAGATCGAAAAATTCGGGGCCAATGCTCAGCCATTTTACCTTATCCTTGATAGCGAAGGGAATTCGCTCGTTCAACCTCATGCATACGATCTGGATATCGCTTCGTACATTAAATTCCTTGATGATGGGGTAGCAGCCTTTAATAGAACGGTTGATAAAAAGTAGAATCAGCTTACCAATATTTATAAAACCGGCAATATTTTATCTGTTGCCGGTTTTTTTATGTTTTGATTATCAGTCGGATGCAATAATTTGTCATGGCAATTTGCAGGTCCTTGAAAAAATAGTTTAAATATTTCCCGATTGTGGCACAGGCTTTGCAAGATACTTTATAACAGAGTGTCTAAAACTACTGTAAATAAAGGGTTAATTAAATAACACTACTAATTCCTACTGCCATGAAAAAGATAATTTTTTTACTGCTCCTTTCGATGGTCATAGTATTCAGTGCCGAAGCACACAAATACAAAAACAGAAATACTCAAATAACCATCTCAGTTCAGACTTTCTACGATCAGCTCTCACCTTATGGCGACTGGATATATTCTTCCGATTACGGCTACGTTTGGCGTCCTTATTTTGACAATCCTGAATCATTCAGGCCATATTCATCAGGAGGAAACTGGGTTTACACATCCTATGGCTGGACCTGGAATTCCAACTACGACTGGGGATGGGCTACCTTTCACTATGGCCGCTGGGATTTCGATAACTACCTGGGCTGGACATGGATACCCGGTACCGAATGGGCGCCTGCCTGGGTAAGCTGGGGTTCATATGACAACTACTGGGGCTGGGCTCCCATGGGACCAAACATTTACGCTCAAACCAACTCTAACTGGTATGCTCCCGATCCATGGTGGACCTTTGTGCCCCGCAACCGCTTCTGCTCAAATGACTGGAACCGCTACATCTACGACAGGCCTGTACGCATAACAAACATCACTTACATAAACAATGTATACGTTGATAATCATAACTCCTATGGACATCGCAACTCCTGGTACAATGGTCCTGAGGTAAGAGAGGTTGAAAGATACAGCCGCAACAGGGTAAGAACCATGGAAGTAGTTGACAACAACAGAGCCGGAAACACTGGTGTTCGCAACAACAGGTATAATGCGTATCGTCCTTCGGTTGACAATAAAAGCAGGGAATACCGCCCTACTGAATACCGCGACGCAGATCAGGCAAGGAGTGGAAGAAAGATTGAACAGTCCAATGCACGTACTAACGATCCCGGTGTAAACCGCACCCGCGACAACAGGAATGCAACCCAC
>JBBSDG010000509.1:0-3172 GCA_038249635.1 Bacteroidales bacterium | reverse complement strand
TTCATAAACAACGCCAATCCCCCCTCAGAAGTTTCTTTATAAATATCCGGCAGATCGTGACCCGTTTGATTCATGGCAAGACAGGTTTTATCAAAGCTCACTCGATGCTGACCATCGGATAGTATGGCATACGCGCTGGCATCCATAGCGCGTCCGGCACCAATAGCGTTACGTTCGATGCAAGGAATCTGGACCAGACCGGCCACAGGATCGCAAGTAAGTCCAAGATGATGTTCAAGTCCCATTTCGGCGGCATATTCCACCTGCGAAGGAGTTGCTCCAAAAAGTTGTGCTGCAGCCCCGGCAGCCATGGCGCAAGCAGTACCCACTTCGCCCTGGCAACCCACCTGTGCGCCGGAGATTGAAGCATTTTCTTTCACCAGGTTTCCAATCAGAGCGGCAGTGGCCAGAGCGCGGAGTATTTTTATATCCGAATATTCATAAGTATTTTGTGAATGATAAAGCACTGCCGGTACCACTCCGCATGATCCGCAGGTTGGAGCAGTAACAATGGTTCCTCCGCCTGCATTTTCCTCAGACACCGCCAGAGCGTAAGCAAAAACCAAGGCTCGTTTCTGCAAAGTTCCGGCCGAACTTTTGGCTTTAATATGGTAGGTAGAAGCCTTTCGCTGCAGGTGCAAAATTCCGGGCAAAACGCCTTCATGCTCCAGCCCGCGGACTATGGATTCCTTCATGGTTTTCCATACTTCAGCCAGGAACAACCAGATATCTTCGCCTTCATGTATTTCGACATATTCCCATAGCGTGCGTCCATTCTGCTGGCACCACTTCAGGATATCGTTCATTTTTGTATGCGGGTAAACAGTAACTTTCTGTGTTTTCATTTCTTCATCCTCAATATCGCCTCCGCCAACACTAAAAACGGTCCATTCATCCAGCAATGTGCCGTTATCATCCAGGGCTTCAAACTTCATACCGTTTGGATGCTGGGGAAGTACGGTATCTTTTTCCCAGATAATTTTCACTTTATCCTCCGGAAACGATTCGCGCAATACCTGATCAGTAAGATGTCCTTTCCCGGTAGCGGCCAGGCTGCCGTAAAGCGTAATCCGGATGGCGGTTGCAGGCTCGTTTTTCAGTCTGAATTTTTCGGCAGCAAAGCGCGGCCCCATGGTGTGGCTGCTTGAGGGACCGAGGCCGGTTTTGTATATTTTTCGTATTGATTCCATAAGTACGTTTTCTTACCGTCGGTTTGACTATAAGCCATCACGACCTTATTAAGGTACAAAGATCAAAAAAAAATCCCTTCTTCCGAAGGGATTTTGTGAATATGGGTATTTTTGATTTCTTAAAGAATCAGCATCGCATCCCCGTATGTAAAGAAACGGTATTTCTGTGCAACGGCTTCTTTGTAGGCTTTCATCAGCAGATCATATCCTGCATAAGCTGCCACCATCATCATCATAGGCGATTGCGGCAAATGAAAATTTGTGATCATGCTCGACCCTATGCTGAATTCGTAAGGAGGGAAAATAAACTTATTGCTCCACCCACTGTATGGCTTGAGGTGTCCTGAAATAGTAACTGACGATTCAACGGCTTTCATGGTAGTTGTGCCTACCACGCAGACTTTACGTCGCGAATCAATGGACCGGTTCACAATCTGAGCCTGCTCTTCTTCAATAAGCAACTCTTCCGAGTCCATTTTGTATTTGGTAAGATCTTCCACATCAATAGCGCGGAAATTACCAAGACCGGCATGAAGCGTTACTTCGGCAAAATTTACTCCTTGTAGTTCGAGGCGTTTCATCAACTCACGGCTGAAGTGAAGACCGGCTGAGGGAACGGCAACGGCCCCTTCGTTTTTAGCATAAATGGTCTGGTAGCGCTCTTTATCGTCGGGTTCAATGTCGCGAAGACGCTGTAATTCCTCGGGAAGCGGAGTGCGACCCAGGGATTCGATGGTACGTTTAAATTCGCTGTAAGGTCCGTCGAAAAGGAAACGAAGTGTGCGTCCACGCGAAGTGGTATTGTCGATTACTTCGGCAACCAAAGAATCATCATCCCCAAAATACAATTTATTACCGATGCGGATTTTACGTGCCGGATCAACCAATACATCCCACAAACGGGCTTCGCTGTTAAGTTCACGAAGTAGGAAAACGGTAATTTTAGCGCCGGTCTTTTCTTTTTCTCCTAATAAAAGTGCCGGGAAAACCTTGGTGTTATTCAGAATAAAAACATCGCCGTCGCCAAAATAATTTAATATATCCTTGAAGGTCTTATGTTCAATGGTTTGAGTTTTGCGGTCAAGCACCATCAATCTTGATTCATCGCGGTTTTCGACCGGGTGAAGTGCAACCAGTTCATTTGGCAGATGATACCTGAATTGTGAGAGTTTCATAGTATGGGAATTTCAGTTTATTTTCAGAAAAGTTTGCAAAGGTAATGAATTTGAGAGGCAAAATCAAGTGTTTCAGCACTTTCGGCAAATGGTTTTAACGCTTTTTATGATATTATTGTAAGATTTACAATAAGTCCGAACCGGCTATATATTATGACTTATACATAAATTTAAAGGAGATTTCATGAAAATAAGGATATTGCTACTAAATTACCAGATAACTTATTGCATATTAATACGCTGATAATCAATTAAATGATTTATCATATCGGTGCTTTCACGTATGCATCTGTGTCTCCTAAAAAATTGCTACTTTTGCAGCCTTCAAAATCAAAGAATTATGCTTCGTACACATACTTGTGGAGAACTGAATATGACCCATGTGGGCAACAATGTTGTATTAACCGGCTGGGTGCAGCGCTCGCGCGACCTGGGCGGAATGAGTTTTATTGATCTCCGCGACCGATATGGTATTACCCAACTGGTTTTCAACAACGAAACCAGCGCATCATTATACGAATCTTCCAGGAAACTGGGAAGGGAATTTGTAATTATGGTTGCCGGCAAAGTTTCGGAACGAAGCAACAAAAACCCTAAAATGCCAACCGGCGATATCGAAATTACTGTCGAAAAGCTGGATATCCTGAACGAGTCGAAAACGCCGCCTTTTACCATTGAAGATAATACCGACGGCGGTGATGAGCTTCGCATGAAGTACCGTTATCTCGACCTTCGCCGCAATGTGGTGAAAAAGAATATGGAACTCCGCCACCGCCTGGCGTTCCAGACCCGCAATTATATGGACAG
>JBBSDG010000508.1:0-3201 GCA_038249635.1 Bacteroidales bacterium | reverse complement strand
TGATCAAATAGTCGCTGGTACTAGAGAAATAATTAGACCTGGAAGAAATGTACTTCGAGATAAGAAACAGAAAAAATCTTACTGCATGAATTACAAACGATTATGACAAATCCTTAACTAAACGACATTGATTCACTATTCATTATTCATTATTCACTATTCAATATTCAAGCCTTACTAATACTAGTCCCTATCGTAATTATTCCCGACACTGTTCCATTTTCGCCGGAAAGCTTGTGTGCTGTCCATTCAATTTCCATTTCATTGCCGTCGGCTGCTTTTACATTGTTTATAAAACGGTTGGGAATATGGCCGGTCAGCAGTTTTTTCATTTCCGACTCTACTTTTTTCCGCGACACTTCCGGAATAAATAAATCAACATATTTTTTACCCAATACATGGTCGCGTTTAAAACCAAAAAGTTTTTCGGCCACAACGTTAAACTCTATTACCAGGCCTTCGGCCGACAATCCAAGCACAACATCAGGTACGGCATCAACAAGCGAACGAAGCATATTCTTTGTTTCCCTCAACCTGATTTCAAGTTGCTTCGATTTTGTAATTTCGATGAACGTGATCACCAGGCCATCAATTTTATCATCGAAAGTCCGGTATGGCATAATGCGGACAGTAAACCAGCGCGCGTCGCGGGTGGCGATTATTTTTTCGACATACACCAGTGTGCGTAATACTTCGCGGGCGTCGGCATGCATTTCGGAATATTCAAGGTCGGTAACCTGGTCGGTAAAAAGCCGCCCGATATCGCTTTGTATGAGTTTAAAAATTTTGGTTGCCGGAAATGTGTATTGCCTTATTTTTAAATCTTTGTCGAGAAACAAAGTAGCCACTTCAATACTGTTCATCAGGTTATTCATATCGTTGTTTACGCGTGCGGCATCTTCAATTTTGCTCTGTAACTCAACATTAACCGTATGAAGCTCTTCGTTAAGGCTTTGCATTTCTTCTCTCGAAGTGGTGAGTTCTTCGTTGGTTGACTGATATTCTTCGTTGGTTGACTGTAACTCCTCGTTGGTCGATTTCAGTTCCTCCTGCGAAGTCTGCATTTCTTCACGGTTACTTTGCACCAGTTCTTTCAGGCTTTGCACCTCAAGTTCAAGTCCGTCTATTTCAGCGGAGCGACGGGTTTTTACTTTTCTCTGTTTTAATAAGGATACATCTACATCGGGCATATCACTAAAAATCACCAGGATTTTACCTTTCAATGGCAATGGATTTTCAATCTGCTGAATAGTAACATGAACAAGTCTTGTTCTACCGTCGGCGCTGATACTTAAATTATGTAAAACTATTTTTTCGAAACTTTGGGTTGCTGTACGGAAAGCGGCAGGCAGTTCGTTCCGTAATCCTTCACGCGCCATGGCAAACAGGTTCATATTTGCTTTGCCAACAGCCGGTTCAAGGTATTTGCCAGTGCTACCTGTTATGTAAAGAATGTCGCCCTGATTGGTTACCAATACACTGGCAGGCGAAAAATACTGCAGCAACAATTGATCGGTAAGATTCTGCAGGTTTTCGGTAACATTAACAGGTTTCTGAATTTCGGTAATGGCAGACCTGGAATGTGTATAAGCACTGGGGAAATCAATAAGATCGTCGGTTTTATGAGCATCTGTACGCTGGTAAATACGTAATTTAGAATCAATCACCGAAAACAGATCTGTCTGGCTTCCATTGGTTTCGGCACTGCCCAATATAAGAATTCCATGTAAGTTAAGACTGAAATGGAAAATGGCCAGCAGTTTTTTCTGTAAATCAGCGTCCAGATAAATCAGCAGGTTACGGCACGAAATGATATCGAGCCTGGTGAAAGACGGATGTTTAATCACATTTTGCGGAGCAAATACCACCATCTCGCGTATCTGGGTATTTATACGGTACTGGTCGTCGGATTTTATAAAATAACGTGATAGCCGGGTTGCAGAAATGTCGCTGGCTATGTTATCCGGATAGATTCCTTTGCGGGCTTTTTCGATGGCGGCGTTGTCGAGATCAGTAGCAAATATCTGCAAGGTAATATTTTTGCCGGCATTTGTTTCTTCCATGGCTTCCTTAAAAACAATAGCCAGGGAATACGCTTCCTCTCCGGTTGAGCAACCGGGAATCCAGGCCCGGAGAATATAGTTATGAGGCAACCTCGTTACCAAAGCAGGTATCACATTTTCCCTTAAATATTCCCAAACATTACTGTCGCGAAAAAAACCGGTAACTCCAATAAGCAATTCCTTGAAAAGTATTTCCCCTTCTACCGGATTTTCCTGAAGGTAGCGGACATAGCTTGCAATTTTATCAATTTGGTGAATACTCATACGCCTTTCGATACGGCGATAAACTGTATTTTTTTTATACTGCGAAAAATCGTTGCCTGTTTGTGAGCGGAGCAGGATAATTATTTTATCGAGGGCACTGGTGTCTTTCTCTATTTCCAGCCTGGCTGTAACTTGCATAGGCAGACTGATGGCAGTGATAAGCTTTTCGGGTAGTTCGCCGGCAGTTGCAACAATATCAACCGAAACAGAATCCATAGCAGATCGAGGCATGCTGTCGAATTTGGCCGAGCCGGGATCCTGAACCAGCACCATGCCGGCTTTCTCTTTTATGGCCTTCAATCCTGCACTCCCATCCGAACCCATCCCCGATAGGATAATGCCGATGCTTTTTCCCTGCCGGTCATCAGCCAGCGCGTGGAAAAAGAAATCAATTGGCAGCCGTAGCCCGCGCGTTTCAACGGGATCGAACAAATGAAGATAACCATTAAGAACCGACATGCTCGAATTAGGCGGGATAATATATACACAATTGGGTTTAATTTTTAAACGGTCGGTTACGGTGTAAACATCCATTTGGGTGATGCGCTGTAGCAGCTCGCGCAAAATTCCTTTGTGATTGGGATCAAGATGCTGTATTACCACAAATGCCATCCCGGTATCGACAGGCATATTACCGAAAAATTGTTCAAGTGCTTCGAGTCCGCCAGCCGATGCGCCTATACCAACAATGGGAAACTGATCAGGTTTTATACTTTTCGAAGTACCTTTTAAAGAATTTGCCGGTTCCGGAATCGCTGTTTGTGGGTTGGTTTGCTTTTTCATAAAATTTGCCTCAAAAAAATGATTAGTTTATTGTGCCTTTAAGCGATCCGCTAATATAGTAAATAAATGCTAATGCCGTAAATCGGGTGGC
>JBBSDG010000507.1:0-3221 GCA_038249635.1 Bacteroidales bacterium | reverse complement strand
GCATTAAAGTTGAACCATTTTATCAAATATTGGAAGATATTCCGGTATATGCAAACAGTTCATTCTCTATTATTAATGTTACTTCAAACTGGGCTGTTAATCAAAAACTCGAAAATACAGGAACAGGTAAAAACTATGGTATTGACATAACTATTGAACGTTTTCTGAAAAATGGTTATTACTATTTGATTACAGCAAGCATTTTCGACTCAAAATATACCGGTAGTGACGGAAAGGAATACAATACAGCATTTAACAGAGGCCATGTAATTAACCTGCTTGCCGGAAAGGAATGGATGATAAAAGGCGAAAATGTGCTTGGTGTAAATGTAAAAGTTACTTATATGGGCGGATTGCGATACACTCCCGTATTGTATGACGAATCATTGGCTGCCAGATGGGCAAAACCCGATTATTCCAGAGCGTATGAAGGACAATTTCCCTCTTCAACCGGGGTTGATTTATCAATCACATACAAGATAAACAAAGAAAAGTATACCGGTACATGGTATTTCATGATTAAAAATGCACTCATGCAACCCGATTACAGCGACCCATTCTATGATCGCATAAAAAAAGATGTGATTATTGATGAGATGAAAATGCCATTTCCATCGCTTGGGTATAAGATTGAGTTTTAGTGCTGAACTGACAAAAAAATACCCCCGATTAGCTGTGGAACTTATAATTGAGGCGATTTAAACTTTCTGATAATTTTAACTGCTTATCTGCTTAGGGCATGTTCATGGTTTTTTGTAAATTTAGATACATTAACATGATTGATTTCTTTACCCGGAAGAATAGTTCACAGTTTTCTTATTTTCTATAAACCCAAAGCAATGAACCACATAGCAACAAAGGAACATAGGTTTCACATAGGTAGCAGGGAAAAAGCATAACTTTTTCTATGTGAAATTCTATGTATTTTTTGTGCCTGAATATTCCAGCCGAAGTATTTCTTCTTGTAAATACATTATCGGTTACCCAAACTGATATTTCATTTAATTCCAGAAATTACACTTTCAACCTGCAAATTAACACATTCATCACCTTTTAATTTCCCAACAGGAATCACACATTTAATTTTGCTTTCATAATCTAAAACCAAACAAAATGAAAGCACATTTCTCCTATTATTTATTGCTGACTTTCTTAATTATGGCATCTGTCCTTGTACAGGCCAACAATCCAACAGGCACTGTTAAAGGGCGGGTTCTCGACAGCCAAAAACAACCGGTACCTTTTTCGACTGTTACACTCCTGAATCCCAAAACCATGAGCATTGAAAGAGGCGCGGTATGCAACGAAAACGGTGAATATAATATTGATAAAGTCAGTGCAGGCGAATATATCCTTTCGGCCAGAATGATTGGATTTGACCCCAACGAAACGGAACGACTGGTTATTGACTCCAAAAACCTACTTATAGAGAAAACGGTTGTGCTGAAATCCTCCAGCCAGCAACTTAAGGAAGTGGTAATCACAGGCAAAACAAGTTTTGTGGAACAGGCTGTGGATAAAACCGTTATTAATCCCAACGCCTCCATCACTTCGGCAACGGAAAGCGTGTACGAAATCCTTAAAAAAACACCTGGTATCAGCATCGATAACGATGATAATATTACCCTGAAAGGGATGCAGGGTATAGTTGTAATGATTGATGATAAACCAACCTATGTTTCGGGAAAAGAGCTGGCTCCGCTTTTAAAAGGCATGCTGGGGAAAAACATCAAAAGCATCGAAATTATTGAAAACCCGTCGGCACGATTTGATGCTGAAGGCAATGCAGGCATCATAAACATTAAAACAAAACATAACAAAGCGCCCGGATTTAATGGAAATTTCAACTCAGGCTTAACATTTACACGTACAGTTGGAGGAAATGCAGGCCTCGATCTGAATATGAACTTAGGTAAACTGAATATTTATGGCAACTACTCCTTCTCTGAATGGCATGGCTGGCAGGCAATGGATATTAAACGTCGTTTTATAGGTGAAGACATCATGGATACATATCAGTTGGGTGAAAACGAAAGTTCCAGTAAAGGTAACTCGCATAATTATAAAGTGGGTACTGACTATTTTATTTCCAAAAACCATGTAGTGAGTTTTATGGCAAAGGGAAACACCGGGTTCTATAACAGCCACGATCAAGGTACTACTGCTTTTGCCGATAGCTATTTGAAAATCGACTCAACGGTTACCAATAATGCCGATCAGAAGAACACCTGGAACAACCAGACTTTCAATTTAAATTACAAATGGGATATTGATTCAACCGGTCGTTCGCTGGTAGCTGATGTTGATTATGCCCGGTTTTATAATGATTCAAAAAGCGATCAGGATAACAAATATTTTGATGCCCTTGATAACGACATGAACCAAAACCTGGTTTTACACAGCAAACAAAAGAGCAACATCGATATTGTATCGGCAAAACTGGATTATTCGCATCCGATAAATAAAGTTTTCTTTTTTGAGAGCGGATTGAAATGCAGTTTTGTAAGGACTGATAGCCATGCCTCCATGCTTGGGTATATCACTCAGGATGATAAATTTAATTATGAGGAAAACATACTGGCAGGATATATAAGCGGGCGGGCAAATTTTAAGAAAACTACTTTGCAGCTTGGGCTAAGACTTGAAAATACTTCATCTACGGGCAATTCAGTTTCGGCAGACCTGGTAAATAAAGACAACTACCTCCAATTGTTTCCCTCAGTTTTTGTACAACAAACACTTAACCCTAATCAGAACATCGGATTCAGATACAGCTACCGCATCGGAAGGCCAAACTACCATTATCTTAATCCTGTTGTATGGGTTCTAAATCCCTACGTATACATGGAGGGGAATCCGCTATTAAATCCCGAGTTTTCACATTCGATCTCAGTTAATCACAACTATAAAAGCATGTTAATGACCAGTTTAGGATTTAATTACACGAAAGACCTCATCACTCAGGTGCTTTATCAAAATAATGAAACCAAAGTAGCCTGGCAAACAATAGATAACCTTGGCAACTCTATGTATTTCAACTTCACGGAAACCATACAACTGGAACCATATAAATGGTGGCGACTGAGCGGCACATTCACCGGTATGTACAAAGAAGTAGATGCTAAAGCTACCGGGGGTAATCAGTTTAAACGTTGGAGCAGCATGGCAAATATGAATAACAATTTCACTTTACCATACGGTATAGGACTGGAACTTAGTGG
>JBBSDG010000506.1:0-3229 GCA_038249635.1 Bacteroidales bacterium | reverse complement strand
TTGGGGGAGATGTCCGCAGGACAGAGGGGGTCTTCAAATTCCAGGTTCCAAATTCCATGCGTCATTGCCTGAAAATTCCTGGTTCCCGGATCAAAGTCATATGTTCCTGCTGTTGTGATCGAAACAGAAATTAAGTGATAGATTCTTTAGAAATACCTTTCAGGTTAAAAATGTGAGATAAAGCCCGAGAAAGTGAGATAGTTTATGAAAGTAAGTTGTCTTCCTACTTCCTACTTCCTAATTCCTAACCTGGACGAGCCAGAACCAAAGAGGTTTCGCACAAAGCCACGGAGAACACGAAGCAGCTTAGTGAACTTTGTGCCTTTGTGGGATAAAATATCCTACCAAAAAAAACACTAATATTATTATTAAGACACTAATTCCTACTTCCATCTTCCGTCTTCCATCTTCCGTCCCGAGAGTATCTTCTCCCAATAACATCATAGCCAATCTTTTTCAAATCCTTGTTTGCTGTATTCATTTTCCACTACCTTTGCCGGCTTCTAAAAAAACCAGATCAAAATTTATTTTTTCAATCTAACTCATTGACGATAAATAATATAACATGAACGTGTTTTATACCCGTATTGCTTTCTTTACGTTTGCTGCTCTTCTTTTCAGGCAGAATTCTGTTTTTGCACAGGAATCAAAACCAGTTTCTATTCCTGAAAAACCTACACTTACCTGGAGCGGTTTTGTAAAAGCAGAAGGCATGTACGATACCCGCCAGGTGGTCGAAGCCAGGGAGGGATACTTATTACTTTATCCTAAAAAAGTAAGCCTCGATAAAAACGGGCAGGATATTAATGCGCAAGGCAGTTTTAACCAGTATGCCATGATGGCAAGGCTCACGCTGAAAGCCACAGGTCCTGATGTGCTGCGTGCAAAAGCATCGGCAATAATTGAAGGAGATTTTACGGGAGCTTCTAATTCCGAAAACAACAGTTTCCGCCTTCGCCATGCCTACCTGAAGTTGAAATGGACTCATACTGCCATCACTGCCGGGCAGTACTGGCACCCGATTAATATTCCCGAAATGATCCCGAATGTGTTGGCGCTCAATACAGGCGCACCTTTTCACCCTTTCAGCAGGCAGCCTCAGATCAGGATCGATTATTCAAGCGGGAAATTTAATTCGGTATTTGCTGTTTTGTCGCAACGCGATTACATGAATAACGGCCCATCAGGTTCTTCATCGGTGTATTTGCGAAATAGTACAATCCCCAATATGCATGCCCAGTTTCAGTATATTATCGGAAAAATATTTGCCGGTGCTGCAATGGATTACAAACACATACATCCCCGATTGGTAACCGACAGCTTATACGCTACCAATGCTGCTGTTAATTGCCTGGCGTACACCGCATTTGCCATGGTTAAAACAAAACCACTAGTAATTAAGATGCATTGGGTTTACGGACAGGGACTTAACGATCACCTGGTAATGGGTGGTTATGGAGTAAGTAAAACCGATGCTTTAACTAACCAACAGGAATATACGCCTTTGAATTATCTCACGGGTTGGATAAATTTTCAGACTACAGGCAAAACATGGCAAGGTTCCTTATTTGCCGGATATACAAAAGGTTTTGGAGCAAAAAATGCAATTGTGGGCCCCGTTTACGCCCGTGATGCAGATATTGAATATATATATCGTTTGTCGCCTATGATCAGTTATATAAACGGGAAATTGTTGCTGGCAGCAGAATGTGAATTTACCACAGCAGCGTATGGTAAAACAGATGAACATTTTAAAGTGTATGATTCCACTCCTGTTACCAATACAAGGATTAGTTTTTCGGTAGGATTTTATTTCTAAAACCGGCTTTTGTATTTTTAATACGAACATAATTTCGCCAGGAAAAGACAAAAAGTCATGCCGTTTCAGAAGTAGTTTTCGTTTGGATTGTGCTACTTAATCCTTTTTCTTACAGGTATTAATGCCAAGAATCGTGTAAAGCGGGCAAAAACTGATAAGGCTGGTGAGTACAAATACCACTGCCAAAACCATTAATATGATTCCAAGTGTGCCAGGAATAACTTTGGTGAAATAAAGTATTGCTACAAGCACGGCAATAGAAATGCGGATAATTTTGTCGGTGGTTCCCATGTTCTGTTTCATGATTCGATTTATTTAGGTTAATAATAAAGTTTCAATGAGCAAAGTTAGGTGTAAGTCCATTGGCAATATGTGATCTTAGTCACAGATGAAATTATTTTTATTTTATTAGCAATGGTTTGATTTATTAAGTTGTGAATTTAGAGCACTGTAACCTGGTTCCTACCGGTAAGTATTTTATTTTCGAGTTCAAGTTTTTTCAATAAGCGGCTGATAACTTCTCTCGCTGTGCCCATATCGGTCGCAATTTGTTGATGGGTAATGCTGATTTGTTTATTACCCGAGAGCAAGGTTTTTTCTTTCAGGTAATTGGATAATCGTTCATCCATTCGGTTGAAAATCAGTTGATTGATAGTATCTATCAGGTCGAGGTAGCGTTTATTGAACATTTCATAAACATAGAAATTAAACGAAGGGAATTCTGTGATCCATTCCCGCAACTTGACGGACGGAATGAGCAGCAGTTGGGTTTCTTCGAGCGTAATGGCTTCGATAAGGCTCGCCGAGTTGCTGCAGCAGGCCGAAAACGACATAATGCACATTTCGCCGGGATGGATATAATACAGCAGAAGCTCCTTATCATCTTCGTTTCGACTCACACGGATAAGACCACTCATAACCAAAGGGACTGATTGCACATAATTGCCAGTCTTAAGAAGGGTAGTGTCAGCCGGAACATTCATTTCAACTGCTTCATTTGCAATAAAATGCAGGAGTTGGGTATTAACCTGCGGTATTATTTTTTTCAGGGTAATCAGGTCCATTGGCGGGAATAATGATTTAAAGTTGAGAATACTGGTTTCCGAAATCTGATACAACAATGCGTTCAGTAATCCCGGATAAGGTGCCGGTTTTTATTCGCTAAATATACAAAAGTTTAACCGGGTAAACGGTTATTATTCCAGCCAAAGAATTAGTATCCGAATTCATGTTTGCACTTACTTTCTTCCAGATTGTAGATTTAACGAAGCTTTATTTACTTTTGCAGCACTTTTCTGAGAATTCTATGCAACTGCTAACCATTATTCTGATTGCCATCGGACTTTCCTTTGATACCTTCGCTGTTTCTGTATCCAGTGGGTTGATTTTAAGAAAGATAGATTTTTTTAA
>JBBSDG010000505.1:0-3241 GCA_038249635.1 Bacteroidales bacterium | reverse complement strand
TGCTGAATGAAGGTTTCACGGTAGCGGAAGTTAAAGCAGGCGTTGGGAAAATAATTAACATATTCTTCAAATCACTCAACGCCTCCAATTGGGACAAGCCTGCCGAAGGTCATTTCCTGTATTACCTGATGCTCGAAAACAGCGAAGTAAAAAAATTGATGAACGAACTCAGGGTTATCACGAAGAAACTTTTCCACGGTAAAAACGAAAATTCTTCAGAATTACTTTTGTCGATGCAGGAATTGATTGAAAAATTACGGGATTACGAGCTTCACTATATTAAAAAGGAAAATATCCTGTTTCCTTATATTGAGCAGACTTTCCCGCAATACCGCTGTCTGCAGATCATGTGGGCTTTTCACGACGATTACAGGCACAGCCTTAAATCAATTGATGAACTCTTAAATTCAGATTCTCCTTCACTCGATATATTAAATAAAGAACTTGGAAAGCTATTCTTCACCGTATTACCTGTTATTTTCAGGGAGGAACAAATTGTTTTCCCGGTGGCTTTAAGGGCCATCCCTGAAAAGGAATGGAAGAATATGCTTCAGCAAAGTGCTGAAATTGGGTGGTGCTATATTGAACAGCCACAATTACTTAACCAGGAATTAGTCAATAGAAAAACAATGGAAGATAAGATCGATCTGGGTACCGGCTACCTAATACCTGAACAAATCAAACTCATGCTTGATATACTGCCTGTTGATGTTACTTTTATCGATGAGCACGACGAAGTTCGGTACTTTTCGGGTGGGAAGCACAGGATATTTTCCCGGGTTGATGCCATAATTGGCCGTAAAGTGCAAAATTGTCATCCTACTGATAGCGTTTACATGGTAAATAAAATTATTGATGCCTTCCGGAAAGGGGAACAAGACCATGCGGATTTCTGGATACAACAGAGAGGAAAATTTATTCATATTCGTTATTTTGCTTTGCGCAACGAACATGGTGAATATAAAGGAACCATTGAAGCAAGCCAGGATGTAACTGAAATACGATCACTTAAAGGGGAGCAAAAATTATTGGATTGGGATAACTGAGAAGAATAGAATCACGATTTAATTCGTTTTTATAGCTGCTCTAACCAGGGATTGAATAGAGAAGAAAAATAGTTTAAAAGTCCTTTTAGCCTGTTGTTAATTGGATTTCACCATTTTGGAATATGCCTTTGATGGATGAGACCGATTCGCTAAATCAATGAGGCAACAAATTTCCGTCCGTATTCTTCACTTATCTTTAATGCAGCATCATCAGGAGCCCAGATAAACCGGAGAGGTTCCTGTATAATCTCAAATCCGGATTCTTTCAAGGTATCTTCAATCACTTTTGTTGATACATCGTGCCAACCATAGCATCCAAAAGCTGCTGCCTTTTTATTTACAAATTTCAGTCCTTTTACCATTTCGAGCAATCCAGCTATAGATGACAGAATTCCGTTATTTACAGTCGGAGAGCCAACCAAAATGGCCCTTGAACGGAAAATATCAGTTAGCAGATCATTCTTGTCGTTTCTTGCAGCATTGAATAATTTTACAGTGATGTTCTTGTCAAAAGCATTTATTCCTTTCACAATACTTTCGGCAACAGAGCGGGTTCCGTTATACATGGTATCGTAAATTACGGTTACCTGATTTTCGCTGTAATTGTTGGCCCATTCCGTATATTTTGTAACTATTTGCATAGGATCATCCCTCCAAATTATACCATGACTCGGGCAAATAAAATCAACCGGAAGATTTAATTTTACAATTTCGTCAATTTTTTTAGTCACTAATTTGCTGAATGGCGTAAGAATGTTGGCATAATATTTTATGGCTTCGAAATACAATTCGTATGGATCTACCAGGTCGTTAAACAACATTTCGGAGCAATAATGCTGTCCAAATGCATCGTTGCTGAACAGGATATTATCGCCGGTGAGATAGCAGAACATAGTATCGGGCCAGTGAAGCATGGGAGCCTGTATAAAGATCAATTCCTTGCCGTTGCCAACGGGTAACTTATCACCGGTCTTGACAGGTTTAAAATTCAACTCCTGGTGGTAGTGACCCTTTATGGATTTGATGCCATTTTCAGTACAGTAAACGGGTGTATCAGGGATGAGGCGCATTAATTCAATAAGAGCTCCGCTGTGATCAGGTTCAGCATGGTTAATTACAACATAATCAATGGATGATAACTCTACTTCACTTGCAATATTTTCGACAAATTCATAGGAAAATGGCCGATAAACAGTGTCGATCAATACTGTTTTTTCTTCTTTTACCAGGTACGAATTATAGCTTGAGCCGTGGTGTGTGGAATATTCGTACCCATGGAAACCTCGCAGTTCCCAATCGTTTTTGCCCACCCAATACACATTGTTCTTAATCTGCTTTTTCATTTTCTTTTTATTTTAGGTGAAACCGAATGTTTCGTTTTCAAATGTTTTAGATCGTCTTCATATCATTGAGATATATCAGGCAACAAAATTATTACAATAAATTACCTGAGGGTTGTTAATGTTTGCCCCATTGCGGAAGTGAGAATAGCGATTAGTTTTTTTTATTTCCGGAAACAATATTAGTCAGAGTGATGTATTTCATCACGAAACATAAATTCCTTCACAAGTCAGTTTTGATTCAGATAATTTTTATTCGTACTTATTGTAAAGCTTGTCAATTTTCGTTGCCAGATCGAAATCTTGTTGAGTTATACCGTCGGCAGAATGCGTATTTAAAGCTATTCGTACCAAGTCATACACATTATTCCAAACCGGATGATGATCCATTTTTTCTGCTTCCAATGCTACAGAAGTCATAAAAGAGAATGCGGTAACGAAATTTTCAAATTTAAAATCTCTTTTTATCATTCCACTTTCAAAAATCCAGCCTTTCAGATTTTCCGATAAGTATTTTGTTGTTTCCTGATTATTAAATGTTTTCATGGTTGATTCCTTTCATTAAAATTAAACTTATACCTCAGATTACTCCATTCCGGCACTGCATTCGAGGCAGGCAAGTGAATAGCTATCATATTCGTCGTAAGCGGGACCTGGTATTCCATTCAGAGTAATAAGCCGGTCGAGCCTCACTTGCTGGCCTGTTTCAAACACTAAAAACGATTCATAGTGTTTTATAAACAGCACTTCTTTCAGAATGCCTTTAACATCTTCTATTTCTTTGTCAGGACCGAAATAGTTTACTACCGAAACACCCTTTTTAGATATTTCCTTTTCTATTATTTCGTAAAAATC
>JBBSDG010000504.1:0-3252 GCA_038249635.1 Bacteroidales bacterium | reverse complement strand
GGGGTGCGGATTACAAATCCGCACCAGCAGATAAATCCACACCAGCTGGTCTGGATGGGTTTTGCCTGGCGGGATTTGCCTGGCGGGATTTGCAATCCCGCCACAAGGAGTTTCAGATTTGTAATCTGATTTATAAAACCATTTCAATTTTACGAACACCTTCTCCATCCTAAAAAAATAAACACAGCCATCCTTTACACCACAGCTATTTTTTTATAATTTAGCCTCATATTTTGAATGAAAATGCAGGAGATTTTAAACGATCTGAAAACAGTTATTGACCAGGGAATTCCAGCGGTATTGTGTATAGTTACCGAAACCACCGGTTCCACTCCGCGAAAAGCCGGATCCAAAATGCTGGTGTTTGGCGATGGAACCATTAAAGGTACAATCGGGGGCGGAAGCATTGAATACCAGGTTATTCAGGATGCGTTGAAACTGATTTCGTGCGGTGAGCCGTTAATGAAAAAATTTCACCTCGAAAATGATCTGAAAATGCATTGCGGAGGCACCATGGATGTGTATTTTGAAGCTATGGGATGCCTGCCAAAACTCTATATTTTTGGTGGCGGACATATAGGCAAAGCCCTTGCCGGCTATGCTCCCAGACTTGGTTTCCGGCCTTTTGTTTTCGATCAACGGGAAGGAATATTTGATAGCTGGAGTTTACCCGAAGTTGAAACCAGGACCGACGATTACTTTCAGATTATTGATTCTCTTACTTTTGATAAAAATACATACATCGTAATTGTAACGCACAAACACGAATTCGACGAAAAAGTCGTGCTTGCCTGCGCCCCGCGCGAACACGCTTACCTGGGAATGATCGGCAGCAAGCGAAAAGTGGCTGAAATCCGCAATAATGCCCTTGAGAATAAAATCCTTTCAGCCGAACAGCTGGCAAAAATCGATATGCCGATTGGGTTACCTTTTGCAGCCGAAACACCAGCCGAAATCGCCATAAGCATTGTCGCCAAGATGATTGATGTGAAAAATACCCAGAAAAAAGCATGAGCTCCACGCGCGATAAAATTCAGTTTGTGTTGAACGACCAGATTGTAACGGTTGATTTCAATGTAAATCCTGAATTGAAACCAACTACCACGGTGCTCAACTACCTGCGCTCGTTTCCTTTTCACAAAGGCGTAAAGGAAGGCTGCGCCGAAGGCGATTGCGGAGCTTGCACAGTGGTGATAGCTGAAAATCGCGGCGGAAAACTTACCTATAAAACCATCGATAGCTGCCTGGTATTTCTTCCAATGATCCATGGTAAACAACTTATTACGGTAGAAAATCTTGCCGATTCCGGTGTACTTCACCCGGTGCAGCAGGAAATGGTAAATAGCAACGGAAGCCAATGCGGATACTGCACTCCGGGAATCGTAATGTCATTGTTTGGGCTGTATAAAAATCACCATAATCCTGATAAAGAGATTATTGAGGATGCCCTCACCGGAAATCTTTGCCGCTGCACCGGCTATCAGCCCATTATAAAAGCAGCCGAACATGCCTGTTCCAGCGTTGATATCGACAAATTCAAACTTCACGAATCTAAAATATGTGCATTGCTCGATGCGATAAACCGAGATCGTTCTACCATTGAAATTCAAACGGCAACTCAAAATTATTATAAACCTTTCAAATTAGCGGATGCACTTGCATTCAGAAGTAAATATCCGGATGCTGCCTTAATTGGTGGAGCAACTGACACCGCTCTGCGCCAGACAAAAAAACGGGAAATATTAACCGAAATCCTTGATATTTCAGATGTAGCTGAACTGAATTATTTTGTTGAAGAACAGCAGGTTTATAAAATCGGTTCCGACCTGACTCTTGAAAAACTAAAATCCCTTTCCGCTGAAAAGCTCCCGGCTTTGCACAAAATGTTGCAACTTTTCGGATCGCTGCAAATCCGCAACCTGGCAACCATAGGCGGGAATATCGGCTCAGCTTCACCCATAGGCGATACACTTCCGTTGATGCTGGCATATAAAGCACATATTAAATTGCAGTCCTTAACTTTCGACCGTATCATCCGTATGGATGAATTTATAAAGGGCTACAGATTAACCAACATCCGTCCCAACGAACTAATCACAGCAGTTCATATTCCGAAACCTCAAACCGGAACCATTATCAAATCCTATAAAGTTTCTAAACGTAAGGACCTTGATATTACAACTGTAAGCGGAGGCTTTTCACTAAAGTTGGAAAAAGGAAATGTAAAAGAAATCATTCTTGCCTTTGGCGGAATGGCCGAAACGCCTAAGAGGGCTTCTGAAACCGAAAAATTCCTTACCGGTAAACCCTGGACCAAGCCCAACGTGGAACATGCCATGAAATTACTGGTCAGTGAGTTTACGCCACTGAGCGATGCCCGTTCCGGTGCCGGATACCGAAGCCTGGTTGCACGTAATCTCTTAATGAAATTCTTCGTAGAAACATCAACCGGCGCTCTATGAAAACGGCAAACCTGAAACACGACAGTGCTGTGAAGCATGTTACCGGGCAATCGGTTTATGTTAACGATATTGCAGCCAACAGGCAGTTGGTTGGCAGGGTGGTTTACAGCCCGGTTGCTCATGCACGAATCAGCCTGATTGATATAAAGGAAGCTTTGAAACTCGACGGAATTGCCGCCATTCTGACCTGGAAAGATATTCCCGGGGAAAACCAGATGGGTCCGGTAATTCATGATGAGCCTTGCCTTGCCGAAGACGAAGTAAATTTTATCGGGCAGGCTATTGTGCTGATTGCCGCCGAAACCGAAGAAATAGCTACCAACGCTGAAAAGCTTATCCGTATTGAGTTTGAAGAATTGGAAGCCATTCTGACCTTACAGGATGCCATCAAGAATGACAATCTGATAACACCTCCACGGGTTATTGAATGCGGAAATGTTGAAGAAATCTTTAAATCAGCTCCTCATGTGATTTCCGGAGAATTGCAAACAGGCGCACAGGAACATTGGTATCTCGAAACCCAATCGGCATTGGCCATTCCCGGAGAAGGGAAAGAAATGATGGTTCATGCTTCGAGTCAGAATCCAGCCGAAACCCAGGCCATCGTAGCCGAAGTTTTAGGCGTTTCGAAAAATGAAATAGATGTTGAAGTGCGGAGAATGGGTGGTGGTTTTGGCGGAAAGGAAACACAGGGAAATCATGTGGCTGCATGGGCTGCCTTACTTGCCAATGCAACCCGCAGGCCAGTCGGCATACACCTTTTTCGCGACGACGACCAGAAAATTACGGG
>JBBSDG010000503.1:0-3260 GCA_038249635.1 Bacteroidales bacterium | reverse complement strand
TTACACCGCTGTTTATTATAATATCGGCAAGTACAAGTAGTTTCAGGTCTATCCTTCGGATGTCATCGTACGAGCCCGAAGAAATCTTTTCTTCAAATTTTTCATTTACGATTTTGATGATATCGCGGGACTTAAGATTTGTATCTTCCTTAGCTTTACTCCAATCGCCTGTTACACGGGCAACTGCAAGAAAACAAACCGCCATTTTTTCTAATCCTCTTTAAGATTTTGAGTTAACCGGAATGCCAACACTTTCTAAAATATCAAGCGCTTCATTTGTTAGTTGTTGTACTGAATCTGATTTTTTGCTTTTTGGAATATAATTCTTCATGCTAAAATAAAGTAAGCACCCGGTTTGGTTGTATATTATTTTCAATAATTTCTTCTATAGTATATTGTTCTTCCATCTGATAACATTCCTTTAAAGCCAATGCTAATTGATATGCTAAAAGCGGTGGTACAGCATTTCCTATTTGATTATATCTCTGTGTTTCATTACCTGAAAATTCAAACCAATCCGGGAAACTTTGCAGACGGGCAGCTTCTCTGTGTAAGAGCCTTCTCCGCCTGCCATCTTTCAATCTAACTCTTTGCATATCACCTGTAGCACCGGCAAGATTTCTACAAGTTAATGTCCGTGCCGGTTTGTCTGCATATAAGTCCCTCGGGTTTATACAAGAGGATGCTTTTTCATATTTTGCCACATAAGTATCCATAGAAGCTGTAAAATATTTACTTTCGGGTGGAGTGGTGAACATAATATCTCCAATTGCTTCTCCTACTGTAACTTTCCTATGGATTGGTTTTGGGAAATTAAATTTCGCTCTATGTCCGAAAACGAAAAGTCGTTCACGATTTTGAGGGATACCAAAATTAACAGCATTAAGGAGTTTAAAATCAATTATGTATCCTAATTTTCTAAGTTCTGATAATACTAAGTCAAAATACCATTTGTTTGTGTAAAGTAGTCCCCGAACATTCTCAAACATGAAAACTTTTGGTTTCAATTTTTTTACAACATCTATAAAGATTGGAAAACCATCTCTGGCATCTTCAATTCCTCTTTGATGTCCACCTACACTGAACGGTTGACAAGGAGGTCCGCCGATTACAATTTCAGCATGTGGATAATCAAAGCCAAGGTCAAGCTTTATTGGAAAACATTCTCCTATCAGGTTTTTATTATAGGTGTCGGAAGCCGCATTATCCATTTCATAGCCAACTGTCCTGTAACCTGCCGCTTCAAAGCCAAGTGACAGGCCACCACAACCTGCAAACAAGTCAAGGACAACCTCCGGTTCAGTTATATTAGGTTTGAGTAAGTTATTAATCGTATCGATATAATTTGCCATTTCTTTTTTTCAATGCATCAAAGGTAAAAAAAAGTCAGGCATTTTCTGATGTGGGTTATCAACATTCTGTCATCTGTTTAGCTGGCTATGGAGTGTAGGGCAAAATTAAATCTGCTGCAAAATGGGTCAGCAGGTGCGGTGGCTTTACAGCTCATTTTATTTTGCAGAAGGGACGGACGACTGTTAGTTAATCTTTTACTGTAAAATTGTGGCTGTTCAGTCCGTTTTTTTAGGGTGATGCATAACTGATATTTAAGAGTCAATAGCATGTAAAAAAAAATGTCCGCAGTTGGAACTGCGGACATCAGGCTGTCTTAATTCGGACCGCTTTCGCGGATAATTCAAATTAAGGATATAGATGTAATCCGGGATACAGCTTAAGGTACATCGGTTACCCATGTTTCATTTTCTTCCGCCTGCTTATCTTTATTGCCCAACAGATTCTTTATCTTGTTAAAGATAACACGACCCAATTTTTTTACGATTTCAGGATTGCGGGCTACCAGGTTTTTGATGCCAAACATTAAAGCTGTTCCAATCATCTTTTTTATAGGGCCGCCGCTAACTCCCTGGAACATGATTTTTGAAAGAAAACCGGCCGAAATGCCGATAGTTGAATTCAGAAGATCTCCCTTTAATTCATCCGATTCGGCTGATTCGCGGAATAAATTCTTAATCAGGTTAATAGGCTTAATGCTTTCGTATGTAAGCATGGCTTGCTCTTTCAGCAATATTGCTTCAGCTTCCTGCCTTAATTCCAACTCAACAATGGCTGCTCTAAGATCGTCCTGTGTAATTATTGTTTTCATAGTACAACTTATTGAAGCGCTTGTTTGATGATTAATTCGCTGATCGGCTTTTTAACCCATCTGTGAAGGAAAAAATGCAAAACTATTCCGGCCAGGAGATAAATTCCTGCAACAATCATAAATCCATAATAAGCCTTGCCAAGTATATCGCCCAACCACAGGGCAATGCCTATGGTGAGTACAAACGTGAACATCGAAATCATAAGGATAACACTTAGCCTTGCGATCACTGAGGTGATAACAACGGTAGATGTTTCAAGTAATTTGAGCTTCGATAGTTCAAACGTGGTTTTGCCGTAAGCTTCAGCCCGCTCGTATAACGATTCGATAGAATTTGCTGTTGTTTCCATATTTTAAATCCGGGTTAAGACATTTGTATGATCAGGATGAACCAGAATAATTTCCCGGAACGGATCACGGATTATTAAGCCTCAGTTTTTTCCGATTTCAGCTTTTCGGTCTCAGCCATGCGGTTTACTTCCATAACAACGGTTTCGAATTGCTCGGTAATGCTGTCGATCAAATCGTCGAATTTCTCTTCCAGCTCCTCCGAATAATCATAACTTCTCCTTTTAAATCTCTTTCTGGTAGTTGATCCTTTTGCAGGGGCGAATAAAATTCCTAAAACTGCACCGGCGACTGCGCCTGCCATTGCGCCTATTAATACTTTTTTTGCACTCATGATTTTTATTTTTAGAGTTTAGTTATATAATTTCTGAGTACAAAGGTCAGTCGCAACTGGTAAATTTGCATTACACAATTCTTTAAAAAAGTTACAATATTCACACATTCACAGGTGAAAACCGTTGTACATTTGATTAATGATATTCGTTTCATCATTTGCGAAATTCCCGAATCTCCTGCCTGATCAATAGTGAGTTCTGCTTTGCTTATGGACAAAATATAAAAAGCCGGAGGTGAGATCCATGACGACTGAAACCTGCATTTCGGACTTCGTGGAAACTCACCTCCTATATACTTAAATTTTCATTTAAGCAATGACTGATTGGTATTTGGCTTTAATGAATAGCAAGGCCAATAGTTGATACGCCGGTTGACAGATCAAGGAAAAGACCAACCTTTTTGCTCACATGGTATT
>JBBSDG010000502.1:0-3266 GCA_038249635.1 Bacteroidales bacterium | reverse complement strand
CTTTCGTTTAGTTCCTGGCTTATGCGGGTCATAAAATTGTTATCAAGTTTATAAAAGTACATCAGTATCGAGGCAGCAAGGGTGCAAATACCAGGTAAAATACTCATCATCAAAATGATACCTTCCATAGAAGTTGAACTTTGTACAGCGTTAGCCTTAAATCCGAAGTAACTGAGCAACAGGCCAACGCCGGCGCCACCCACGGTCCAACCCAGTTTTTGGGTCATAATGGATGCGGAGAAGATCAAACCTGTAGCATTCCTGTTGTTTTTCCAATCCGAAAAGTCAATAATATCAGCATACATAGCCCAAACCAATACCCCTGTTGATCCGCAGGTGAGGTTGATGAGGAATTGGAATACAAACATGGATATGGAACTGGACGGATCGAGGAAAAAGAACGGGAATGTCGCCAGCGAAGCGATGGCCATAACAATGATATAGAGCCGTTTTTTCTCAATGTTTTTGGTAAAAATCCCTATCAGAATTACACCCAGCATCATAGCAATATGGCCGGTTGCATTAAATGCAGAAACAAAGTCGGGATGGTATGTTTTGCCGAAAAAACTCAGCGCAAGCTCTTTTTGTGTCACAAAATACTTAAAGTAATAGGCCGATGCTCCCTGGCGCATGGATATGGATGCCACTACAAATACATTGATAAATAGCAATAAAATCCAGGGCGAATTGTTTTTAAGGTCCTTGAGGTCTTCTTTAACCGACGATTTCTGTGCCGGAACAGGTTGCACCCTTTCGCGAGTTGATAAAAAGGAAACAATGGTAAGAAGAATGGCGGCAACACCAAAAATTATTGCTGTATTCGTGTAACCTGCCTGCTCATTCGTACCACCCAGCGACTGAATCATGTCTTTGGCAAAAAGAGTTACAATAATTCCACCCAGGTACGCAAACACAAATTTGAAGGATGAAATTTTCAGGCGTTGTTTAATATCCGAAGTCAGTACACTCATTAATGCGTTGTAAGGCGTATTGATGAAAGTGAACATCAGCATCAGAAGCGAGTAAGTGGCAAAAGCCCAGATAATATTTCCGGTTTGGCTGAAATGCGGATTGGTAAAAGCAAGTATTCCGGCCAGGCCAAATGGAACAGCGCCCCAGATCATATAAGGTCGGAACCTGCCCCAGCGGGTTCGCGTACGGTCGGAGATTATTCCCATTACCGGGTCAATAGCCGTATCCCAGGCACGGGTAACAATGATTATCAGCCCTGCCATAGCTGCAGGTATGCCGAAAACATCGGTGTAATAGATCATTAAATAATAATTGAACATCTGCAGGAACAGGTTTGCTGCTGTATCGCCCAATCCGTAACCGATTATTTCGCGGGTAGTAAGTCTTTCTGCCATAGTATTTTCCTGTGTAAATGGTTAATTGATTAACTGGTTATCTTTGTTTATAGGTTTTCATTTGTTTGAATCTCCGGTTTTATTTGCCCAAAATAACCGGCAACGAATCCATAAGGTTATTGCAATTTGAGTGTAAAAAGGATTGCATTCCACCCGATTCAATATTGCCGCCACCGATTCCTATCGCAGCAAACCCGGCCAGGCGCAGCGATAGAATTCCTGCCGACGAATCTTCGAGCCCGATAACCTTGTTGCGTTTATTGAACGGAATGCCTAAACCAACTCTTGCTGTTTCGGCGTAAAGCCACGGATGCGGTTTAGGCGAAAGTTCGCCTAATGTACCGGCCTGGCCTTTAGTGATGGCTTGCCCTGCCGTGATAATGGCATCGTAAAAATCAAGAGGATTGCCCATTTTCAGAGTCTTGAAAGCGGAAAGTATTTCGGGCCAGGCTTTTTCGTACAGACCCGAAGTTACAAGACCGATTTTGAGATTATTGCCTTTTAGCTCCAGCAGGAATTCCTTTAGATTTGGACTGGGAGTAAACGCACCAGCACGGCCACGGCCCTGCATGATTTCGTTCATTTCGAAGCGGGTGATTTCGAAATAATACCCACGTGCTTCCTCTACTTTTTTATCAGGGCAATATTTGTTGATGCAATATTGCAGGTGTTCGGAAACCGAATGCCCCGAAACATGAGGCTCATCGGCTTGTTCGAGTGTAAACTTCGACTTACCAAGCAGGCGGGCCGTGGTTTGTTCAATGATCCACATCCAGAATGATTCGCTGTGAACACTGGTTCCGTCGAGATCCATAAGAACGGCTTCGGCCGGACCTTCATAAACATCATCGTACAACTCATAAATAGCCGGGTAACCCATAGCCGATTTGATGTAAACCAGTACTTTATCCTCAAAAACGATGAAATCGGCTTTGCGGTCGGAGGCTGTATAAATACTAACCACGCCGTTTTTCCCCTGCCTGAACAGCCCGTTAGCGCCTTCTTCAATACTGATCAGGCCTTTGGCCATTTCTGTTGTAATTATATTCATTAAGCGAAGGGTTAAAAAGTTACTTTTATACTGATGATTTTCTTTTCTGGTATTTCCACTACCAGCTTTGTATTGCTGAAATCAAGGCTTCGGATTTCCGTCTCATCCATTTTGCAAAGGGAGGCGGTTTTTAAACTCTGACGGAAACTGATTTCACCTTGTGTGTTTTGATCCGACGTGTTAAACATCCTGATAATCAATCCTGAACTGTCTTCGGCACATTTTACGGCGGTAACATGCAGGTTCTTACCGCTTACCGCGAAGGCGCTACCTTCCAGTGGCAGGTTTCCTTTGCCACGGCTGCTCATGGCCGCCCTTACAGGAACCGTGTATTCAGCAGCCTTATTGATAATGTTTGACGTAAAGCAGTCGCCGGAATGTGGGTAAATGGCATATTCATAGCTTTGTAAGCCCGGGCACTGTATGCCTTCATCGGGGAGTTCAGAAATTTTTTCTTCGCTCACTTTCAGCTTAATCCGGCAAGCGCGAAGCAAAGTGATTGCCAGCGTATTGTTTTGATCTTCAAAAGCTTCGTATTCAAAAAGTCCTTTGGTTATGATGGCAAGACCTTTTTGAGAATCATTCATATCAACAAAAGTGCGCAGCGGGTGAGTGCCCTGGGCTTCTTCGGCCCAGCCTGTGCAATTGGGTATGGCAATTTCCCTCGAAACCACGTCGAAATGGCTATCGGCCCAGGTGTTTGAAGTTTTGATTCCAGTGGGGAAATTGGCCCTGAGCCAGTGATCTTTGGCTTTGTTATCAAGTGTCAGCTTCACTTTCAGGAATTCAGAGTTTTCCTCAAGTGTATAGTTTACGGTAACCGGAATTTCCACCATGTTTTCGCTCCT
>JBBSDG010000501.1:0-3277 GCA_038249635.1 Bacteroidales bacterium | reverse complement strand
TAGCTTTAGCTGAATTATCATCAATAAAAATCTGATCCGATTTGATTTCCCATATATTCTCTGTGGCTAATTTAGTAAATCCGAGTCCTGCATCTTCCGATTGCCAGCAAAGGCGAAGGAGGGAATCCAGTTTCTCCGTTGGCAGGTTTTTATCTTGATTTTCAGCTATAAGCAGCAAGTTTGCGCTTCCTTCCAGTTCAACTTTCCGAGCCAGGGTTGCCAGCGGTATAAAAATATTAAAAGGTGCCGACTGGTTGCTTTTCAGGCTGAACCTTCCCATTTGCCGGTCGTCAGCAATAGCTGCCACTTTTAACCTGAACGAAACAAGCGGTTCTTTTTCTGAAACAAACGGCGCATTTTCAGATGCTTTTGATTGTTTGCGGATTTTCAGAAGGAATTCGTCACCGGGTTTCAGTTTAAGTTTTTCAGCCGTATTCCGGCTAAGAATAGCGTCTTCTTGTTTGGGTTGTTGAGCAGGAGAATTCCACAATTTCATGAAATTCATATCTACCCCCAGAACTTCGACACGATTAATCTGTGTGTTTTTATCAGTATTTACGGCAATCCCTTCGAGTTGCATTATTGGGGCAACAAGGCTTTGGGTCTTATTATTCAGTTCGGACGCCAGTTTCTGTCTGAAAAAACGATCACCCGACTGAATGGCGAAACGTGTTTTCCCTAACCTGATATCCGTCAACTGATCAAGGCTATACCGCACCGAATCGCCTACCACCAATGCGCCGGTAAGCACAGCCGTGCTTATAGCCGTGCCAGCCAGTATTGCCAGGTATGATTTCCGGTAATAGCGCAGGTTGCGGATGATTAAGGTAAGTAGTGTCATAGATGGGCAAAGGATTGGTTAGGTTTTAGAAATAATATCAGTGTATTTTATGGCAAAATATTTTATCCCACGAAGACACAAAGTTCACTAAGCTACTTTGCGTTCTCAGTGACTTTGTGGGAAATATTTTTAGTTCTGGCTCGTCCAGATTATGGGTTTGGATCAGGGATTCATCTGCCTCGCAAAAAAAATGATTAACACAAAATGATTCGGACATTACGTTTTTAAGTTAAAAGACAAAGAAACAGAACTTATAAACTTATTTTTATTATTAGCCTCTGCCTATGCCTCCGCCTCTGCCTCCGCCTTTTAACCTCGTGCTAATTTCCCTTCACGCAGTTGGTATATTTTATCCATTTTCGACGCCAATTCTATCGAATGTGTAACAATAACCAAGGCAACATTTTGTTCGTGGTTAAGTTCAATGAGCAATTGTGCCAGCTGGGCAGCATTGTCAGCATCCAGCGAACCTGTTGGTTCATCTGCAAGTAATAACTTTGGTCGGTTTATAAGTGCCCGAATCACAGCAGTACGTTGGCATTCACCAACCGAAAGTTGAGAAGGAAACTGGTGGATATGCCCCGACAAACCAACCCTGTCAATAAGCTGCAACGCCCGTTGGCTGGCTGCTTCAATCACCTTTTTATCTTTCTGGGGTAAAAGCGGAAGCATAATATTTTCGAGCAAGGTAAGCTGCGGCAGCAAATGGTGCATCTGGAAAACAAAGCCGATAAAGCTATTCCGGAGTAAGGTAAGGCGGTTTTCATCCATTTGTCCGATTGAATCGCCGTCGAGCAAAACTCTACCTGATGATGGCTTATCGAGTGTGCCGATAATATTGAGCAAAGTGCTTTTCCCTGAACCTGATGGACCGACAATGGCAATCCTCTCATTTCTGTCAATTTGCAGCGAAATATCATTTAATACCCGGTTTTGTATGGCCGAGCCTGGTTGTTCATAATACTTGCTTATTTGTTGAAGTTCGGCTAACATGAGTATCTAATTAATTTATGTGTAAAAATAGACTTTTCGGCGAATCTAAAAAACAGGGTTTTATAACTTTCCCAATCATATTATGAGAAATTATCGTCGAAATTTCTACACAACCCGAATAATCATTCACCAAAAGAATAATTACCAGATGTATTGTACCGTAAATTAAGATTTAAAAACTCCTGTTTTATTCAGCCGACCAAAATATAATTATTAAATAAATGATGATGGGGAGTATGTCAAAAATAATACAAAATAATTTAAAATAGATTAAAAAAATAGGGGAGTATAAAAAAAAAGTATAAAAATAATTAAAAAGATATAAAAAAAAGGGGGGTGTGTGTAAAAATGTATTATTATTGCATAAAATTAATTCAGTATTCACCTAAAGAAAAATGAGTATGAAAGCAAAATTATTCGCAGTAACCAATCTGGTTTTATGTATGATGATATTTTCTTCTCTATCGCTGCAAGCCCAGGAAGAAGAAAAAGCATCCCCGTTTACCGTTGGAACGGATATCGTTAGTTCTTATGTATGGCGTGGTTCAAAAATCGGAACCGGTCCCAATTTCCAACCTTCAGTAAAATTTGCCACCGGAGGATTTACCCTGGGAGCATGGGGATCATTCAGTTTCCATGATCTTGGAGATGTAGCCGAGGCCGATCTCTACGCATCCTACGCTTTCGATTTCGGATTAAGTGTTGGCCTTACCGATTACTATTATCAGGGTACACCTTACTTCCGTTATAACACCGATTCATCAAGCCATGCATTCGAAGCAAATGTAAGCTATACGATAAAGAGTTTTTCCCTAGCTGCAAACTACATATTTAATGATGCATCAATGGGCGGACCAGCCAACAAGCCTGGTGGAGGCGATATGTACTTTGAGGCAAATTATGCATTTAAAAACTTTGGCGTTTTTGTCGGAGCCGGAAATGGATGGCACACCACCTATAAAGATAATGACGATGATGTATTCGCTGTTTGTAACATAGGACTTAAAACCAGTAAGGAGCTGAAGATTTCAGATAAATTCTCATTGCCACTCACCGGAATGGTATCGGTTAATCCTGATAAGGAAGAATTTAACCTGGTAGTCGGAATAAGTTTTTAAACAGGAAGAAGCAAAGTTCTGAAAAAGACACTTTAAACAGTAAAAACCAAATCATATGAAAAAAATTGAAGCCATTATTCGTAAAGCAAAATTCGATGAGGTTAAAGAAGCCCTGAAAATCTGTTAAAATATTTGAATACCAGGAATAAAATTATTGATGCAACTATTGCCCAACCGGCACTATTTAGTGTTTGTAAGAAAACCCATAACCTCATAAATATCAACAAGATAGTGTTAATAACTTTATTGAATATAAATGCGATAATTTTTGTTTGTTACGGATAAAATACTGATCTTTATGGTGTTAAACCTCTAACAAGGAGGT
>JBBSDG010000500.1:0-3283 GCA_038249635.1 Bacteroidales bacterium | reverse complement strand
GTTGCCCGAACCGTCGGAAATACCTGTCAGAAGAACAGGCATGGGGGATTCACCCATGTAAACGGTTTGATTCGGAACATCATTTATGCTCACCTGCGGATTTGGCATTGGCTTCTCAGCCTTGTCACCAAGTTTGATATCCTTAAAAAATACATCAATCCCGATTTGTGGGAACCATTGGGTATTAATATCAAGCATCAGGCGCGTAATACGGGTACTGTCCGTTTGTTTTCCTTCCTTGTCTTTGTTAAACTTCCCGTTAAAATCAAGATAAATATCGTGCCATGCATCATCGTTAGCGATCTCCATCTGAAAGAAAGAAATATTATAACCGCTGGTAGGTTCACCAGGATTAATATTATCAACCAGTCGGAAAAATAAAAGCGTTTTGGCCAATGGTTTCGGGGTTCCGGGAGCTTCTATTTTCATAGTTGAAGCACCTTTAAATTTGAAACTTACAAGTTTATTAGCCGACATGTCGAGTTCCTTGCCACCGGTAAGTTCAGAAAGACTGAACCAGCTGGCAGGCCAGGTTTGCGGCATTACAGTACCCGTAATATGAACCGTGCCATCAGCCAGAATATCTGCCACTCCGTTTTTCATATCCGACGCAGTTGAAACACCCGAAGCTGCCACATTGCCAAAAAATGGCTTGTAGTCGAGTACCAGGCCTGTAACCGGTGCTGCGATTGCGGATATCTCAAACGAGTGTGTAATGGATTGGTTGCCGTTGTTACCTGTTGCTCCGCCGTTATCGGTTATTTTAATTGTGATGGTAGCTGTTCCGGTAGTTCCGTTTAGATCGAAATTTAAAGGAGCTACACCGTTCACAACAGTACCGACAGACAGATTACTCAAAATGGTGTTGGTTGTAGCACTTACCTCGAAGGTGAGGGTTTGGCTGCTTTTATCACCATCGCTTATCCCCGAAAGGCTGATCTGATTGGCTCCGGCAAAAGCTTTCACACTCTTTGGAGTTATTGAGTCTAAGGTTGGATGATTATTTATGGCATCGTAAACCAACACTTTGAATGTATAAATACCTGTATCAACACCCCCCGATGCATTGCCGCCATTATCTTTCAACGTAACAGTTACCGTTTCCTCACTACCGGCAGGTGTATTACCCGCTGTTGTGAATGAAAGTGTTCCTGAAAAGTCGGTTGAATCGTGCAATATGGTTACTGTGGGAATAATGGCCGGATCGGAACCTAACCCGGTAATAGTAATATTTTGTGATGATTCGGGATTGCCGTCATCAATATTGTTAAGTTTCAGCGTAACTTTTCCGCCCTTTTTAGTCACCACATCGGTTATTGACTTCATGGTTGGTGCTGCATTAGGCATCACTTTTACATTAAAAGTCATAACTTTATCGGTAGTATTGGGTGCCGAAACAACCACTGAAATTACCGATTCGCCTGCGGCAGTAATAACCGGTGCTAACACCAGGGAACCTCTCTGCGCGGGCGAAGTGTAAATAACCTGTGGATCAGGGATACAAGCCGGATTTGAACTTGTTGCTGTAATGGTGATGGCATTGTTACCGGTACTTCCATCGGTTACGTTACGAAATTTCACCGTTCGGCTGGCAGTTCCGGTAGTTTGTACAGTAAATAGCTGATCCTGTATGGTTGCAATTGCAGGCGTACGAACGGCAATTTCGCCTACCCTGATATCGTCAAAATAAATTTCTTTATTGGGCGATGCGCCAAACTCCTGCGTTAGAGGATTTAGAACAAAGTGCAAGTTGCTAACCGTTTGCAAGGCAGCTACCGGTATCCCGGTATAATCGAAGGAATATTCCTCCCATTCGCCTGATGCCACTACTTCCTGGGCACCACCAACTAATGTTGTATTAAATTTCAGCGGGTAGTTGTCAATTTTTCCGTCTTTGGTTCCAACGGCTACAGAAATATTAAAGTCGATGTTCGACTTTATTTTCAATGTTACAAAAGGAGTACTGGTAATGTCTATCTGTGGAAAGCTGAATCCAAAACCTTCCCAAACGCTCGCTTTTACCGGGCTAATTTTAAGCACCTGGTTTGCTTCTGTCAAGCCATAGCTTCCTGAATACCAATTGGTGAGCAGGTTATCGTTAAAATCTTCGAGAAAACCGTTAGCGCCCGGAATGTATTCAAGGGTTGTAACTTCAAGCGGATCGCTGGCAGGGGAAATATTTCCCGCTGCATCTTTTGCAATTACGGTCATTGAATAAGGTGTAGAGGATAATAACCCTGAAATGGCAAGTGAAGTGGTTGAGGTTTTTCCACAGGAGGTTGTTCCCCTGAAGACTTCATATGAAGCAACGCCAACATTGTCGGAAGAGGCAGCCCAGGACAATGTGAATCCTCCGGAAGAAACCATGGAGGTAATGAGGGAAGTCGGAGATGTTGGTACTTCTGCATCGGGTGGTCCCGAAACAGTTCCTTCAACTATAATATCATCTTCTGATATACCAGTTGTACGGTTTCCAATACCGGCACTCAACCATTGATTTGTTCCGGCACCATAAATATAAATCCGGAAAGTAACAGCGGAGGTTAAATTTTCATGGCCAGTGACATTGAAAGTTAGTAAATCAGCTCCAAATGTCTTATCACTGCTGATCTTTCCAATTTCGTTAGCAGAGGCAAACCCATTTATGCTCGATAACAAACTGAAATTACGGGAAATATCCTGGCTTACCGGGCGAATTTTAATGGCTGTAACCGAAAATGATCTTTCGGCAGCGGGAGTAATGGTAAATGAGATATACTCATTTCCGGTAATGGCATCAGTTAAGGTTGTTGCCGTTTGGTCCGTGGCTGTGAGGCCATTGCCTGTGCCTGCAAAATCAATTGCCGACAATCCGGATGCCAGGTCAGCGTTGGAAGCAATAAGATCAGCTTCTGCTGTTTTGACAGCAACAGATGCCTGACCGCCTTTACCTGTAAAATCCCAGGAAGCTATACTGGTTTGCGAAAATGCAATCGATGGTGTAATAACAAGGCATCCTACCACAGCTATAAGCCTGGCAAATACTTTGAAATTTAATGTGTTTTTCATTTTTCTGATTTTAGTTTTTTTAGACCTGAATACAATTTATGTTGTTAATCAAAAGTCGTGATCGCAGCAACAATGTTGCATTTGCGTTTGGGTAAGTTTTATGCTGCATACTCCACCAATAAATCAGTTTTTAGCTCCGGATAAATCCGGGTTGAAAATAGTAGTGTAAGCAGCTTCAAGTTAAATTGCCCTACTATGAAAAAGAAGAGGTTAATTAATAAATAATCAACCTCTT
>JBBSDG010000499.1:0-3293 GCA_038249635.1 Bacteroidales bacterium | reverse complement strand
CGGTTTTCAGGAATTGTGAGCGTAGCACCTATTGCAAACTGGCTTAGCATCATATCCATCCCGCCTATATGATCAAATCCCAATAGTGGAATAATATTCAAATCCTTTGTATAATCACGCTTGTACGTATTGATAATTGAATCCAGGTTATGAAGAATTGCTTTAGGCTCACTGGTTGTTCCGCTTGTAAATAAGACCAGGCCTGCATTGCCTGAATGTTTGAGCGATTCAATAAGTTTGTTATTTTGACTTCGTTCACGTTTGGAAATCAAAAGCTGGCCGTCCTGTAACTCAATGACAATATCAGGTTGAAGCGTTTTTAGCTTATAATCGCGTTCTGTAATCTCTTCGTCAATAATTAGTGAAATAATTTGATTGGTTTCGTAGAGCGCAAAAAAAGCAGAGATTGCTTCAAAAGAATATTTCCCAATCAAAGCTACTATCTGTCCGTCGATAAGTTGATCCTTGAAAATAATAATATTTGACTGGATGCCCCTGGTAAGGTCTGAATAGCTGTACGATTGCCCTTTCTCAATAATGGCAGGACGATCTGCAAACTGTTTAAATTTATCAAGGATCCATTTCATGGGTTATTGGTTTACTCCTCCTAAATAAATGGTCTGTCCTGTAATAAAATCACTTTTATCATCAATAAAAAAGTTGATCACATTGGATATATCCTGAATTGTTCCTAATCTTTTAATAGCTTGTTGGTTTAAAAGAGCATCCATTTTGTCTCTCGGCACGGATTTTATGAGGTCTGTGGGAGTTGGTGTCGGGCCAATCGCATTAACCGTAATAAAATAGGGGGCAAGTTCTCTTGCTGCAATTTCGGTTAAACTCACAATGGAAGCTTTGCTAGCAGCATAAATTGCTTCGCCTTCAAGCCGCAATGGTGCTGCAACCGTTGAAAAGTTAACAATTCTTCCTTTTTTTTGCCTTATCATTGCTTTGCCAACTTCACGCATAAACAAGAATGAACCGAAAAAATTGGTATTGAAAATATTCACAGCAGTTTTATACGGTGTCAGTATGATTGGATTCATACTTGCAACCCCGGCATTATTAATTAATACATTGATGCAACCGTGTTTATTAATAGTTTCACGCACCATATTTTTAACCGCTTTTTCATCGGAAACATCAAGGGTAAAATGCGAATAACCAGCGTGCTGCAAATTGGAAATGCCGCGGCTACATCCAATTACCAGATGTCCCAGGTTAAGGTAATATTCGCTTAATTCCCGCCCAATGCCTTTGCTTGTTCCTGTGATTATAAAAACTTTCGGTTCCATATCTAAAGATTTTCTTCCTGCAAAAGCATTTCAATATAATCGGATAATGAAGCAACGCTGAGGAAGGGAGATGACTTCTGACTCATCGATTTTTCATCAGCCAGAGTTATGTTTTTCAAGGTTTTAGTATAAATTTCTTCCTCCAGTTCGGCAATAACCCTCACTAATCCAAGGCTGTCAAGAACTCCGTTTTTACCGTAAAGCTTTGAGCCGGATGTAATTGTCATATTTTTATTCAACTCGCCTTCATCTAGCGCATTCGTTGTACACTTGATAATCAATTCATTCAGTATTGGCTTTTCCATCGTATCAATTTAATTAATAACTGTTTGAATGTTACTTTAAGGAATTTTCTAACAGTAATCAAAAGTAGAAAAATAGTTGAAGCAAATCATCGACTTACCTCATAAGTTAAGAGCGCAACAAATAACACATGGCTGGCTGTATTAACTGCTGACACTTCCCTGACAAGTCTCCCTGTTATTCTGCCGCCAGTTTCGCCGAATAAGTGTCAAAATCATGGTTGGCAATAATGCCTATCGAATAAGTGATTTGAGGATTATATCGGAAAACTTTCTGAAAGTAAGCGACACGCTTCGTTCATTCAATGTACGTAAAATTCATGCCTTCAAAATTGAAAGCAAGATTTTCACGGTATCTGAGTAAGGATAAACTCAATATGTGCGACAGGCTTGGCCTGTACTTATGTATTTGGGATGAAAGTAAAACTACAGTTTATTCTGATAAATTTTCTATGTCATCAATTTAAAACATTGTTAAACAAAGTTTTAAACTAAATACGATTGGGAAAACAGTATCAAAAAGAAGCTGTGTAAAAATACTGTTTTTTCCTACATATCATGCAATTCGTTATGGATGTTGAGTTTCTGTATTTATTCTTAATTTTGACAATCTAAAACTGCTTTAATGAATTATCCTCAATTCCTTCGAAACTTCATTCTCACTATTAGCCTTTTGTTGCCACTCTCAGCTACTGTTATGGCCGGCAAGGTGGATCAGTTCTATCATTTTGATAACCCATCGGTGCGCGAAACCGCCGGTTACCAAATGATTGAACTTAGCAGTACCATGTTGAGTGGTTTGTCTGCACAACCGGTATTTCCGTATCGGCAGATTAAGCTTTTGCTGCCACCCGGCGAATCGGCCTTTGATATGGAAATCATTTTTTCAGATGAAATTGTTCTGCCGGGGAAATTTACAATTTACCCTCAACAGGATTTTCGACCACTTTCGGAAGGCGTTTCAGGCGTTTTTAAGAAAGATAAAGCCGTTTACAGTTCCAACACTTTTTTGCCTGCTGATCCAAAAGGAAAACTTATAACGGCTTTTCTTAACGGACGTTCGTTTGCGCTTTCTACTTTTACGCCGGTCCGGTACAACCCGGTTACCGGTCGGCTTAGCTACTATGCCACCGCCCGCGTTATTGTTCACACTGCTCCTGATCATAAAGCTACCGAAGCGTTGGATAACCTTGTACCTCAAAGCGATATTGCCCAAAAGCTTGCTGATAATTATTCGATGAATAAGTCGTACGCATCAAAACGAATGGTGCCAACCGTAGCCTACGACCTTTTAATTGTATGTACAAGCGAATTTAAAGACTCTTTCAAAATCCTGCAGGCGAATTATCTGAAAGAAGGCATGTCGTCGTTGGTTGCTACCCTCGACAGTATTACCTCCATTATGCCGGGAATGGATGTTCAGGAAAAAATCAGGAATTTCATAATCATGATGTATCAAAGTCATGCAACGCAATATGTTACGCTTGCCGGCGACGACGAGCTTATCCCACACCGTGGTTTTTATTGCCATGTTATTTCTGGTTCGGGATATACCGATCAGAATATCCCTTCCGATTTATATTACTCTGCGCTGGATGGAAACTGGAACACCAATGGCGATGCATTATGGGGCGAACCCGGCGAAGATGACCTGTTGCCCGACATTGCAGTTGGTCGTTTGCCTTTCAGCAATGCT
>JBBSDG010000498.1:0-3295 GCA_038249635.1 Bacteroidales bacterium | reverse complement strand
TAGAGCCATTTTCACCGGTTTCGAGTTTGGTTATACTTCGCCACAGACACATAAACTGGGTGTTAGCCTGGTGGCTGCCCTTACCTATGGCCGGATTCCTGAGGTTACAAAATATATTATCACCTCCGGACATGTTACCGGTGACACTGTTATTAAAAATGATGCGCTTCCCGAAATCCCGCCTTTCGAGGCAACAGTCAGCGTGAATTATAAGATGTTGAAAGGCAGACTTATACCAAAGCTTTCGTACCGGTTGGTGGCATCTCAAAATCATGTATCGCAGGCATTTTATGAACCCGTAACACCAGGTTTCTCCATCCTGAATTTTGCGGTTGAATACAAAATAAACAAACACATTAATATCAATTCAGGTGTAAACAACGTTTTTAATGTTTCCTATTACGAACACCTGAACCGAAAAATAGTAGGCAGTACCGAAAAGTTGTACGAACCTGGCAGAGTGTTTTTTGTTAACCTTAATCTTTCAATCTGATGAAAATGAAATATGCCCTGTTACTTTCAATGCTGATAGGCACTTTGTTGCTCGCAGAAGTATCGTGTAATACTGATAAGCCCGATGAAAAAGTATCATCAGGGCATATTTCATTTACTTTTACTCACCTGGTTGATGGATTGCCCTTGCAAAAGGATGTTATGAAATATATAAACGCTGCCGGAAATCCTTATGAAATTAACCAGTTGATGTATTTTATCTCAGACGTAAAACTGTATAAATCCGATGGCACTACTAAACTGATCAGCGATTGGACCGATATTCATTACGTGGATATTGATATTCCTTCAACCCTTAAATGGGATGTGTATGATGATATTCCCTCCGGTGCCTACGATTCAGTTGCCTTTGTTTTTGGGATTGCAAAAGAAAAGAACCAATCTTTCCGGTTTGTAAACCCTCCCGAAGTTAATATGATGTGGCCCGACGTGTTAGGAGGTGGCTATCATTACATGATGATTAATGGTAGCTGGAAAGATAAAGCGAACATTATTAAAAGCTATGCTTTTCATATGGGCATTGGCCAACTGTATAAAAGCAATGTGATTAATGTAGATTCCATTTCCGCTTTTGTGCAGAATTATTTCACCGTTTCGTTACCAGGCTCTGCTTTTACCATTGAAAATGGGAAAATCCGGGAAATGGAATTTGTAATGAATATTGATAGCTGGTTTAAAACACCTCATATTTTTGATTTTAATTTTTGGGGTGGCGCCATTATGCAGAACCAGCCTGCCATGCAGATGGCGAAGGAAAACGGGTATGATGTTTTTAAAATGGGTGTAATTGAGTAATTGCTATATGCCTATTCATACCTCTAAAAACGAAACATTTTGAACGCACCTATACTAATTACAAATCAACAATGGTTCAAAATCAGTTTTGGATGCAGATGGTTTTAGCAATTTCCGGCTGCCGGATCATTTATAAGCCATCATCAAAAATATCGGATATTCTTTGGTTTCACCGTTTTCCAGTACTTTTTTCATCATAAAGCATTCCTGGTAGGATACATTCGTGAATCCATGTGCTGATAGTTTTGCTGACAATTTTTCCGGATCAAATCCCAGGTGACCGGTAAATCCTTCTCCATGAAAACTTCCGTCTTCAGGGTATAAATCGGCAATGGCAAGGAAGCCACCCGGATTTAGGAAAGAATGAAATTTTTCCAGTATTCCATCAATATCTTCCACATGGTGAAAGACCATCTGGCTGAAAATCAGATCATAAATTCCTGTAAAAGCATCTTTCTCCAGATTAAGATGAACTGTTTTAAGGTTGTCAAATTTCCCTTCGGCAATCTTTTCTTTACTGATATTTATCATACCCTCCGAACTGTCCATCAGGGTGATCTCTTTCAGATGATCTTTCAACAAAAGACTTAACAGACCGGAACCGGCCCCAAAATCCAATGCTTTCATCTGTTTTCCCTGTGGTGTGGCTGTTATCAGAAGATTAGCTATCACCTTTGATCTTTCCAAGTGTATTGGGTTCATATCCCAGGCCGGAGCCTTCTGGTCGAATTCATTCATGGTTTTTGTTTTACTTTTTTATTTATACAAGAATAATGCAAATAGCATTTATTGGACTAAATCATCATCAATTCATTTATATAACAATTCAGATTACTAATTTATGCGAATCAAGGGTTAAAATTTTTTCGATATTTCAACAAAGCCCTGAAAGGGCTTCACTTAAATAACCGTGGGTATAACCCACGGTTGACACAAGCAGGTTAGCATCAGCCCCGAAGGGGTTGAATTATGTATAATTCTGTTCAACCACTTCGTGGCTGATTCCGCCAGGTCGATCAATAACCGTGGGTTGCACCCATGGTTATTGGTGTTTAACCACTTCGTGGCTATTTCTTTCCATCCCTTGATTCGCATAATTTACTTATCATTATTAGATTCCTGTTAAACGTATAAATTTCCCGACTTTAGTTAAGCGGGCATACAAACCCCAGCCTTTTTTCAGCCAGTGCCCAACAACCGGCATAGGAATCATAAACGCTTTGGTTCCGTTACGGAAAACAAATGCAGCGCCGTCACCGGTATCCATTACACAAAGAATATTCAAGTGTTCCTGGTACCCTTTGCGTTTGCTCTTCCCTTTTTCAATCTGAACAATATTAAAAGCTGCGTTCCGACCCATTAGTTCGGCAATATGTCCTTGTTTGGCAATCCATTCGGGACCTTCGAGAGCGGCAATGTCGCCGATTGCATACACATTAGGGTATCCGTTTACTTGTCCGAAATCGTCAATTTTTACAAAACCGGCTTCGGATAAAGGCAGATCGGAATTCTGTAGCGCCGCAGGTCCTGTTCCGGCAGCGATGAACATGGTGAAATCGGAATCCAGTTTTGAGTCGTCCTCGAAGATGATACCATCACTTACAAACTCCTTGATTTTTTTACCAAAGCGTTTCCGGATGTCATATTTAGTGAACATTTTATCCATCATTGCCAAGGCGCCTTTCCCCATGCGGGCTCCGGGCTCATCCATGGGAGCAAAAAAGGTAAGTTCAAAATTCTTTCTGAGCTTCTTCTTTTTCAAATAGTTATGCAAGTTAAACATCAATTCAAATGCAGGTCCACCGCGAACAGCAGATTTGTCCTTTGGGTTTCCACCAAAACCAACAGCAATTTTACCGCTCCCTTTGCTGACCAATACATCCAGTTTATTCCGGATTTCCATAGCCATTTCGGGCTTGCCGCAAATGGATAAGGTATTGTTTATGCCTTTGTGCTGAAGCTTATCCGCGCCGAAAGCGACAATCAG
>JBBSDG010000497.1:0-3298 GCA_038249635.1 Bacteroidales bacterium | reverse complement strand
ATTAAAATGACCTTTGGTTCCAGGGCTACATACAGTGCTTACAGCAAGGAGGATTTTACTATTAGTGGAGAAAAAGAGGATGCTGTTATGGAAGCCGGAAAGAAGTATCGTCTTTCATTATGGGTGCAAAAAACCAGGTTAAGAGTTTACCAGGATCAGGTTAAAATTTTCGATTTACCTAAAGTTTTTGAACCTGGATTCAAATGTAATATGATGCGTTTCGAATTGTGGGATGCCGGCGCACCTATGGTTACCAATTTCCGGATTGCCGGTGGTCTGCCTGATATGCGCAACAAACTTATTACCGAAGGTAAACTGGTAAGCTACGGTATTTATTTTGATGTAAACAAAGATGTGGTGAAGCCCGAATCGTATGGCACGCTTAAAGGAATTGCTGATGTGCTGAAAGAAAATCCGACTGTTCGGGTTAAAATTGTAGGACACACCGATGCTGATGGTGCCGATGCTGCCAACCTCGATCTTTCTAAACGCCGTGGTGCTTCGGTTAAAGCGGAGTTAGTCAAAAATTTTGGTATTGATGTTAGTCGCCTCGAGTCGGATGGCCTTGGCGAAACCAAACCCGTTGCTCCAAATGATACTCCGGCTAACAAAGCGATGAACCGAAGGGTTGAGTTTATAAAGCTGTAACCGGGGTTCAGAACAGTATAGTATAAGTCTGGAATTGATAAACTCATTTTCTATATACTCTTAAAATTATTCTCTTCTTTATAACGGCAGTCCTTCATAGGGTTGCCGTTTTTTCTATGCAAAAACATATAGCGTTCTCAGGCAAAATACTTACAGATAGTATGGAAGGAAAGTCACATGATAAATATTAGAGCTATGATTATTAAAACAAAGCGGGTACTAAATTTTATCATCTGGATATAAGCTCTACTCTGAGATAAAAACCCCTTAAAAAAGGGATGTCAACCCTGTATCAATGATCTAGATTTGCTACAGATCAGGACAGGTAAAATAAATTTCATCTCAGCAATTTATCCCTTGAGTTCTGCCCTGGCTGAAACGTATTTTAAACTTATTAACCCAAAAAACATGGAGACAAAAATGAAACGCAAAAAAAGCCGGCTTATAGTTTTAATCCTGTTGACTTTTCAGTTTACAGGATTACAGGCGCAAGTTACAGTTCCGGCCTCGGGTGGAAGCGCCACGGGTAGCGGAGGAACTGCCAGTTATACTGTAGGCCAGGTTACATATTCAATGATAACCGGACTAAACGGCTCGGTGGCCCAAGGTGTGCAACAGCCGTATGAAATTTCGGTTCTCACAGGAATCGTGGAAGCATCCAGTATCAACCTCAGCTGTTTCCCAAATCCTGCCACTGATTTTGTGACTCTGAAGGTTGAAAATTATAACACCAAAAACCTGTGGTACAGGCTATTCGATGCCCGCGGAAGCCTGTTGGAAAGCAAAAAAATTACAGCCGATGAAACCCGTATTCCAATGGGATCTCTTGGTATTGCTACCTATTATATCGTAGTTATTGAAAACAAAAAAGAAATAAAATCATTTAAAATCATTAAAAACTAAATATCATGAAAAAGACTTTCCTCTCATTCGTATCATTGATCTTATTATTGGGATTATTTTCGTCATTGAAATTATCAGCACAGGCTCCTTCGAAAATGAGTTACCAGGGCGTTGTCCGCAATGCAGGCAATGGTTTGGTTGTAAATACAAATATTGCCATGCAGGTTAGCATTTTGCAAACCTCTGCCAACGGAACTCCGGTTTATGTTGAGCGGCAATTTCCAACAACCAATTCCAACGGTTTGGTAACTCTCGAAATTGGAACAGGTACATTGATTTCAGGTAATTTTTCAACCATAGATTGGGGCAACGGACCCTATTTTATCAAAACAGAAACTGATATTAACGGAGGTGTAAATTATACCATAACAGGAACATCGCAACTACTTAGCGTGCCTTACGCGCTATTTGCAAAAACTGCCGGAAATGGATTTAGCGGTAATTACACTGACTTAACAAACAAACCGGTTCTGTTTAATGGTACATGGACAAGTTTAACCGGAAAACCAACTACTCTGGCCGGTTATGGAATTACCGATGCATTCAACGGAACCTGGGCCAGCCTATCCGGCAAGCCAACTTTTGCCACAGTTGCAACTACCGGTACTTTTGCTTCTTTAACTGGTAAACCAACTACTCTTGCCGGTTTTGGAATTACCGATGCATTTAACGGAACCTGGGCAAGCCTGAGTGGTAAACCAACATTTGCCACAGTTGCCACAACCGGAAGCTACGTCGATTTGACCAATAAACCCGCAGCATTTTCAGGCAACTATAATGAACTTGTTAATAAACCGGTTTTAATAAACTATGCACTTTATAATACTGCAGTGAATGCAACTGCACTCGCCAGTAATACCACGGGCATACAAAATACAGCAGTTGGAGGGAATTCACTCAATTTAAATACGGAAGGAAACTACAACACAGCAATAGGATTTAATGCTCAGAATGCCAATATTTCTGGCTCTTTTAATACTGCATTAGGCGAATCGGCTCTTCGATACAATAATATAGGAACCAGAAATACCGGAGTCGGAAATTCTGCTCTCGGTCGGAATATTTCGGGAAACGATAACACAGCATGTGGAGCTGTCGCCCTTTTTTTGAACACTACCGGGAGCTACAATACAGCCATGGGGAATAATGCTTTGTACAGTAATACAACAGGAAGTTCGAATACAGCAACCGGATATTATGCACTACTCTCAAATACAACCGGAGGCGAAAATACGGCATCAGGTTTCAGTGCTCTTAGTAATAATACAACCGGGAATTACAATACGGCTAATGGTTTTTCGGCAATGTATATCAATTCAACCGGCAATCAGAATGCAGCATTCGGATATGATGCTCTGTATTCGAATACTACAGGAAGTTATAATACTGCCTCAGGGTATAAATCACTCTATTTTAATACCACCGGAACACAAAATGCCGCATTTGGACATCATGCCCTCTATTCGAACACAACCGGGAAATGGAATGTGGCAGTTGGGTATTTTGCACTGAACTTTAACAAAACAGGCGATAAAAATACTTCTGTAGGCTTTGAGTCTCTTCGGGTAAATGAAGCATGGGATAATACTGCGATAGGATACCAGGCTCTGTTAGTCAATGCCACCGGATTCGACAACGTTGCAATAGGCGTAAGTTCCCTTTCGGTCAATACAGTAGGCAATGGGAATACTGCGGTAGGTAAAAACACCATGTTGTCGCATGAGTCGGGTGATAATAATACTGCTAT
>JBBSDG010000496.1:0-3308 GCA_038249635.1 Bacteroidales bacterium | reverse complement strand
CTTTTTATCAGTTCGTCCGCTTTAACAACATCGGCCAGGTATTGCTGCACCTGGGCCTTGTTGGCCATATCATAAGCGTTTTTCTGGTTCTCGATAATGTTGCTGTTAAGGTCAAGTATCTGTTTCTCCCGCTCGGTTTGATGCCAGTTCCAGAAATTCCAGATTACTTTAGCGCCGACGGTTGCGAAAAAGGCAGACCCTTCTTTAAAAAAATTATAGCCCGGGTTACCATAACCGGCAGTTCCGAATCCATAAAGCCTTGGCAGATCTTTTGCAACCGAAAGTTTTTTAGTGGCTTCCAGTTTTTGCTGCATCAGCCCGAAAACGCCGAATTCAGGCCTCAGGTTTGTATAAACGGTGAGATCAACATTAGTTACCGGCTCAACAAAAGTTACATTATCGCTGATAGTAATGCCCGTTAACACTGCCATGGTTTTTACCATCGCATGTTTCTGTGTTTTTATTTCAAGCAACCGCTGACCGGCTTTCAGTATTTCAGCTTGCAACACATCGGCAGCCGAGGGCAGCATTACGCCCTCTTTTATTGATGCTTTAACTTTCAAGAGTCTGGTATTCAGATCACTTACGGTATTATCGATCACACCGCTATTCAAATCAGCAAGCAAAATACTGAAATACAGTTGGTTGATTCGCTCACGCATTTTATAAAGTTCGGCCGTATTATTCAACTGGTTTATCTGACGGCTGTAATCTTCAATAGTTCCCTGCGCATCAATAGAACCTCCGTCATAAATAAGCTGGTTGGCATCCAATGATACTTTGTATTGTGCTTTTGGTATTGCAGGCATGTTAACACCCGGTATGCTAAACGGAAGTCCCACTACATCATTCTGATACGTTGCCTGTCCGCTCATATTAAGCTGAGGAAGCTTTCCGTTTTCTATATTTTTCTGCTGAAGATCGCTGGATTGGGCATAGATTTCATTTTGTGCCGAAAGCGGGTGGTTTTTCATGGCTGCAGCCAGGCATTCATCGAGTGTAAGCACCTGTTGCTGCGCCTTGGCATTGACTATAAACAAAAGCATTAAAACTAATAAAATTGTTCTGTACATCATACGGATATTGATTTAAGCACAAAATCGATAATTTCGGTTTGCCTTGATTCCAGGTAACTTTCGTATTCTTCATTTGTCATGTTAAAGATATTCTGCACGATTGGCCTGGCAAAAAAAGGAAAAAGACACATAGCTATGGTGTTTACGAGCAAATGCTCAGCTTTTATTATCCGAATCAGCCCACGGGATACCTCATCATCAATCTGTTTCTGAAGAAGCATGGGATTAATTCCCGATTGCCTGATGTATTTCAAAAAACGTTCAGGATTGGTATTCAATGTATTAATAACGAAGGCCGGAATATAGGGATTTTCCTGAAGCGCTTTAAGGTAAATTTTTACGAAAAATGTGATCTTCTCTTTAATAGTCAGCTCTGAATCAAGTAATTGCCTTACAGCAGGAAAAAGATGAGAAGCCACCTCTCTGAAAACGGCATCAAACAGGTTTTCTTTGCTCCGGAAATAATAATGCAGCAAAGCTTTGTTAATCCCGGCCTTATCAGCTATTTCCTGCATACGCGCTCCTTCGAAACCTTTGATAATAAAGACTTCGCGAGCTGCTTCAAGAATCTGGTTTTCGGTATTATCACCGGCTGTTGTCATTCTCTTTGTGATTTAATCTTTTGGTTTAACCGAATAATTTAACCATGTGGTCAAAAGTAAAACAAAAAAAAACAGGCACGACAGAAACCCTGTTTTTTTAATTTTTTTTATATACTATTGGTCCTCCTAACCTGTCAAAAAACACCGCACTAACAATGTACTACTGATATTTGAGATTATAATTATTTCAGAAATGATAACTTACTTAACTCGCCGGCAATATCACCTTAATTTTCTGACCAACCTTAAGACCGGCTTTCCCCGATATTTTATTCCATTCCTTCAACTGATCGATCGTTATTCCATCATAATGCTGGGCTATGCTCCAAAGCGTGTCGCCCGATTTAACAGTGTAATATACAAGTTTCAAATCCCTGTCCGCCTGGCTGGTCTTACTCTTGGCAGTAGTTTCCCGGGCAACCGTTTTATTTGTGCCTGTGTCGGGTTGGTTTACCCTAAGCTTCTGACCTACAAGCACATTATTAGTCTCCAGCGAATTCCAGGCCACAAGATCATCGGTTGAAACACCATATGAAGTTGCTATTTTATTCAGAAATTCTCCTTTTTTCACCACATGGTATTTTGCATTCAAAAGTTTCTGCTTTTGTTGAATAGCTTGTTTACCACTTTCGGCGTCCTTATTGGCGGCTATACTTTCGTCGGAAGTAATTTTTCCGGGAGCATTAACCCTAAGTTTCTGACCTACAAGTACATTCGGCTTCTTCATATTATTCCATGCCATAAGCTCTTTGGTGGTAACATGGTATTTAGTGGCAACTTTACCAAGGCTTTCGCCTTTCTTAACAACGTAAATCTGTGGTTTAACTGTTGTAGGTACCGTTTTCTTTTCAACAGTAACATCTGCCTGATCATTGGTTTGAGAATCGGTTGTTTCGGCTACATCCTGGTTTACAGGAACTGTCTTGGGGGTCTTGACTTTTAAGGCAGGTTCTTTAATCTGAACAAATATTTTGAGTGACTGTCCTTTATAAACAGAAGCCTTTTTCAGCTTGTTCCATTTTTTAATTTCAGAGGTAGAGCAATCGTACTTACGGGCAATTGCAGCAATAGTTTCCCCTTTGCGAACCTTATGCGTAACCCGTTTCACAACATAATCATAATCCGAATTATCCTGTAGCTTGAACTGGCTGGCATCATAACCCTTTAGCTGGTAATAGGCGTAAATGGAGGGTTCATTATTGATAAAATCAGCAATTGATTTCTGCGGCAGACGGATAAAGAAAGGATTTTCAGGTGTGGCAGGAATAAAACCGGTACGGAAAGTAGGATTCAGAAATTCGAGTTCGGAAATATTAAGTTTGAGCTTATCAGCCAGAATTCCTAAAGTAAGTGGCTGATTAACAGACACCGTATCGGTTTCGTGATACAGAATTTTAGGCATTATAGGGTAAATATTATGCTCGTTCGAGTATGCCATTACATAATTTACAGCAATAAAAGCTGGTACATAATCGCGGGTTTCGCGTGGCAGATAAGGCATAATTTCCCAGAAAGTCATTTTACCACCCGAACGCCTGATTGCTTTATTAACATTACCCGGACCTGAATTATAGGCTGCCAGCACCAACAACCAATCATGGTACATATTATAAAGATCATTAAAATGACG
>JBBSDG010000495.1:0-3323 GCA_038249635.1 Bacteroidales bacterium | reverse complement strand
GATTTGGATGATCTTGAAAAAGAGTCGGAAGGACTGGCAAATTTTATACTTGCGGTGACTGAAACCATGTCGAAAAGCCAGTAACTTCAAGTGAATAATGAAAAGTGAAAAGTGAAAAGTTCGAAGACGCAGTGGTTTTGGGACTGCTACACAAACGTAAACATTAGGTTTACAAAGAAATTCCACACGGTTACTATTCCAATAGCAAAAAGTTTTGAAATATAAAAATTGTGGTTTCGTTTACTTACCAGAAACCAGATTACCATGGTATTCATGCCCAGCCCTATCATGGAGAAAAACAGGAAACGTGAATACTCTATTGCAAGTTCGGGATTGTTACTGTGAAAAGTCCACCAGCGGTTCAGGAAATAGTTGCTGCTGGCGGCAAATGTAAAGCCTATGGCATTGGCCAGGTATTTCTGAACCCTTAGTTTTTCCTTACTCAGCCAGGTAAAACCGAAGTCGACAATCACCCCTGTGGCGCCGACGGCTCCAAATTTCATAAATTTTATCAGAACCTCTTCAGTAAAATATTGCATCATAGGCTGCGAAGGTACATAAAAACATTTTTACCGCCAAAAGAGGTGGCTATACTTGGAGTGGAAAAAATTACGCATTATAAAAGGCTCAAGTCCCCTGCCTGCTGACTCAGTCAGGCAGGCAAGAGCCAAATCTCAAGTCCCAAGATTAACTTTACATGCCATCTTGGAATTTGGACCTTGGAATTTGAGACTTAGTGGATGCGGAAATTTATCCCGTTTGCAGTATATAATCTAATTTCCCTATTCAACTTAGAATTGAACAATAAGTATCTGCTTAACCCCTTCCCTGATAATTTCGACACTTGCAACCTGTCCTGATTTCAGCTTGCCAAGCCTGGCCATATAATCGTAAATATTGGTAACAGGCTGGTTTTCGATGGATACAACACGATCGCCTTTCATGATTCCCGAACGGTCGGCAGGTCCGCCTTTACGCACGCCATCAACCCTAAGTCCGTTGTTATCAGTCGAAACCATATCGGGAACAATACCCAGTGTTACTTTCATATTACGGCCATAGCGCGGAGCCTGTTTAGCACCGGCTTCGCGGAACGACAAACGCTTTCCGTTGGAAACCACATTTGCCAGATCATAAGCCATATTCAGAACCGAAACTTCACCTGCATAATCAATCCTATCAGCATCATCCGCAGGTGTATGGTAATCGTCGTGAGCTCCTGTAAAGAAAAAGAATACAGGTATATTTTCGCTGTAAAAAGACGCATGATCCGATGCACCATACCCGTCGGGTGAATGTGTAACCTTAAAAGGCCTGCCGGTTTCGAGAGTTTTGAGTATTGAATCCGACTCGGCCGAGGTACCGGTGCCTCCAATAACTACAGTTTTGGTTTCAGGATTTAGTCTTCCGATCATATCCATATTGATCATGGCATTTACCTTTTTCAGGTCCACAGGAGGCTTGCTTACAAATTCCTTTGAGCCAAGCAATCCCATTTCTTCGCCTGTAAACGCAACAAATACCACACTACGTTTCAGATTTGAGCGATTTGCTGCCATCTTTTGAGCCAGTTCAATCACACCTGCTGTTCCCGAAGCGTTATCATCAGCACCATTGTGTATTGCAGGTTTCTCAGGGGTACGCGAACCGCTGCCTTCGCCACCCATCCCAAGGTGATCGAAATGGCCGCCAATAACCACATATTCGTTTTTGAGAACAGTATCCGTTCCTTCAATCATACCAACTACGTTCTGAGCAGTCACCTTTTTTTTAACCACATCGGCGGTAGCAGTCACTACCGGCTCCAGATAGATAGAAACCGGTTTATGATTTCCCTTTATTTCTGTTTCCAGCGAAGCAATGCTATAGTTCATCGAAGCAAGCAGCTTATCGGCAAACGCCCGGGTGATACTGAAAACAGGAATACCGGCATCGGAGGGTGATTTATCATATTGCATATGCATGATCACATCCGATTTTTCGATGTCGGAGGGAGAAACCAGCATAACACCAATAGCACCCTTGTCTTTGGCGGTAAGAACCTTGCCGCGTTCCTGTTCGTAAGCCAGAAAAGCACTGTTTGCCTTTTCCGGTTCAGGATCGCCACGCAGTATAATCACCCATTTGCCTTTTACATCAAGGCCTTTGTAATCATTCCATTTGAGCGAATCGAGGTCAAGGTCAAAGCCATAACCGGCAAAAACCGCCTTTGCCGAACTGGTTCCTGCAGCTGAAAATGAAAGTGGTGTAAAGTCAACATTTGGCTGAGCCATAATTCCATCGAACGAAATGGCATTATTTTTCCCGGCTATTACATCCGTAACAATTTCAAATTTCTGATATCCGTTTTCGAATAACAATTTAAGACCTGCCCGGCTGAAACAATCGCGGATATAAGCTGCAGCAACGGCATCCTCAGGAGTGCCAGGTTTGCGGCCTTTGAGTGAGTCGGAAGCCAGGAAACCAATCTGTTTCTGTAAATCAGTGGCTGATATTTCGGGATTGTACTGGGCCAGTGATAGTTTTGCTGAAAAGAGTAAGCCGGTTAAAATTAAGGCTGATGCTATACGTTTCATTGATAGATTTTTACTGTTTTGAAGAGCAAACTTATTTATTTTTTTTATTTATTGGCTTTAATTAAAGGCGAGAGCTAACGCCTGAATACAACCCAAAGAGTTTATTTGTCAGATAAAAATCATATATATCTGATTTACAGTTATTTATTTAGTAAAATAAACGTATGATAAAAAATCACATTTATCGAAAGATCTACAATTTCTGGTATTCGAAAGAAGGAAACCCTTTTTCGAGCCTGTTATTACTGAATTTATAAAATCCGACAAAACGGAATTTATAAATAAATCCTCTTGTATCGCGGATAATATAGTTGATATCGGGATTTACGGTATAGCTGCCAAGAGTAAAATCGTATTTCTTCCATAAGTATCCGATTTTGTCGGCCTGTTTTGTAAAACTCATGCTTTGAGCCTTTTCAAAATTTATACTCTCGAACGAAGAAATTGAATCAACGGCAACTTCAACAAAAGAAGGATTCAACAAAACACCCAATACAAGATATGGATACGGTTCACCAGCATCAGTATAAAGCAGCGTTGTATATTTGCTGAATAACAAATCCCAGGAGGTACTTGCAGGCTCCGACACAACCATTAAAGGATTGCTTATCGAAAACAGTACATGATTTACATTACCGCGCTTTGCAATTGAGTATGATCTCGGTTTTGTTCCATCCTGCTCAGCGATACGGAAATAGTATGTCCCCTTAACCAGACTATCAATAACCAACTGATTGATGCCGAGTG
>JBBSDG010000494.1:0-3327 GCA_038249635.1 Bacteroidales bacterium | reverse complement strand
GTGAGAATGTAATTGGTACTGCCGTTAATAATGCCTGTAACCGAATTCAACATGTCGTTATCATAATATTCCTCCAGGTTACGGATTACAGGGATACTGCCGCAAACCGCCGCCTCGTATAGGAATGACGTCTTATTATCGACCTGTAACCGCAGCAGTTCAGCAATATGCGCGGCTATCATTTTTTTGTTGGCACTAACCACCGACTTGCCGCTTTTAAGCGATGTTGAAACAATGTGCCAGGCAGCCTCGGCATCATCAATCAGCTCAACAACTACATTTATTTCAGGATCATTTAACAAAATATCCGCATCCGTGGTAAACAATTCCGCAGGAGCATTGCGCTTTTTATCCGGATGCTTTATACATATCCGCTTAATCTCAGCCTGCAAGGTGGGCGTCTGTTTCAAAACGCGGTAAATCCCCTCTCCTACTACTCCGAAGCCAAATAATCCTATGATAAGCTTTTTGTCTTTAGTCATTTTTGTTTGTGTTAGATATTAATACTTTTTTTATAAAAGTTGGAAGTCAGAAGACGGAAGTTGGAATTAAGGTATAAGGCGTAAGAAGTTAAGTAGTAACAGTAGATAAGTTTATTTGTTTCAAGCCTACAATTTTCTTTCATCCATCGCCTTTACTCCGATTCTCAAATTCATTCTAACTTAGATTTTTCTGATTACTTAGTTGCTTTTGCCTTAACGAATGCTTCTTTTAGGTCGCTGATCAGGTCATCAGCATGTTCAATACCGCACGAAAGCCTTATCAGTGAATCGTTAATTCCTGATGAAAGGCGTTTTTCGCGCGGCACTGATTTATGTGTCATTTGCGAAGGATGGCAAAGCAGGCTTTTAATACCGCCAAGACTTTCGGCCAGCTTGTAGTATTTTGTAGAAGTTACAATTGCCAGAGCGGCTTCTTCGGTATCATCTTTCAGAGAGAAGGAAATCATACCGCCAAATAATCCGTTTTGCTGAACTTTTGCAATTTCATGGTTCTTATGCGATTTCAGTCCGGGGTAATTAACATGATCCACATCCGGATGCGACTCCAGGAAGGCAGCGACTTTGGCAGCATTTTCGCTCTGACGTTCCACACGAAGTGCAACGGTTTCGATACCACGTATCACAAGCCAGCAATCCTGAGGTCCCAGAACGCCACCCGAGGTATTCTGAATATATTTAAGTTCTTCGGCAAGTTTTTCATTATTAACAACCACCAGTCCGGCCAAAAGATCCGAGTGACCACCCAGGTATTTAGTTCCGCTATGCATCACATAATCAGCGCCCAGTTCAAGCGGGTTCTGAGCAATTGGTGTGGCAAATGTATTATCAATCACAACCATTGCACCGGCTTTGTGAGCAAGCTCTGCAATGGTTTTGATATCCGAAATTTTAAGGGTTGGATTTGTGGGCGATTCGAGCCAGACCAGTTTTGTATTTTTATTGAGATATTTCGAAACATTTGAGGCATCCGTTGTATCCACATAATGAATCTTAATCCCGAATTTCTCGTAGATGTGCGTAAAAAGCCTGTAAGCTCCTCCGTAAATATCATCCACGGCAACAATTTCGTCACCCGTTTTCAAAGTTTTCAGGATGGCATCTATAGCTGCAAGCCCCGATGCAAAAGCAAAACCATGCAAGCCGCCTTCGAGTTCTGCGATAATTTTCTCCAATGCCGCACGTGTGGGATTATTGGTGCGTGCGTAGTCGTAACCTTTGTTAACGCCGGGCGCTTCCTGCACATAGGTTGCAGTCTGGTAAATAGGCACCGAGATAGAACCGGTTAAATCGTCGATAGGGATGGAATTGATGATCCTGGTTGATTTGTTCATGACAAGTGATGTTTTATTGATTTAACAATTAAAGGATCACTTACCCGAAAGGGCTACCGGAAAGAGCATAAAAAAAGCTCTTCCGATAAGTCAGAAGAGCTTTGAAGATATAGCGTGTACGATATCGCAAAACTGATTCCAATCTTATCTTTCCGCCTAAAGCGGTTGGATGTGGCACCTTGTCCGGGTAGAACCGGGCAGGTTGTCAAGGCTTCAAAGGTCCATTCCCTCAGCCTTTCTTGATAAGTGATTGTATAAAGAACTGATGCAAAAATAGTGAGTTTTTAAATACGCGTGTAAATTATGTAGATTTTTTTTTGTTGGCTGCTTTTTATCTGGAAGAAATTTAAGGTTGAAAGTATGGAGACGGAAGTATGGAAGTATGGGTTGTAAGGTTTAAGGTGTATGGTTTAAGGTGAGTTTAGAACAACCCTGAAACATGAAACTCTGAAACATGAAACTCTGAAACATGAAACTTTGAGACTCTGAAACTTTGAAACTTTGAAACTCTTTAACATGAAACCCTGAAACTCAAAACAACTCCTTCGAACTTATAAACCCAATAATTGTTTTACTCAAACTAAAATCAATACCATGCAACGAATCTCTTTAATCATTTTAGCATTTCTGCTTGTAACAGGATGCAAAAGCAACACTATAAAAAACGATAAACAAATGGATGTAATACCAACAGGAATAAAAACAGATACAGCAACATTCGCATCAGGGTGCTTCTGGTGCGTGGAAGCCATATTTCAGGAGCTAAAGGGCGTACAATCGGTAACTTCGGGTTATACCGGTGGAACAGTTAAAAATCCCAGCTACCGTGAAGTGAGTGCCGGCGTTACCGGTCATGCCGAAGCCTGCATGATAATTTATGATCCTACAGTAATCTCTTTCGATGAATTACTCGAAGCTTTCTGGGCCAGCCACGATCCTACCACGCTTAACCGGCAGGGTGCCGATCAGGGAACACAGTACAGATCCGCTATTTTCTATCATAACGATCAGCAGAAACAGCTTTCAGAAGCCTACAAAGCTAAACTTAATTCCGAAAAGGCATTTGATAAGCCAATTGTTACCGAAATAAGTCCGGCAAGCGTCTTTTACAAAGCTGAAGACTATCATCAGAATTATTATAATGAAAATGGCAATGCTCCTTATTGCACTTATGTGATTGTTCCTAAATTGGAAAAGTTCAGGAAAGTATTTAAGGATAAATTGAAATAGCTTGTACTCTTTAGTTCATTAAGTTGGACTCCACTTGTTATAAAGCGTAACAATAACCTTTTAAATTTATAGTAAATGAAAAATCTTTTCATCTCAATTCTATTTATTGGTTCAACACTTGTAACAAACGCCCAGGTACCTGTTTGTCAATGGGCAAAAGCTATAGGAGGATCTACAATTGATGAAGCCTATTCGGTTGCTGTTGATGCAGCCGGTAATGTTTACACAACTGGGTATTATACCGGAACCGTCGATTTTGATCC
>JBBSDG010000493.1:0-3329 GCA_038249635.1 Bacteroidales bacterium | reverse complement strand
GGGTTGATTGTGCTGGCGGCGTTCAGTATTATTTGGTCGGCGATTCCAAGATTAATAAATCCCGTGCCTCTCGAAAATGTTGGAATCGGCTTGTTGATAGCAGTTGGTGCTTCGGGAATAAATTTGGTAGTTGCACTTGTTTTGCTTAAAAATGGCAGGAAAAAACATTCCATCATCCTCGAAGCTGATGGCAAGCATCTGATGACTGATGTATATACTTCAGTTGGAGTGTTGCTTGGTATTGGTCTTGTAAAAATTTCGGGATGGCTGATATTGGATGCCATTGTAGCCATTGGCGTGGCTATAAACATTCTGTGGACTGGTTTTCAGCTTATGCGTCGATCTGCCCTGGGCTTGCTTGATTCGGGTATACCGGAAGCCGATCGTTTGGAAATTACAAAAGTGTTAGATCCGCTTAAACTGCAAAACCTTGATTATCATTCGCTGCTTACACGGCAGGCCGGCCAGCGTAAGTTTATATCTTTGCATGTGCTTATGCCTGGTAACTGGACCATACAGGAAGGTCACGACAAAATTGAAACGATTGAGAAAGATATCCGCGATCTTTTTGATTCACCGGTTACTGTTTTTACTCACCTTGAACCTATTGAAGATCCGCTTTCCATGAATGATATCGGGATTGACAGGACTTAAATTGCCAATTAACACGGCAAATACCAAGAAACTTCTTAACAATATATCCCGCATCCTTGTCAGATGAGGGATTCTTACTTTTGCGGCAATTCCAAAAATCGTTCTTATCAGAAACTTTCGAAAAATAGCATGTCACTTAATGGGAGATTCACATATGCTTACAATGCAATATATCTGATTATAGCTGCGTTTAATATTATAATGACAGACCTGGTTAATCGCTAATAAAATGATATTCATCATATTAGGTGTGATTAAAAATATTTTTTTCACTAATTTAATACCTGTAAGTTATTTTCTGAAGCTTAAAATAACATTCTAATGACGCTAACCCTATACTAACTTCATTTAAATCTGAAATTTAGATTGATTCCAAATTGAGGCAGATTACTAATTGAAGGTTCAATTCCATTAACTTTGAAAGCCTGCCATAAAAGATTTTCTGTTAGTTGCTGATAAAGATAAACATCCATCCATGAATAAAACAGCTCACCGAATCTATCTGTTTTTATTATCAGTTATTGTCCTGGTTGTTTTGGTTATAATTGCCAACAAAGGGTATTCCTATTACAGCCTAAGTGAGGCTGACAGAGTTTACCTTCCGAATGGCGATATGAATCCCGATCACGCATTGCTGAAACCAAGCGGTTTATGGGGACACGGAATGGGGATTATTGGCTCGCTTTTCATGATCCTGGGAGTTTCAATGTACATGGCGCGCAAAAGATACCGGATATTTTCGCGTATCGGGATACTGAAACATTGGCTCGAATTTCATATTTTTCTGTGTACGTTAGGTCCGATACTGGTGCTTTACCATACCTCATTTAAATTTGGAGGCATTGTAGCCATTAGTTTCTGGAGTATGGTTGCCGTTTTCCTGAGTGGAGTCATTGGTAGGTTTATCTATATACAGATACCACGTTCCATCGAAGGCCGTGAATTAAGTTTAAACGAAATCAAGGCTATGAAAGGTAATATCGGCGATACGCTTATTAATTCAATCCAGATGGATAAAGAAAGCTACAACATAATAGTTGATTCATTAAAGGGAAAGTCTGGTCTTTATCATTCAAATATCCTGGTACGAACGTATAAAAAATACATTGCCGACCTCAACTCCCTTAAAATGATAAAGGAGGTTATAAAAAGGAATAATCTTCCGAAACTGCAACGTACGCAGGTACTCCAACTGGTTAAACATGAGATTTCAATAAACCGCAGGATCGACCGTTTGGTTACAATGCAGAATTTGTTCAAATACTGGCATGTGGCACATTTGCCATTTGCATTGGTAATGCTGGTTATTATGGTTATTCATGTCGCGGTTACATTGGTTTTTGGGTACAGATGGATCTTTTAATTATGAACGAAACACTGATCGAAAATATCGTTATTTATTCCCTGGTAATTCTGCTTTGCCTGGTTGTTGTTATGATATACCTGCGCAAACAAAAGCGTGAATCGAAGCAGGTAGAAGCTAAAATTGCCAAAGCCAAGGAAGACGGATTATACGAACCCGTATCACTGCATCCTGTTATTGATGAGGGAAGTTGTATTCGGACCGGTGCCTGCATTGCCGCCTGTCCCGAGCACGACATTCTTGGAATAAAGGATGGAAAAGCGACTACCATCAATGCATCAAGATGCATTGGCCATGGAGCTTGCTTTCATGCATGTCCTACCATGGCTATTACCCTGTGCATTGGCACCGAAAAACGAGGTGTCGATCTGCCTCATATTAATCAGAATTTCGAAACCAATGTTGACGGAATTTATATAGCGGGCGAATTAGGAGGCATGGGCCTTATTAAAAATGCTGTGGAGCAAGGCAAACAAGCGGTTGCGAATATTGCGAAGACACTACGGAAAGCGCATCAGGCAACCTACGATCTGGTAATTGTTGGCGCGGGGCCAGCCGGAATTTCGGCTTCGCTGATGGCTAAAAAGCTCAACATCAATTTTATCACCCTTGAACAGGATACGCTGGGTGGAACGGTTTTTACTTTTCCCCGTCAAAAAATTGTTATGACCTCTGCCATGGATCTTCCCCTTTATGGTAAAGTTAAGTTGTTCGAAACCAGCAAATCGGCTTTGCTCGAGTTGTGGAAATCCGTGCTTGAGAAGAATGGATTAACGGTGAAGGAGAATGCAAAAGTTGAATCAATTACTGAGGTTGACGGACATTTCAACGTTGAATTACTTTCGGGCGAGAGTATTACAACAAAAACGGTACTCCTTACCATTGGGCGTCGCGGAACTCCCCGAAAATTAGGTATTGATGGCGAGATGCTGGAAAAAGTAGCATACCGCCTGCTTGAACCTGAAGACATTCATAATAAAAACATTTTGGTTGTAGGCGGAGGTGATTCAGCCATTGAATCAGCTTTGCTGCTGGCTGATCAAAATAAGGTTACACTCTCGTATAGGAGCGCATCTTTTGCCAGGATAAAACCCGCGAACAACGAAAAAATCAAAGAAGCTATGGCTGCCGGAAAGGTTGATGTGCATTTTAATACCAATCCTTTGTGGATAAAAAAGGATTCGGTTGTATTGGCAACCAGCGAAGAAGGAGAAGAACTTTATCTGGAGAACGACCTTGTTTACATTTTTGCCGGAGGCGAGCTTCCTACCGAATTCCTTAAGAAAGCGGGGATTAACATTACCAAAAAATT
>JBBSDG010000492.1:0-3329 GCA_038249635.1 Bacteroidales bacterium | reverse complement strand
CTGCTGGGTTCCGGGAACTGACCATGCTTCCATTGCTACCGAAGCCAAGGTTGTTGCCAAACTTAAAGAAGACGGTATCGAGAAATCGGATCTTAGCCGTGAAGCTTTCCTTGAACATGCCTGGGAATGGAAAGAAAAACACGGCGGAATTATTCTTGAGCAGCTTAAAAAACTGGGAGCCTCCTGCGACTGGGACCGCACTTGTTTTACTATGGACGAAGCCCGTTACGAATCGGTTATCCAGGTATTTTTTGATCTTTATAACAAAGGACTTATTTACCGTGGTGTCCGCATGGTAAACTGGGATCCGCAGGCGCTAACGGCGCTTTCTGACGAGGAAGTCATTTTTCGCGAAGTTCAGAGTAAACTGTATTACCTGCGCTACAAAGTGGAAGGTACAGAGGATGAATGGGTTACGATAGCAACTACACGCCCCGAAACTATTCTTGGCGATACTGCCGTTTGCTATCATCCTGAAGATGAACGTTTCAAACACCTGGAAGGCAAACGGGTTCTGGTTCCTTTGCTTGGCCGCTCCGTTCCTATGATCAGTGACGAATATGTGGATCGTGAATTTGGTACAGGTTGTCTTAAAATTACACCCGCACATGATGTAAATGATTACCTGATCGGGCAAAAATATAACCTCGAAAGCATTGATATTTTTAATCCCGATGGAACACTTAGCGAGAAAGCACAGATGTATGTCGGCCTCGATCGTTTTGCGGTCCGCGACCTGATTGTTAAAGACTTGCAGGCTGCCGGAAATGTTGTTAAAATTGAAGATTATACCAACAAGGTAGGTTACAGCGAGCGAACTCATGTTGCAATTGAACCCAAACTCTCGATGCAATGGTTTCTGAAAATGGCCGATATGGCCAAGCCTGCGCTCGAAGTAGTTATGAATGAAACCGTAAAGTTTCACCCTGATAAGTTTAAAAACACCTACCGCCATTGGATGGAGAATGTACGCGACTGGTGTATCAGTCGGCAGCTATGGTGGGGACAGCGCATCCCTGCATATTATCTGCCCGATGGCAGTATTATTGTTGCGCGTTCGCCCGAGGAAGCACTTGGTAAGGCTTTGGCTAAATTTCCCAAAATTACTCTGGCTGAGCTTCGCCAGGATGACGATGTTCTCGATACATGGTTTTCATCGTGGCTGTGGCCTATTTCTGTCTTCGATGGCATACGTCATCCTGAAAATGAGGATATTAAATACTACTATCCTACAAACGACCTGGTAACTGCTCCCGAAATTCTGTTTTTCTGGGTGGCACGAATGATCATGGCAGGGCAGGAGTACCGTAAAGAAATTCCTTTCAAAAATGTATATCTCACCGGCATTGTGCGCGATAAACTTGGCCGTAAAATGTCGAAATCGCTAGGCAATTCTCCTGATCCGATAAAGCTGATTGAGCAGTTTGGTGCTGATGGCGTGCGTGTAGGAATGTTGCTTACATCACCAGCCGGAAACGATTTGCCTTTCGATGAATCTTTATGCGAGCAGGGTAGGAATTTTTCGAATAAGGTTTGGAATGCTTTCCGCCTGATTAAAGGCTGGGAAGTGGATAAAAACCTTCAGCAACCCATGTATGCCGCACTTTCGGTTACATGGTTCCGGTCGCGCTTCAGCCAGGCCCTCGGCGAAATAAATGAGCATTACGATAAGTACCGGCTGAGCGATGCATTGATGGGTGCATACAAACTGGTGTGGGACGATTTCTGTTCCTGGTTCCTCGAAATGATCAAGCCGGCTTATCAGCAGCCTATTGATGCCCAAACGTATAAAGCTACAGTTGCTTTATTCTCGGATATCATGCAGGTATTACATCCTTTTATGCCGTTTATCACCGAGGAAATCTGGCATTTGTTGCACGGGGAACATGCAGGCAGCATTATGATTTCGAAAATGCCGGTGCCTAAAAAGTATGATGAAAAGATTTTGGAGCATTTTCCTTACACGCTGGAGATTGTAACTTCGATACGTTCGATCCGCAAGGATAAAAATATACCGATCAAGGATAAACTCGAACTTTACATTCTTAAACCCGGTAAGGAAATTCCCAATTTATTGTTTGATTCACTTATTGAGAAACTCTGCAACCTTACACCTATAAGGTATGTGAATGAAAAAGTAACAGGAGCCGCTTCCTTCCTGATCAAGGGAAATGAATTTTATGTTCCGCTGGGCGATAAAATTGATGTTGAAGCTGAAATTGAAAAACTGAATCTGGAACTGGAATATTCCCGGGGTTTCCTCAAAAGTGTGATGGTAAAACTTTCGAACGAGCGGTTTGTTGCCAATGCAAAGCCGGAAGTTGTGGAGGTGGAACGCCGCAAAATGGCAGATGCCGAGTTGAAGATCAGGACGATAGAAGAACAGATTACCATGCTGAAAAAGTAGTAGAGTCTGTTTGCTCTGTTTTATGACCACTCTGAATGGGTAGAAGATTTACAGAAATTATTCTGTATTCATATTTGCCATTTATACAAAATCTGATTTCACTCAATTACGCTTAACCGGCATAATGAGGATCCATTAACTTTTTTCCATTAACCTTTTTCAATTAACTTTTTCCCTCTTCCAAGGCCCGTTGCAGAATAATCCCAGCATTCGAGGCCACGCTTCCCGACGGTAAAGTTATCTTCACTATGCTGCGAACCGGCCGTCGGGAAAGGGAATTTTCGTAAAGCTTGTCATAATAGGCGAGGGTGAGGTCGGCCACTTTTTCAAAATCATCATTTTGTAACGCCAGCATCGCTTCGTGCGATTGGTAGGAACCCATATAAACACCCAGATGCTCAAGAACAGATTGCAGATCTGATTTTTGAAAACAGGCATATTCGTCAACCAGTCGCTTTATACGATCAGCTTTCGGAACATCAATAAAAAAAAGCACTCCGCCAAGCATGGCATTCCGGAAAGTATCCGGCAGATAAATACTTCCTATACTCATGCTTTCATGTTCGAGCCAAAGTGGTATAGCGGGATCAAGCTCAGCCCATTTCGCATAAAGATTATTTTCAAATTGCCCGGTAGTTGGCTGAGATAGCTGGCCAAGATGTCCGAAATTTGAGCCTTTATGACAGGCAAGCGATTCAAGGTCAATAGTCTGCATACCCAGTTTAGCTATTTCTTTAAGTATGGCCGTTTTCCCGGAACCGGTATATCCACCGATCAGAAATATGGATCTTCCCGATGAAAACTGCTTGCGGATATAACCCCGGTAAGCCTTGTACCCACCTTCTAATAAAGAAACCTTGTACCCGGCATCGGCATAAAACTGTGCGATTTTGGCGCTTCGCATCCCACCGCGCCAGCAATG
>JBBSDG010000491.1:0-3339 GCA_038249635.1 Bacteroidales bacterium | reverse complement strand
TAAAATTCAGTGCAACTGCGGTAATCATTACCTGACCCTGCACATATTGTTCCTTCGAAATAAGTTTTTTATTGATGTATGAGCCAAGTTGATCCCAATCGTAAAACATACCGGTAACTGCTTTTGGCCTCTGTTTGCGGATAAGTGTAAAAATGGATGGGAAATAACCATCAACATCACTAACAGTCGGCTCAATACTTTGGTTGCCTTGGTTCCAGTTATTGGAAATTACTCCATGTTGCTCAGGACCTGCACCCGACAATACCGATACCCAGTTAGCTGCACTTTCGGAAGGTATTACTCCGCGTGTTTTTAACGAAATAGCTCCCTGGCTGATGAGCTTATCGATTACATGGGTATTGGCATACTGAAATTCCTCCGATGAAACTCCAGCTATGCCAATTAATAGTACACGTTTTGTAGCATCTTGCTGAGCTTCAACAATCTGAATAAGAAATAGGCAGGAAACTAAGCTTAATAGGATTTTTAAGTATTTCATAACCAAGTAATTATTTCCGGCAAGCGAAAATATTGCCATTAAATTTACATATTTACAGTATCCCTGCTAAGTCAAATTTAGTTCATTAATCAAAGCAAAACAAGATTTATAACTAATCATCCCTTAACTCATTAATTTATTAACGCAGAATTTACTGATTTGCAAGAATTTAGTTGTGCTTTCAGCAGTTTTCAAAACTCAAAAACAGACCTCTGTTTATACTATTTATCTGCGTTATTTTGTATAATCTTTGGCTTGTATGTATCTCTCATTGCATCGGCAAAGCTGCTTAGTTACCTGTAATTTACTCAACAATTAATTCATCCGTAAATATCCAGCACGGTTGGCCTTTATACTCGTGCCAGTTAGGCAATACTTTCGGGCTTGTAGCTGCAACTTTAATATATCTGGTTTCTATTGCAGCAAATTTACTTTCTGCAGTCTTTATTTCTTTCGGACCAGGAGAAGTTGCATCAAACCTGATGGTATCCAGATTTTTCCAGGTTTTCCCATCTGTAGAAATGGAGAATACAACTTCATTTGGGAAGAACGCCCAATCGGAAGGGCTTTTAACAAAATTCAGTTTAATTGAACTTACTTTTGTTGGCTGAAGCAAATCTACAATAAACTCCATATCAGTTCCTTCATAACCCTGCCATCCTGATTTAAATGAATTTGTACCTATTAGTCCGTCGGTCATGGCATTGTTGCCGATACCGGAATATTTAAATGAATAAGGTTTGATAATGGTGACCGGTTTCCCGGAAGCTTTATTTACAGATATTTCCCGATGATTAACACTTCCGGCAATTTTACCTTTGTTGAACAGGGCTGCTTTTATTACAGTTGATTTAGTAAGTTCAAAAGGTTCATTATATAAGCTGGAATTGGCTGTCGGGTCTTTTCCATCGAGGGTGTAACGTATTTCCATTTCTTTTATTTCGCTGGTTAGAACAAGGAGATTCCGGTTTTTATCACGTTTCGTGGTAAAGTCAGCGATAAATGAGCCTTTGCTGTATTTCACCCCAAGGTTGTCAAGCCGTGGAAATTGATTGTCCATACGGATTATGAAATCGTCCCAGTTACGGCGATCCTGCTGCGACCAGGCAATTTCGGCAAGTGCTATTGCCCGCGGAAAAGCCATGTATTCAACATAGTCGGAAGTTTTTATATACTCCGTCCATACATTTCCTTGCACACCAATAATATGCCTGCTTTGCTCAGGTGTAAGCACCTGGGGCATGGGGTTATAGAAATAAACTGTTTTAAGTGTGAGGTATCCGCCGATAGCTTCGGGTTCGGATGCAGGGTCGCCCTGGTAGTAATCGAAGTAGCAATAGTCAACCGGTGTCATTATAGCATCATGACCTTGTGTTGCTGCATCAATAGCTGCCTGTATGCCACGCCAGGCCATAACAGTTGCTTCGGGAGCAAGGCCGCCTTCGAGTATTTCGTCCCAGCCGATTAATCTCCGGTTATTTGAGATCAGAAATTTTTCAATCCGTTTGATAAAATAGCTCTGCAACTCTGCTTCATTCTTTAAGCCTTCGGTTTTTATACGTGCCTGGCATTTCGGACAGGCTTCCCAGCGGACTTTTGGTGCTTCGTCACCGCCAATATGAATGTATGTTGAGGGAAAAATATCCATAATTTCAGCAAGTACATCCTGCATGAAAGTAAATGCAGAATCATTTCCGGCACAAAGTATATCGTAAGCAACACCCCATTTCGTTCGAACCTCAAAAGGTCCGCCGGTACATGAAAGTGTCGGATATGCCGTTAACGCCGCAACAGAATGACCCGGCATTTCAATTTCGGGGATCACGGTAATGTATCGGGCAGCAGCATAAGCTACAATTTCGCGAGCCTCGGCCTGGGTATAGAATCCACCGTATGGTATGGTATCCGATTCATCGGTTCGTCCAATCTGGGTTCCTTTACGGATAGATCCCTTTTGGGTAAGCAGCGGATATTTCTTTATTTCGATGCGCCATCCCTGGTCATCGGTGAGGTGCCAGTGAAAAGTATTGAACTTGTACATGGCCATCATATCGATATACTTTTTGATAAATTCCAACGGAAACATATGCCGGCCAATATCCAGATGCATGCCACGATACCCGAAGCGGGGCATATCTTTTATACTGACAACAGGCAAGGAATACGACTTTAAACCAGTATTTTGTTTTTCGATATCAGGAGGCAAAAGTTGCAATAACGACTGTAGCCCATAAAAGAAACCTTGTGCTGAAACTGATTGTATAAAAACATTTGCTTCAGTGATCTCTATGGAATACCCTTCTTTTCCTAAAGCTACATCAGCACCAAGGGTAGTAAAAACAATAGTATTATTTTTAGGAAATGCCGCATTATACGAAGATATTTCAACATTTATTCCTGACGAGATATTGATTTTCTGTGCCAGAAGTTCAGCTACTTCCATTGTTCCGTTAGTTTCATCAACCAGGATGCGGGTTCCTTTCTGAATGGTGAATACGCCTTTACCTTCGGTAACCTGCATCGGGATTGGAACGATATTTACTGAACCGGCAATAACATTATTTGCATCCGATAGAATCATGAATGTGACAAGAAAAAGTTTAACGAGGAACCTCATTGGCGGGTTTTTGATAATTACAAATTTATGCTAAAATTTGTTTTAAAATCATGTGATTTGGGCTAAATATTATTTTGATGTTCTGGAAAAAGAAAGCACAAGTTTATATTCTGTTTTTTTGTTTTTTTTCTTGTTCTTTTGTCTTAACACAAAAGAACCAAAAGGTCAAGGCTTAATATAAATTTCACACAGATGTACGACTTGGTAAGGCTCGCAAAACAAG
>JBBSDG010000490.1:0-3363 GCA_038249635.1 Bacteroidales bacterium | reverse complement strand
TTATGGCAACAGCGGCCAGTCAACTGATTTATTTTATGAACCAACACTTTCGGTCTGGCTAAAACGTGGAGGTATTTTTGCTTATGCACATGTGCGTGGTGGTGGCGAACTTGGCGCAGACTGGATAAAGGACGGACAGTTTCCCAACAAAATGAATTCAATAAATGATGTAGTGGATGTGGCAGCCTATTTTGTAAAAAACAAGTACACGTCTTCTGAAAAGCAAATAGTGATGGGTGGCAGTGCCGGCAGTTTTTTAGTGGGTATGAGTGTTAATCAACGACCCGATCTTTTTGCAGCCGGGCTTTTTATGGCAGGTCTGCCTGATATTGTTACCTATCGGGATGCTGCATTTGCAAGAGAATCAAAAACAGTTGGCCCCATTGGAACCAAAGAAGGTTTCCTTGCCAGCTACGATATCAGTTCTTATTATCATATTCCTGAAAATAAAAAACTACCGGCCATGCTGATCGCACACGGAGCTACAGATTACATTCTGGGTATTCATCCTGCAGCCAGGTACACAGCAAAATTGCAACAGATGCAAAAGGGAGACAAGCCGGTTTTATTTCTGGTTGACTGGGAGGCCGGTCATTCCGGGAGTCAGGAGGAAATGCTGTATATGTACAAATTTGCTTTTTGGCAAACGGGACATCCGGATTTTCAATTAAAATGAATTATTAAAACCATTGTTAATAATGGCAATAAGGCCAATTAGACTTGATCTTCTTTATAACACGACAAACTCTAAACCAGCTTTAACTGTTTTATAGATACGGTAAATGGCATAGTAAATACAACGAAAAATGGAAGAAGTAACAAAAAAAGAAAAAGATTTGTTTAATGGAATAATCAAACCACAGGATGCAAGAGAGCTGGAACTTATGACCAAACTTCAGGAACTTCGGAATTTGCCTGGTTAAATCAACTTATTGTCAGAGCTAAAAGAAAAGGCAGGATTAATAATGAAGGTAAAGATACAGTTCCAAAATAGGTTCTAATAATCAACTTTAGATAGAAACTTATTAGTAAACATCCGGCTAACCACTTATACGTATTCTGAAAGCTCTGATAAAAATTCGGTAATTGCACCCCATTTTATAGAAATTCCATAATCCGAGTCTAATAATTTCTACCTTTGCCACTGATTAATAAACCATTTTTACTAAGGAAATTATTAAATATCAAGACAATATGTACTCCAAATTTCAGGATCACCTTACCAAAGAACTTGCCGGTATAAAAGAAGCTGGGTTATTTAAAAACGAACGTGTTATCGTTTCGCCTCAGGGTGCCGAAATCACGATCAGTTCAGGTGCAGAAGTGCTCAACTTCTGCGCTAACAATTACCTTGGACTTTCGAACAATCCGCAGCTAATTGCTGCTGCCAAAGAAGCTCTTGATACACATGGTTATGGCCTTTCGTCGGTGCGTTTTATCTGCGGAACCATGGACCTTCACAAAACCCTGGAAGCTAAAATTGCAGAGTTTTTCGGAACTGAAGATACCATCCTTTATGCTGCCTGCTTCGATGCCAATGGCGGTGTTTTCGAACCGCTGCTGGGTGAAAATGATGCTATTATCTCCGATTCACTTAACCATGCTTCCATAATCGACGGTGTAAGGCTTTGTAAAGCAAAACGTTACCGGTATGAAAATTCCAATATGGCCGACCTGGAAGAACAATTGAAACTGGCTCAGGATCAGAATTTCAGGCTTATCGTAACTGATGCCGTTTTCTCCATGGATGGAAACGCAGCAAAGTTGGACGAAATTTATGCTCTGGCCCAAAAATACGATGCCATGATTATGGTGGATGAATGCCACTCGGCAGGAGTTGTCGGAAAAACCGGTCGCGGTATTACTGAACTTCACAACCTGAAAGGCAAAATTGAGATTATTACCGGCACATTAGGAAAAGCATTCGGTGGAGCAATTGGCGGGTTTACAACCGGTAAAAAAGAAATTATCGATCTGCTTCGTCAGCGCTCACGCCCTTATCTTTTCAGCAATTCAATACCACCGGTTGTTGCTGCTGCAGGCATTCGTATGTTTGAGATGATGAGCGAAACCAATGATTTACAAGATAAATTACACGAAAACACGGCCTATTTCGTTGAGAAAATGCTCGAAGTTGGTTTTGATATCAAACCTACGCAAAGCGCTATCTGTGCCGTTATGCTTTACGATGCAAAACTAAGCCAGGAAGTAGCTGCTAAACTGCTTGACGAAGGTATTTACGTAATTGGTTTTTACTATCCTGTAGTTCCTAAAGATAAGGCTCGTATCCGAGTGCAGATTTCAGCCGCACACACGCGTGAACAGCTGGATAAATGTATTACAGCTTTCACTAAAGTGGGAAGAGAATTAGGTGTGATAAAACTTATGGATGGCGGATGTGGATGTAATTGCGGTTGCGAAAACTAATTTATAAAATCAAATATTGAACAAAGGCGGCCTTCTAGGGGCCGCCTTTGCTGTTTCTAATCCAAATCCTTCCCACTATACCTTTTCGGGTATTTTTCATTTCCTTTCATTGCAAACCAAAGAATCCGGTTAAAAAGATCATCATCTCCCGAATCGATTCCGTCAAACTGCGGCTCCATGCTTTTTTGTGCATAATGAAGAGCGGCACCTTTCAGACTTGAAAGTTTTGGATTCATTTCATCAAGAGGAATCTGATTAGGAAGCGCTTCGTAAGGAGTTAAATCCGGCTGATGGGAAAAACAATCAAACATCGGCATTGCAGTGGCATCCATTATGTTCATTGGCGGAATTCCAAGGATTTGCTCAATGGTACGCACCATCGAAGGTTGGTTGTAATTGGTATGATTAACGGCACCGGTTTTGGAATACGGACTTATCACCATGCCAACCGTGCGGTATGCCGAAACATGATCCCAGCCTGACTGCGAATCGTCTTCGGTTACAAAAATCACAGTGTTCTTCCAGAACCGGCTTTTGCTCATTGCTTCCACAATACGACCGAGCGCCAAGTCGTTATCAGCAACCATGGCACGCGGAGTGGGAAGCCCTTCCCGGGTGCCACCTGTATGATCGCAGGGCAAGGCCATAATCATAAGTTCAGGGAGCTGGTCGCCTTCCATTTGTTCATAGCCTTCCAATTCCTTAATAAAGGCATCGGCCCTCACTACATCCGGAATCTTATGATCATCGTACGAAGGATAGGTTTCACTCAATATTTTTTCAACAGGTTCTATTGTGGTTTTATTTTTGAATACGAATTTCTCCTTATTCAGAAAACCGTTATAAATGGAAGTCCAGGTGAACTTAGGGTCGTATTCAGGCACCGAAGCTTCTCCGTAAATCCTGACATTTTTCCCATATTTCATTCCGTTATCC
>JBBSDG010000489.1:0-3370 GCA_038249635.1 Bacteroidales bacterium | reverse complement strand
TGACTAAAACTGCATAATAAATTCCACCAGGTTGTGATCCGCAACAAGTGCAAGCCGTTTCCGAAGCCTGTACCTCCGGATTTCGACACCCCGGATTGAGATATTGAGCAGAGGTGCTATTTCTTTCGAGGAGAGATTTAATTTGAGGTACGCACAAAGTTTGAGATCGCTTTGGGTAAGGTCGGGAAAAGATTGCTTCAAACGTTGGAAGAAATTTTGGTGAGCCTGGTCGAACAATGCTTCAAATACCTCCCAATCATTGTCGTTCGAAATATTTTTGTCAATCAAAGTCGTAAGCCGCTGCAGATAACGCGCCGGATAGCGCGATCCCAGTTCTTCCTTCTGCTTTTCCAGTTCACCCTTAATTTCGATAAGCACTTCGTTTTTACGGATTATCGACAAAGTTGAATCCGCAAGCTGCATGTTTTTGTGTGATATCTCAGCCTGGAGTTTGTCATTCTGCAGCTTCATAATCTCCTGACGGGCATGTTGGTTCTCGGTTTCCCTCTTTTCGTCAGCAATCAGATTAAGGTGATTATGATGCCGTAACAACCTTCTGCGGAATAAGTACTGACTGGCAAAAATACCAGCAATGCCTATGAGTATATAAATAATAATAGCTAATGTGGATACGAACCATGGTGGTTTTACACTGAAAGTTAGTGCAATTGGTTCAGTTATGGTCCCGTTTAAAGTTAAGGTTCGCACTTTTAAGCTGTATTTACCAACCGGCAAACGAGTGTATTTAGCCTCAGGTGATTCGGACCAATTACTCCAGTCGGCATCAATACCATCGAGCCTGTATTGGTAGAGTTTTCGTGAACATGGACTTTGAAGTGTGGAGAAGGTAATTGAAATGTTATTGTACGAATTTGGCAATGAGGCCGATTTACTGCTCATTTCAATATTTCTGCTTTCCCCCGCGGCGTTCAGACTAATAAAATCTCTGAAAATGAGTTTTGTCGTACTTATTCCGTTAATTGGTTCGGCCATATCCTTTTTAAAAATGGCAAAACCATTATCCAGACAAATCATGTGAATATCTTTATTTAGCGGAACAACGTTCTCGTAGCCATCAACCATTGTAATGTTGAATTGGCTCAAAATAAGTCTGTTCACAATCCGGGGTTCATTGCCCTTTATGTTGAAGATGGCTGCTTCCGTTTTGGTACAAAACCAGTAATTGTTTTCATCAATCTCAATGATATTAGTTGCCGCTTCAAAACCCTGTAGTTTTTTATTGAAGTCAGTATAAGGAATGATCTTCCGGCCCAGATCATCCCAAGTAAAAAGTTCCTTTCCGTTCGAAAAAACAACCCTGTTTGCGATTTTAAAAACCTTTATATTGGCATCGGCAGGGAGTCCGTTCTTTTCATTAAATACCTGTTTTTCAGTAACTTTATCGAGCGAATCCGACAAGCGAATACGATACAATCCTTTTGCCGAATGCCCTAACCATACATTGCCTAGATGATCTGTTTCAATAAATCTTACTGGCTCAAGGAAATTTTCAACACGGTGGCTATATACCCAATTCTTACCTGATTTTTTATAAATCAACAGGTTGGTATATGTGCTTTGAATCAGGTATTCGGAACCTTTATACACCATCTTCTGTATCATAAAACCGCCACTTACATTCGTTAATTGCCTCAATGCGTTGTTTTCAATGATATAAGTACCATTGTTATGCCCGCAGAAAAGAGTGCCATCTATATCTTTAAGCTGCCACACCTGTCCCTGTGAATTATTTATAAAGCCTTGGTATTCAAATTTATCTATATTTTTTTTATAACTAAAAATACCTCGGTTGGTACCCACATAAAGTGTATTATCTTTCAGCACAGCCGAATATACGGTACCCAGGGCTTCCTTGCCAACCGGATAAACATCTACAGGATTATTGAACGATACATTGTCAATGCCATTGTCGAGACCAACCCAGATACTTTGATTGTTTTCATTACAGAGAGACAGGACGGTATTATTCTGCAAATCGTTTTCGCTGTACAAATGGTTTAATACATTGCCCTCGAAATCAAGAACAAACAGCCCTTTTACAATTGTTCCGAAAATTATTTTATCGCCAAAAATTATTCCATTGTTAATCTGAAACTCTTTCAGCAAGGGATTTGCCGGTACATTCCAGGGATTTATACCATTTTTATCGAAAACATAAACGCCTTTCGAAGAGGTGCCTATCAGCAACGAGCCATTCTTAAATGGAACTATAGCTTTAACTTCGGTTCCATGAAGTGCCGCACTCTGGTCAAGCTTTACCAGCTTGTCATTTATAACTTCATACAAATCACCTTGCACAGCGTGTACAAAAAGACGGTTTGCGGCTTTGAGCAGGAAAACAATTGAGCCAGGAAGTTGTATTGGTTTAACAGTAAGCTGATCATAAACAAACAGGCAGGAAAACCCCTGAAAATATACCTTATTGTTGAGTTGAACGATTTTCCAGATTTCCTGATTGTGCAGGTCGAAATCTTTTAACAAAGGCACCAGCGATGTGTACTTCAACCCTAAATCAACATCTTTGGACCAGAATCCGAATTCCTCGTTCGATCCGGTATAAATCCTTTCGTCAGGACTAATGGAAACCGATCGTACAATGGCGCGTGAAGGAAGCGGATAAAGTTCCCACCTGATGCCGTCGTATTTCAGCAACCCATTATTGTTGCCCGAATACACAAAGCCTTGTTTATCAATATCTATTGACCAGTTCTGGCTTCCGGCATGATATTGGTTTCGGTTGTAATGCGTAACCAGGCTCGATGACTGCGCAACGGAAACTGCACTTGATAAAAGCAGACAAAGGCAAATCAAATATAAAATACAGATGCTTCTCATCCCGGTGTTAAGTATAGGTATGGCTGTGTAAGTCAGCGGATAAAATTAATCTATTTAGGTTGAAATATAAAATTCCTTTTTTTAGGATAAAACCTTATAAATGAAGTTGAAAATATTTCATAAAAAAAGCCACATCGTTTAATGATGTAGCTTAAATAATTTGTGTAAACCAAATTCTTAACTTTTCTTCCTGCGTAAACGTTCCTGTTCCAGCAATGCCAGCTCACGTCCGGTTTGACCGGCAATAGACGTGTTTTCTTCAGCGCGGCGTATCAGATAAGGCAAAATATTGCGTACCGGCCCGTATGGAATGTATTTGGTAACATTATAACCTTCGTCGGCCAGGTTAAAACTGATATGATCGCTCATTCCATAAAGCTGCGAAAACCATATTTTAGGTTCATTCCTTTTCAGATCATGTTTATCGATAAGTTCAGTCAGCAGCCGATTGCTGTTTTCATTATGCGAACCGTTAAAAACTGAAATCCTGTCGAGGTGATCAAGCGTAAAAGCC
>JBBSDG010000488.1:0-3380 GCA_038249635.1 Bacteroidales bacterium | reverse complement strand
TGAAAGTGAAGCTTGTGCAGGTTGCCAGCCGTGATTCGGAAAAAGAATTGCTTGGAATGTTCATGGCAAAAGGTGCATATTACAAAAAGAAAATACTAATAACGCCAAAGGATAGTCTTGATACCAAAGACCTTGATGCTATAGCCGGAATTTCGAACAAGGATTCACTCTTTAATGCCTGGCTCAACCAGCAGTTTTTGCCTGAAGATGTTACGAATTTACCCACGCAACTGAAATGCCGGAAATATGTTGGTGAAGTGGGACTTGCAAATCAGGTTGATGATTTATTTGCAATCCGCAACAAGCTGATACTGGATTACCTGGTAAATGAAAAAAAAATTGAACCAACCCGTATCACGATTTCAAATACCTTGGATGAGAAATCAGCCGAATTCGAAAGCACACCCAGGTATATGGTTGATTTTCATGTGGATGAGTAATTTATAAATAATGGAGGCACGGAGTACACAGAGGAGCACGGAAAGAATTATAATTTATTTGTGCCTGTTTGTGAAACATTAGTGTTCATTTGTGGATATTTTAAACGGATTGCAAGTCCATCCGTGCCTCAATGGTTTATGGTTCGTAGAATTTAGGTTTATTTGAAACATTATATCTAAAATCTTCTATATTTGTGCGTATCTTAACGATGCCTCCATGCAAACCGAAGTTTATAAACCAAAAAATCACATCCGTATTGTTACCGCCGCCTCTTTATTCGACGGGCACGATGCTGCCATCAATATAATGCGCCGCATACTGCAAAGTACAGGCGTTGAGGTGATTCATCTCGGGCACGACCGGCAGGTTCAGGAAATTGTGGATTGCGCTATACAGGAAGACGTGCAGGCAGTTGCGATTACATCCTACCAGGGCGGGCATATGGAATTTTTTAAATACATGTATGATCTGCTGAAGGAACGAGGTTGCGGACATATCAAAATTTTCGGAGGTGGCGGTGGTGTTATCCTTCCTGAGGAAATTGCAGAACTGGAGGTTTATGGTATAACCCGTATTTATTCGCCCGACGATGGGCGTCATATGGGTTTGCAGGGCATGATCAACGAATTGGTTGAATTATCGGATTTCCCTACCGGTAAGGATATCAAAGTAACTAAAACCGATATCCTGAACCGCGATTACCACGCCATAGCTCAGCTTATTTCTGCTGCCGAAAATCATCATGGTGAAGTCAAAAAACTGCTTTCAGAACTCAAAGAAGGTTGTTCCGCAAGCCTTATACCCGTGCTGGGAATTACCGGAACCGGCGGCGCAGGAAAATCATCATTGGTGGATGAACTGGTAAGGCGTTTCCTGGCAGATTTCCCCGACAAAACAATGGCGATTATATCGGTTGACCCATCGAAGCGGAAAACAGGCGGTGCCTTGCTTGGCGACCGCATCCGTATGAATGCAATCAATACTCCCAGAGTTTATATGCGCTCGCTGGCAACCCGGCAGGCAAACCTTGCCCTTTCAAAATATATTGCAGAAGCGCTATGCGTGGTAAAAAATGCCGGTTTCGACCTGATAATTCTGGAAACTTCGGGCATTGGGCAATCGGATACAGAAATTGTGGATTTCTGCGATGTAAGCATGTATGTGATGACGCCTGAATATGGCGCCGCCACTCAGCTTGAGAAAATCGACATGCTTGATTATGCGGATATTATTGCACTCAACAAATCGGATAAACGGGGTGCCCAGGATGCGTTACGAGATGTGCGTAAGCAGTTTGCCCGCAACCGTATGCTGTTCACCACCAATCCCGAAAAACTGCCTGTTTTTGCCACCATGGCCTCGCAATTTAACGATCATGGTGTAAACCAGTTGTACTGTGAACTGATCACTATTCTGAATACAAAAACCAAGGCAGATTTCGATTCGCATTTTGTAACAGCAGATGACAGATTGCAAATTGCCGGAATTATTCCACCGCGGCGTGTCCGCTACCTGAGCGAAATTTCCGAGACTGTCCGGAACTATAACAAATGGGCTTCGGAGCAGGCTGCTATTGCCACCCGGCTCTACGGACTTCATATCGCCATCGATGAATTGAATCTCATTGGCAATTCTCCCTCCTCTGGTCACCCTATCTCCTTGTCTCCCCTCTCCTTGTCATCAGAATTAATGAACCTATTTAAAGATACCCGGAAACTCCTCGCGCCCGAATCCCAAAAACTCCTCGACGACTGGCAGCGCAAAGTCAGCCATCTTAAAAAAGACAACTATACCTATCTCGTTCGAGGTAAGGAAGTTAAAGTGCAGACCTTTACCAAATCGATGTCGCACCTCCGCATTCCGAAAATTTCCATGCCAAAATACAAGGACTGGGGCGATATCCTTTTCTGGTGCCTTACCGAAAATGTGCCCGGCGAGTTTCCTTATGCTGCCGGTTTGTTTCCTTTCAAACGCGAAAACGAAGATCCCACCCGAATGTTTGCCGGCGAAGGCGGACCCGAACGTACCAACAAACGATTTCATTATGTTTCGCTGGGCATGCCGGCCAAACGGCTTTCAACAGCATTCGATTCGGTAACTTTGTACGGTTCCGATCCCGGAAGGCGGCCAGATATTTATGGGAAAATCGGCAATGCAGGAGTATCAGTCGCCTGTCTCGACGATGCCAAAAAACTCTATTCCGGCTTTAACCTTTTCGATCCGGCTACTTCCGTTTCCATGACCATCAATGGACCGGCTCCTGCCATGCTGGCATTTTTTATGAATACCGCCATCGACCAGCAATGTGAATTGTACATCCGGAAAAACGGGCTGGAAGAAGAAACCGAAAATAAGATCAAGGCCATTTACCGGCAACGCGGAACCAAACGTCCTGCCTACCAGGGAAAACTGCCCGAAGGTAACGATGGCCTTGGACTGATGCTGCTCGGAATTACAGGCGACCAGGTACTTCGGGCTGATGTTTATCAGAAAATTAAATCCGATACCATCACCAATGTGCGTGGCACGGTGCAAGCTGATATACTTAAAGAAGACCAGGCGCAGAATACCTGCATTTTCAGCACCGATTTTGCGCTGAGGCTGATGGGCGATGTACAGCAGTATTTTATCGAAAACAGTGTTCGTAATTTTTACTCTGTATCCATTTCAGGTTACCATATTGCCGAAGCCGGTGCCAATCCCATTACCCAGCTTGCCTTTACACTTGCCAATGGCTTTACTTATGTTGAATATTTCGTGTCGCGCGGAATGGCAATCGACAAAGTTGCTCCCAGCCTTTCATTTTTCTTTTCCAACGGTATCGACCCCGAATATTCAGTTTTAGGAAGAGTGGCACGCCTTATCTGGGCAAAAGCCATGAAAGGACTTTACAAGGCTGGCAGCCGATCGCAGATGCTCAAATATCATATTCAAACTTC
>JBBSDG010000487.1:0-3409 GCA_038249635.1 Bacteroidales bacterium | reverse complement strand
CAGAAAAAGCATCACCTGCACAATATATTGTATGCATATTCGCCCGATGTTGGTTTTAAAGATGTAGCAGGATACCTTGCCCGCTACCCAGGCGATGACGTGGTGGACATCATTGGTCTCGACGATTACAATTCTTTGAATACAGGTCATCCGGAGCAGCTTATCAGCAATCTTGAAGTAATAGCCAGGATAGCTATTGACCACAAAAAAATTGCAGCTTTTACCGAAACCGGCTGCAACAGAGTTGAGCGAAAGGAATATTTCACGAAAGAGATACTTGCCTGCCTTGATCATTCGGAACTAACACGATCAATTGCATGGATCCTGTTCTGGCGAAATGCCGATACGAAGCAATTTTTTGTACCTGCATCCGGCCATCCGGCAGCGCATGACTTCCAGGAATTCAGAAAAAATAAGTTGATCCTTATGCTGAATGATATTTCCGGTCTGTACACCGATAAATATGCAATCACAAAAAAATGAAAGACATTTAAAATAAGGTTACCAGTTGATTGAGGTTTGGTTGGTAATTGGTTTGGTTGATTGAAGTGAGAACTTCCCTGCGAGAGCGGGGAAGTTTTTTTATACCCGGAAATCTCATTTCAAGCACTAAAAATTGAGCGAATATCGTAAAAGGTCCAATAACTTTACCCCTCAGACGCAAAGGGTTTACGCTATAAGCGTAAATAATCTATTTTTAATACTTCCTGATCTTGCGATTGAGTTCTGACTGGCGCACATAAAGGATAATAATACTTTCTTAAATAACTACTTATACCTGTCGCCAGGCAGCATAATATTTATTACCACAGAAATATGATTTTTCCCAGTTGCAGAGCAGCGCAATATCTTTATTGATTATTTTGCTTGACAATAGTTTTTGTATTTTCATTGCCTGATAATGATAACTTTAAGCAGTTAGTTGTTTTTGCGAATCAAGGGTTGGGTTCATATGTTGCTTTTGTGAGATTCAAGCCCTTCAAGGGTTTAAAACCCTTGAAGGGCTCGCCTCGCAGCCAACAATTTATAAATTCAACACTTGATTAGCATTATTTATAAAAAATCTCCACTCTTCCGATCTGTGAATCCTCATTAACAGCAATTTTAAGGTAGCGATTACCCGTGATCTTAACATTCAATGAGTATAACAGAGGAACCTGGTAAAATTCGCCATTGCCATAATATGCCTTCGGGGTAATATCCAGTTTCTGGTAATCACTGTCATTTGTAGAAACAAGGATATCCAGATTATTGCATTTTTTGTTGCAAAAGGAGTAAATCTTCACTTTCTCAATCGTACCCGGCACATAATAAACCAACTCGCTTTTAGCATCGCATTTTACCCGGAACATATCTTCCTTGTATTTGCGGTCGTCGGAGGTTGCAATGCTCACCTGGCCAGAAGTATAGATGATATTGGCATAGTTTTCCATATTGTCGACCAGCACATGATTAATTACCTTAACTGGATTTGAAACCGCTGACATGGCAGAACTTCCTGCACTATTTTTAGCTGTGATTTTGTAAAAATAAGTTTTACCAACCCTGGCTGAAGCATCCGAAAACAATGGGTAATACTGTGTTGAGGCATCATCCACGTTATAACCGATAATTTTCCAGGGTCCTTTTACAGATTCCGAACGGTAAATATCATAAGCTGATGCACCCATGCTGCCTTTCCAGGAAATAAAAGCAGGATTACTGATCGGCAATAATTCGGGTACCTTCGGAACCGGTATGGGCGGAACTTCCAGGCCACTGATTTCAAACGCCTTACGTCGAAGCATATGAATAAAATTTGTGCCATCGTATTCGTTAGCCGATTCGAAACCTGGCCATTGATACGATTTGAAACGGGTATCCCCTTCGGAATGCCAGTAAAAGCCACCTTCGGAGCGGTGGTTGCGCAAACCCCATACCAATGCACCGCTGATGGCTTTATTGGCAATAAATGAATCAAAAACTTTCTCAGTACCCACGGTGCTGCTGAAGCCTATTTCACCGATTAAATATGGTTTTCGATCTTTTATAATCGAAAGGTTTTTCTCCACGCTTTTAAGCAGGCTCACTGGGTTGCCATCGTAATGGTGCGACGAAACAATGTCGATGGCATCTTCCTCCAGAGAATATTCCTGTACAGAAGTTTGATTATCGATGGCATAAAATCCGTCCATTACCAGGTGGTTTTTATCAATGCTTTTAATATACCGGCATATTTCGCGGGTCCAGTCCTCGGGGCTGCGAAGCTCATTGCCGGTTTCCCAGCACAGGATGGATTTGTCATCTTTGTATGCAACGCCGGTAATGGTATTTTTTCGGTTCAGAACGTATTCAATCGTCTTTTTGATATCCTCTTTCAGTTGTGGATCGGTCCAGAAATCGTCAGAGTTCTTGTTACGGAAACCGGCATATTGCGGTCTGCCACCAAAGGATTCCCAGTTGTTCACAATCGGGAAAATTACGCGGACATGGTATTTATTGGCATACGAAAGCACCAGGTCCATGGTCTTAAATGATTCTTCATTAAAAACGCCGGGCGCTTCCACGTAAGTGGGTACATCCTTTGGCTCTTTGTCCATCCTGACGGGAACCGTATAAATGCGCATCACTTTTCCTCCAAGTTGTTTATAGGTTTCGAAAGCATCGCGGATTTCAAATTCATCGGGCAGGCTGTACTGCTGTGACGCGGTAAACTCAAACTCATCCTCGTTGTAGTTTAACGTTGGCATGTTGATCGAAAGGAACCTGAACTCTTTGCCGCCATCCATCAGTTTATTGCCCTTGCGGGAAATAAAATTCTGCAGGCCGGTTTGTGAAAATCCGCTGAGAACAGAAGTAAAAATTAAAAGAATAAGCAGGGAAAATGTTTTTGTTTTCATAGGATGGAGAGGCATTAAATTAATTGATTGATCGGTAATCCCGCATATTATAAGCGTTAAATTCAATAACAGGAGTTTCCATCCCGCCGGAATCAGCCGCAGTAACAGTAACGGTCTTTGCTTCACCCGGCAAAAGGCTGAAATAGTTATCGCTCCAATACGAAGGAAGCAATTCCTGGTGCGAATCCTTGCCCGAAATCCTGATTCCAATCATAAAGGCGATGGTTTTACCGGTGTTTTTAAGGGTAACTTTATATGCTTTGTCTTTGCTGCCGACAATTTTTTGTGCCGATGCTTCAATACTTGGTTCTGGTAACAAGTTCAATGCTTTATAATTGTTTTCCGTACTGATCCAGTAAAGGTTTTCACTCAGAATTTTGCCATCAGGCTCTTTTGCCACAAGTTTTAAAAACTGCATTTCACTGGTTTCAGGCACGGTAATGCCGGCAAGGGCAACCGCATCCGAAGCAACATTTATATCAACATGCTTGCTCCAGGTTGTAACCATCGATGTATTGATCAGAGATGCT
>JBBSDG010000486.1:0-3451 GCA_038249635.1 Bacteroidales bacterium | reverse complement strand
TAACAACCCGCCCAAATTGGCATATCACGTGGTTCGCCAGCGGTTGCCTGTTGGAGATACATCGTATAATTATCATTAAACACCTGATAATATTTGTTGGAAGGTGGCAAAATCGATGTAAGCTCTTCGGTTCCGCAATCGCGCGTAATAATAGCCGCCTGATCGCAAAAACCCGCTGTTGAGTTGTATAATCCATGCATGGCCTCTTCCAGTTGTTGAACATCTTTTGGAAAGCCGTCGCTGCTTAATTGACCCCGAACATCTTCTTCAAGGAAATTTTTTACACATCCTCCAAAACCAATGGAGAAAACAATAAGGATTAAAAAGACTATTCTTTGATGATATCGTTTCATTGTATTTGGATTTTAAGATTAAAAAGTAGCTTTAATTCCGAAAGTAAATGCCTGAGCTGTTGGGTATAAACCAGCATCAAAACCGGTGTAAACATCCTTGCCATCAACACTGTAACCAATGGATTCAGGATCATATCCTTTGTATTTGGTAAATACAGCTGCATTTTGAACACTTGCCATAAATTTCAGGCTTGTAAATCCAAACAAGTGTTTATCATACGTATAGGAGAGTGAAATATTTTTGATTCGGATATAGCTTGCGTCCTGAAGGAAACGTGAGGATTCATAAGCTTCTGTCCCAATAACACTGGGTATATCTGAATCAGGTCGCAAGGTAGGATCATAGTAATTCTGTGCATCCGGGTGGGTAAGAGTTGCGGACCAAATTGTGGAGGTATTCATCAATAAATAGTTTTGATTAAACAACTTAGCACCCATACTTCCGGTAATAAATACACTTAAATCAAAGTTTTTGTAGCTAAATTCGTTTGTCCAGCCCCAATAAAAATCGGGATAAGGACTTCCTGCGAAAGTGTAATCATTGGCATTGATTGTGCTATCCTGGTTTTGATCAATATATTTTACATCTCCTGGCACTTTACCATAAACCATGGCTTCATCCTTCTGAGCATCTGTCCACACACCATCGGCTTGAAGAACATAAAAACTTGATGCGGGCTGACCAACCTGTGTGCGGTGAATGGTAATTGCTCCCCAATACTGCGGCCCCATTAATATTGTATCGGCCAGGGCAGTAATTTTACTTTTGATAAAAGAACCATTCAGTGATGTTGTCCAGGTAAAATCCTTAGTTTTTACAATAACAGCGTCAATATTTGCTTCAATACCTGAGTTTCTGTTATCGCCCACGTTGGTCATAATAGTACCGCCTCCCTGGAATTCGGGGATAGCTTTTGGATATAACATATCTGTTGTGTTTTTCTGGAATACATCAACACTCAGGTTTAATCGTCCATCAAAGAACCCAAAATCAATTCCTCCATTAATTGTTGATGTAGTTTCCCAGCGTAAATTGGCGTTGGAAATACTGCCTAAACCGTATCCGCGATTAAGGATTGAAGAGGCATAAGGATAAGCGAAACTATGAGGATCGGAACCCATAATCGACTGCGTTTGATAGGAATTGATGGCCTGGCTGCCGGTTACACCATAGCTTAACCGAAGTTTCAGGTTATGAAAAATACTCAGGTTTTTTATGAAATCTTCTTCAGAAGCTTTCCACGACAAAGCAGCAGATGGGAAAAATCCCCATTTGTTATCGCCTCTGAATTTTGAAGAAGCATCGGCACGATATGAAGCTGTAAGTAGATATTTACTTGCATAGCTATAATTTACACGACCCAGAAATGATAACAACTGGCTTTTGCCATAACCCGAATACGGCAAGTTTTGAATAGCACCGGTTCCCAACTTATAGTAACCAAAATAATTATTGGGAATTCCTGATTCGGACATACCATAGTCGAAACTCTTGTTTACAATCCATTCGTTAACTGCCGTTACGTTTAAGTTGTGCTTATCGTTAAATGTTTTATTATAAGTAAGTACGTTGCTATTTTGAAACGAGGTGCTGGAACTATTGCTGATACCTGCTTCGCCTAAAGCGCCGGTATAACCTTTGCCATGAAAATATTTCGATTCGAATTTTGTTTGTTCAAACCCTACCAGAGGTTTAAAATTTAAACCGGGTAAAATTTCAAAATTCATTTCAAGGTTTGAATGGATGTAAAAAGTTGCCCAATTATCATCCTGATCGTTAATACTTGCAATTGGGTTGCGGCCTTCTTTGTGGCCAATAACATCCTGTGGCGTATAGTTACCAATAGAATCTTTTACCGGTAAAGTTGGCGACCACACCAATGCTTCCTGCAAGTTGGCAGGTGCACCATTATGTACATCTTTGTTGCTGATGTTATTGTTAAATGTGAGACTAATTTTTTTGCCCAGTTTGGCATCGATATTTGAACGCAACGAATATTGCTTGTAATTGGTATTCATAGCTATCCCATCCTGAGTGATGTATCCGCCTCCCAAATAATACCTTGCATTTTCGTTTCCACCGCTAACTGCAAGCTGGTAATTTTGGGTGGCACCCGTTCCGTAAAGCTCCTTTTGCCAGTTAGTACTTTTTCCTGACGCTTCAAATGCGGCAATTTCTTCCGGCGAATAAGAACCGGGTTTAGCAATCGCATTTGTAAGATTCATATAATCTACAGCATCAAGCGTAGGTAACAATCGTTTTTCAGGAATTAAATCGAAACCGTAGTTGGTACTTGCCTCAACTATTGTTTTGCCGGCTTGACCCTTTTTGGTGGTAATAAGAATTACTCCGTTTGCACCGCGGTTACCATAAATGGCTGTGGCCGAGGCATCTTTTAATACCTCAAATGAAGCAATGTCGTTGGTATTTAATCCGGCCGGGTCGGTTGCCATTCCGTCAACAATATAAAGTGGGTTATTGTTGCCAAACAACGAGTTTAACCCACGAATACGGATTTTAGCATCGGCACCAGGAGCACCTGATGTTGTTTGAACCATTACACCGGAAGCACGACCTTGCAGAGCCTGGCTAATTTGTGTAACAGGTTGTTTGCTAAAACTTTCGGCTTTTACGCTCGAAACCGAACCTGTAATATCACTTTTTTTAACCGAGCCATAACCTACAACCACAATACCTTCAAGCGATTGAATATCATCTTCCATTGTAACATTAAATACCGACTGGCCAGCTACATCAATCACCTTCGTTTTAAATCCAATAGATGAAATAACAAGTTTTGTAGTTTTGGCAGGTATATTCATTTTGAAGGTGCCATCCAAATTTGTTATTGTTCCGTTAGTTGTACCTTGCACTACAACAGTTGCACCAATCAACGGCTCATTTTTGGTGCTGACTACAGTTCCCGAAATGGAGGAAGTTTGTGCATATAATAATGTACCCGAAATAAAAAGGAGAAGAAACATCAGGCTTAATTTCTTCATTAAATAATGATGATAATGGTTTTGGCATATCACATGTTGTTCCTTTCTAAGGTTTTCCATAAACAGTAATTTTTGATTTTTCGGTTAAGTTTTGG
>JBBSDG010000485.1:0-3463 GCA_038249635.1 Bacteroidales bacterium | reverse complement strand
TAAGGAAGAAAGTAGATAGGGACTTTGAGCCAAAACTCATTCATACCAAATTTGGATTTGGGTTTTACTGCAGCGAAAATGAACTTTAGAATGAATATAAAAACCCGATTGTCTGTTCAGTTTACCTTATCGGTTCTTGGAATACTGATGGTCTTTTGTATGTTGGTTTATTATTTTTCGTATAGCAGTCAATTGTCTATCTTTCGGCAAAATCTGTTGGTCAGGGCTCAGAATACGGCTATTCTATTGATAAATGTTCAGGAAGTTGATTCAACACTTTTGAAAAAGATTTATCTGACAACCAGGTCGCTCGAAGAAGAGGAGATTGTGTTGAATGATTCCGGCAATAAAACGCTTTACAGCGACAAAATCCAGGATTTAAAAAACATCCCCTTATCACGCAGTTCGCATTCGGCCAGTCCTGAATATTTTTCGATTGGTAAAAAAGATGGTGTATTGTACAATCACCGTGTAAATAATCAACTTTACCATGTTTATGTATTGGCTTACGATAAGTTTAGGGCTGAAAATCTGCGTGGATTAAGATTTGTTCTTCTTTGGAGCATCGTTTTCAGTCTTTGTTTGTCTGTATGGACTTCCTATTTTTTTTCTAAAATTGCGATTAAACCCATATCGAATATCATTGCCAAAGTGAAGGAGATCAACTCATCGAGGTTAAGTAGCCGGTTGAATGAAGGTAAACGCCAGGATGAAATTGAGCAGTTGGCTATTACCTTTAACCAGATGCTATCGGACCTTGAACTTATTTTTAAAAGCCAGGAAGAATTTGTCTCGAATGCATCGCACGAACTACGGACACCGCTTGCCATTATGATTGCTGAATCAGATTATATCGTTTGTCGAAAACGAACTCTGGAGGAGTACGAGGTTCATATTGCGCGTTTGACGGAAGATCTTCGCAAACTTAATCTGCTAATAAATAGTTTACTGGAGTTGGCCCAGCTCAACAGGGATAAAAATATTTCGCAATCACCTATTCGAATCGATGAATTGGTTTTTAATGCCATTCATTCTGTCAAATTAAAATATCCCAGTAGAAAGATCCTGCCAAGAATAGAATATTCTGACAATGAAAATGACTTTGTAATCGAAGGAAACGCTGGATTACTTGAGATTGCATTCAAAAACTTAGTTGAAAATGCGTGCAAATTCTCAAACGGAGAAGTTGAAGTAGAAATATTAAACTCAGGAAATGAAGTCGTCGTTCGCATAACAGATTATGGTGTTGGAATTCCGGAGAACGAAATCGGGAATATATTCAAACCGTTTAACCGGGCAACCAATGCTAAATTTATTGGAGGATTCGGTATCGGTCTGTCGATTGTAGCTAAAATCATGGAGTTGCACAGAGCTGAAATCAAGGTTGCAAGCACCTTAAATAAAAGTACTTGTTTCGAACTTTACTTTATTCTCCGCCAATAAATGGAAACTGCATTGTCGCTTGTTTCGTTATACTCATTATTAATTCCCGTGACTTTTCACAGCCAATACGGAGCAGCCGAAGAAATATACCAGGGATCAGCTTAAGAATTAGGATGGTAGAAGTTTGTGATCCAAAGTGAAAAACAACAGAAATAATTTATTCTTCTTACATCATATGGCGTCTGTTAAAATTAAGGTTTCCCTCGGCTATTTTACGCTAACACTATTAGCTGCATTGATGGTCTGGGTTACCTATTCCGAAATACTTCACTATTCAACCGAGAAGGTCGATTTTAACCCGGTAAATAATAAATTTATCTACATCAATAACATACTGACGAATCTTTACCAGGCTGAAGGATTGGAAAGAAGCTATGTGCAGACCAGGCAGCCAGCCCAATACCAGAACTATCTGAAATTGATGGATACCATCAGTATGCAGATTGATACACTTGCGTTAATGGTGAACTCGCCCATCCAGCAAATGCATACAGATAGTATTAAAAAGCTTTTACTGGTGAAACAGCAGAATATCAAAGAATTATCTGCGATCAAAAGAACGAATTCATCCACCGCCCGTTATCAGCAAGCTTTAAATAAGTTAATTGTCAGTAAAGATTCATTTAGTCATTATATGACGGTGTACAGGAATGTTTCGACAAATCATGACACTGTGTATGTAAAGCAAAAAAAGAGAAAGTTTTTCGAACGCCTTGCAAATGTATTTACAGCGCAGAATAAAACAGACTCAAATCTTCGGGTACAGACAATCCATTCAGTAAGGGTTGACAGCCTGATCGATCCTGTCAATCCCGTTGATACGATCGCCAGTTTTATAACCTCGGTCATGAACGAAATCAGAAATGATAGTATCGCCGTTGATTCCAGGTTAAAATTAAAAGAGCGGGAAATATTGGCCAACGACCGCACCATCACGATGCAATTACGTCAAATGCTGTCGAACATCGAGAATGAAGAGCTGAGCAACTCCTTTCAAAAAGTGAGAGAACAACAAAACCGTGTTGAAAAGAAAACCTGGCTGATTATTCTGGTGAGCGGTTTTGCACTCGTTACAATCATCTTCTTTTTAGTAAATATTCTGAGAGATATTACCAAAAGCCAGCATTACCGCAAAAGTCTTGAAGAGGCAAAAGCATATACCGAATTGTTGCTCAAGAGTAAAGAACAATTTATGCTGAGTCTTACGCATGATCTTAAGTCGCCCTTGAGTTCAATTATTGGTTTCACAGGCATTATGCAGGATGAAGCTGGAGTATCGCCACGGCACCAAAAGTACCTTCAAAATATCAGTAAGTCCTCGGCTCATATTCTGAATCTTATCAATAGTCTTTTGGACCTGGCACGACTTCAAATCGGGAAGTTGACCATTGATTGCATTCCTTTCAGTTTAAAACCGTTGATGGATGATATTGTGGAAGGATTTCGCCCACAGGCGATTGCTAAAAATATTGATTTGCAATTTCAATTCAACCTTCCGCCAACGGTGGTCTACGTAAGCGATCCTATGCGGATTACACAAGTATTGAGCAATCTGATTTCGAATGCCTTTAAATTTACAGAAACGGGAAAAATATCGATTATTGTATCAGCAATTAGGTCAGTTGAAAAAATAGAAGAGGTTAAAATTGAGGTAATTGATACAGGGATCGGTATTTCGGAGGAAAATACCCGTCGGATCTTTGAAGAATTTGCCAGAGTCGCCAGCACCCGACAATATGAAGGTACCGGACTGGGACTGACAATTACCCAAAAGCTGATCCATTTGCTGAAGGGAACCATTAACATCAAAAGTGAAGTGGATAAAGGCAGCCATTTTATCATTGTCTTGCCACTTGAAAAAGGTGAGCAATTGCCTGTCGTTACCCCTAAAATAACTGTCGATCAATCGAAGGAGGCAAAAGCTGAAATTATCGGAAAAAAAGTTTGGCTTATTGATGACGATGAAACGCTTCTTGAAATGACTTCTGCCATTTTAAACTCAGCCGGAATGGAAGTTCAC
>JBBSDG010000484.1:0-3473 GCA_038249635.1 Bacteroidales bacterium | reverse complement strand
TGCCGACATCAATATGGTTCGTAAAGGCATTGGCTCCGATTCGCGAATTGGCAATAAATTCATATACCCGGGCATAGGTTATGGAGGTTCATGCTTCCCTAAAGATGTAAAAGCACTCATACATACTGCCGAAGATTTTAAGTATGAACTTAAAGTTCTGAAGGCTGTTGAAGCGGTTAACGAGGAACAGAAATCGGTGCTGTTCAATAAAGTGATGAAATATTTTAACGGCGATATTAAAGGTAAGACCATTGCTATGTGGGGATTATCGTTCAAACCTCAGACCGATGATATGCGCGAAGCACCTTCACTTGTGATTATCAAGAAGTTGCTCGAAGCCGGTGCCAAAGTGAAAGCCTACGATCCGGTAGCCATGAAAGAAGCCAGTCATACATTAGGTGAAAGCATTACTTACGCAGAAGAACAATATGAAGCACTTATTGATGCTGATTGCCTTATGCTGGTTACCGAATGGCCGGAATTTAAATTCCCCAACCTAAAAATAATGCGTAAACTGCTTAACAAGCCCGTAATTTTTGATGGCCGCAATATTTATGAAGCAGCAGAAATGAAACGTAATGAGTTTGATTATTTCTGCATTGGAATTAACACTTCGAAGTAAGGAGTTAGGGGTTAGGGATTAAAAACCCGATCTTTCGTCCCTAATCCCTAAAGGAATTGGAAATGATAAGTTGAAATAAGGATTTGGGGATTTGGGGTTAGGATTTAGGGGAAATAAACCCCGGTCATTCGCTCCCAACTCCTAAACCCTAGCACCTAACACCTTAAATAAAATGATCAGAAAAAAAATATTGGTAACCGGCGGTGCCGGATTTGTGGGATCGCAGCTTTGCGAAAGGCTTCTGAATGATGGCCATGAAGTAGTTTGCCTCGATAATTATTTCACCGGTCAGAAAGCAAATATTGTTCACTTGCTTGATAATCCGTATTTTGAAGTGATCCGCCACGATGTTACCATGCCGTTTTTCATCGAAGTGGATGAAATCTATAACCTGGCATGCCCGGCATCGCCCATTCATTACCAGTACAATGCCATCAAAACCATGAAGACGTCGGTAATGGGAGCCATCAATATGCTTGGACTTGCCAAACGAATCAAGGCAAAAATCCTGCAGGCATCTACCAGTGAAGTTTACGGCGATCCGCAGGTTCACCCGCAGATAGAATCTTACTGGGGACATGTAAATCCAATTGGTGAACGATCCTGCTATGATGAAGGAAAAAGGTCAGCAGAAACACTTTTTGTTAATTATCACAAGCAAAATAATGTCAGGATAAAGATCATCCGCATTTTTAATACCTATGGCCCGAAAATGCATCCTCACGATGGCCGTGTTGTTTCCAATTTTATTATGCAGGCATTGCAGAATGAGGATATCACTATTTATGGCGACGGGCAGCAGACCCGAAGCTTTCAGTATGTTGACGACCTGATTGAGGGCATGATACGCATGATGGCTTCGCGCGAAGATTTTACCGGCCCGGTTAATATCGGCAACCCAAATGAATTCACCATTCTGGAACTGGCAAACAAGGTAATTGAACTCACCAATTCAAGTTCAAAAATTATCCGCATGCCACTTCCGGCCGACGATCCCATGCAACGCCAACCCAATATTGACCTTGCAAAAAAAGAACTGGACTGGGTACCGAAAGTTCAACTCGAAGAAGGATTGAAAAAAACCATTGCGTATTTCGATGGACTGATCAAATCTTAAATTAATTCTTTCATCATGAAAATATTAGTCACCGGCGCTAACGGTCAGTTAGGTAATGAGATAAAGGAACTTGCACCGGCATATTCCCACTACGAATTTATTTATACAGATGTAAATGAACTTGACATTACTAATGCTACCAGAGTAAATGCCTTTTTTGAGCAACACAACCCTGATGTTATAATAAATTGCGCTGCCTACACTGCGGTTGATAAGGCTGAAACAGATAAAGAAACTGCATTCCTGGTCAATGCAACTGCATCAGGAATTCTGGCGCAGGCGGCAACCGATACAGGTGCTTTTATGGTGCATGTTTCAACAGATTATGTTTACAATGGCAGGAATTTCAGCCCCTATCACGAAACTGATCCTGTGAACCCGGTTTCGGTTTACGGAAAAAGTAAGTTGGCCGGAGAAATAGCTGTGCAAAAGGCTGACGGAAAAGCTATGATAATCCGTACATCATGGCTTTATTCGGCTTTTGGCAATAATTTTATCAAAACCATGATTAAATATGGAAAGGAACGCGATTCGCTTAACGTGGTATTTGATCAGATTGGCACTCCGACTTATGCCCGCGACCTTGCAAACACCATCCTCCACATATTGCCTGTAGCTATGACTGCCGAAGACATTGAGGTTTATCATTATTCGAACGAAGGAGTGGCAAGCTGGTACGATTTTGCCAGGGCAATTCACGAGATAGCGGAAATTAAATGCCAGGTAAATCCTATCCCGACCAAGGAGTATCCCTTGCCTGCCGAAAGGCCGTTTTACAGTGTACTCGATAAAGGGAAAATCAAAAAGAAATTTGTCATTGAAATTCCATATTGGAGAGACAGCGTAAAGGCCTGTATTGAAAGACTTGAAAAAGTTTCAAATTCAGAATAGCTTCGTGAATTTTGCATATCAAAGATAGAAATTCGTGTCCTCTGCTTCGGGGTTGTAGTTCCGCCAATCTGAATGAAAAAATATTAGTAAACTAAAAAACACTTGCACAAAGAATGTACAAGTGTTTGATTTAGTGTCTCCCGGACAGTAGTATTTGGTTATCAACCAGTTACATTTATTTGAAACTCATGCCTGATGTATGTATTTGATTCCCTATTCATTATTCTTTAATATATTCCATTTACCCTCCGCACTGACGGGTTTATTATTATGAATAGAACGTACAACCACAGAAGCTTTATGTTAATTAATTCAGCAGAACTTTAGTGTGTTGTATTCTTATTTTTCTTTCCTTTGAGTATATATTCTGCAAACAGTTTTTATAGGGTATCCGCTTTAAATGATTTTTAATGAATATAGTTGCTGATAATCCACGCAAATCGCTCAACAAAGCTTTTCTGAAACACAAACCGCTTCGGAATGAGATCGAATTATTTAAGTCAAATCTGATCCACCTGCTGAATCATATTGATGAAATTGAGCGCGAGGAAAACCAGAAAAATCATATCCTCCACTTCCTGCGCGACACCTATTACAAGGATACCAACGAAATTAATACAAAGGATACCAAGGACCTGGTGATCCATCTCGGCAAATCCAATAAGGATAAAGTAGGTGTTATTATCGAAGCCAAACGCCCCGGCAATAAATCCGAAATGATTTCGGTAGCCAAACCAAATGCTAAAGCACTGCAGGAACTGGTGCTGTATTACCTGCGCGAACGCATCGAAGAAAACAACATCGACATCAAATACCTTATCGCCACTAATGTATATGAATGGT
>JBBSDG010000483.1:0-3474 GCA_038249635.1 Bacteroidales bacterium | reverse complement strand
GGTTTCATTTCTTCGAGCAAATGGTGAACTCTAAGAATTTCAGAAACGCTCCATGCCTGCGAAATAGCACCTGAAGGACGGTAAGGAGGGTCGCCATCGTATAGCTCCGAAATGGTTCCTATACCATGTTCCATAACAGTTTCTTCAAAGTCATTGTACAACCTGGTAATATATGCAACTCCGCTTTGTTCGTAAAGTTTTAACCATGCTTCGGCAAAAGGGCCAAATAACCATGGAAAAACCGATCCCTGGTGATAGGCAAGATCGCGTGATTTAGTGTCGCCGGTATATTCGGATTTATACATAGGATTTTTAGGTGCCAGTGTGCGCAATCCGCGAGGTGTAAGCAACTCGGACTGTACCCTGTCGAGTACGCCTTTGATTTGGTCGTCGTTGAGCGGTGAATAAGGCATTGATGCGGCAAAAACCTGGTTTGGACGCACTGATTTATCGCAAAAATCACCTTGCACATAATCGTACAGGTAATTTTTTTCTTTATACCAGAATGTTTCTATAAATGCAGCCGGTAACTGGTCGGCTACTGGTTTCCAATCGTTTACAAAATCTTTTTCGTCGGCATTTTCGGCCAGTTCAACTGCAAAACAAATAGCATTATACCAAAGAGCGTTAACTTCAACTGCCAGACCGATGCGAGGAGTAACTGGTTTACCATCAACTATGGCATCCATCCAGGTAACTGCTGCACCGGGTATTCCGGAATAAAGTAATCCGTTTTCGAGCATATGAATATTATAGGGAGCACCTTCGCGAAAGCTGTTTAAGATCAGTTTCAGGTAACTGCCATAGTTTTTCCAGACGTTTTTGTCGCCGCTGTATTTAATATACTGCTGCAATGCCCAAAAAAGCCAGAGCGGAGCATCTACCGAATCATATTCGAGCCTGGATCCTGTTCCTGAATTAGGGAAAAGCGGGCCTTTCATTTCGAGGAGGCTGTTATCCAATATCGCTTTAAAGGTTTTAAAATCGCCCTGTACAAGTGTTAACCCAGGTAAAGCTATAAACGTATCGCGTGTTACCCGGCCAAACCAATGGAAACCGGCAATGAGTTCCAGTTTTTTGCCACGTTTTACTATAAACTGTTGAGCAGCATTTTGCAGACATGATAGGAAACTGTCGCGGTTAATACGTTTTTTCAATTCCTGGGCATACATCCGGGCAAAGGTTTTCGGATCTTCTTCCTCGAGGCTTGCCATAAAGAATATACTTTCGCCGACTTTAACCGGTAATTCAAAATATCCCGGTGTAAACAGATCCTCATGGCACTCATAACCTCGGGCTTTTTCGCGTATGTATTCAAAATCGAAATACCAGTCGGGAGCATGTATATATTCATTTTCCTTCGAAAACTGCAGATGCAGGAACGGATAGCCCTGGTACATCCTAACTTTAATACCATTTGGGATGGCTTCGTATTTCCGTTCAACATCGTTATTAGCTTTACTCAACGCATGGATGTTGCGATATGCCAGGAAAGGCCTGAAACGAATCTGGGTAGGCGAATGAGCTTCCACCAAAGTGTATTTTATAATAACACTATCGCTGTTACCGGCGAAAAGCATTTCCTTTGTAAGCACCACACCACCAACGCGGTAAGTAATGTGAAGGTTGGTATCAATATTAAAGTCGGTAACATACTTATGACCTTTGGGGCTATACTTCTCCCCTTTGTATTTGTGAATGGCAAGGTTGAATTCCTGATCGTGTTGAATAATAGTTTCGTCGAGTTGCGACAGCAATACATGCATTCCTCCATCGAGTTGAGGCTGATGTGCAACAAGCAGCCCATGATATTTCCGGGTGTTACAGCCTATTATCGTAGTGGATGCATAAGCACCAGCCCTGTTAGACCGGAGCATTTCGCGGTTAAGAGAATACTCAAGATTTATCAGTTTCGACTTATCAAATTTAATATAATCCATAGTGAATCAACTATTTAGCACTTTAAATATTGGCTTTCCTGTACATTTGCAAAGGTACATACATTTTAGATATGAACCAATTTATATGTGAATACCAGTTTTTAGTCTGTATTTAACCTTAAAATTACGAAAATTGTTTTCAAAAAATATTATTTCATTAAATATTTCGTTTAAACAAGTTAATCCGAATTTAAAATGGATTTAAATTCACCTTTACAACCGTAAAGCCGAAGTATTTAATTACGCCACATCGGATTTAAGGTTTTTCGACTAAAATTTCAGCTGCTTTTGCAAGTAGTTCACCGATGATTTACCGTGTTTAATCGATTTACCAACTGATTATCAGTACTTTTTGTAACTTTTTCGGTTTCAGATTGTCTTATATACAAACAAAAAGACTTTTCTAAAACACAAAACCTCGCAAGAGAATTAAAAATAAAAATCATGAAAACATCAATTATCGTTTCAACCTTTGCTGCACTTAGCATAATGATAACATTAGGAGAAGCCCCTACCCTGCGTAATTCTGAAACCAGTAATGTAATGGCCAAGGTCGATTATTCCATTCTACCAGCCAATATACTGGATGTTAATCCGGTTATCATTGAGGCTGCCTCCACAAAGAAAGATGTTGCAGTTAAAGTTACCACTTCAGCAACAGATGACTTCGATTACCTGAAATTTAACGCTACTAATTATTTGGACGAAAATGAAATGACAAGTGAAGCAAAAGCTGAGAATTCATTTGATTATCTGATATTTGATGTAAACGAATATTCCGCAAATAGCGAAAGGTCTTCTAACGAAGCTGAATTATCTGAAAATGAGTTTAACTATCTGAAATTTAATGCTAATAACTTCACAGAAACAAGTACAACCGGCGTTTACGAATCCGTTGAACTTCCTGCAAACGATTTTGTAAAACTAAAGTTTGACGTAAATGCTTACACCCATAACAGCGAACCAGAATCTTATGATTCAGCAGAATCAGTGGTAAATGAATTTGAGCATCTGAAATTTGATGTTAACAAATTCAATGCATCAGAAAATGCAAGTGATGTTTTAACTGAAAACCCGTTTGATGAGTTCAATTATCTGAAATTCGATGTTAATAACTTCGCGAAAAAAATCAACTAGTAAATCATTTTGATTGCTGCATCAGCGGCTAAAGATAATTTAGCAGTTTTAATGATGATAACTCCGTTTTTATCCTCAGGATTAAAATACCATCCGGTTGTTTCTTTGGTTAACTCTTCAGTTCTCTTATATTTTTTAAATTTCAGCCCCTTAACCAGAACTTGCTTATTTATCACCGAACTGTGGATTTGAAGAATATGTTTTCGTGCTAAAAGTTTCGCTTTGAAATCGCCTTTGCTGGCAGAAATACTAAATTCATTAGCTCACCGATCCAAAGTTCAGTGTTTCGATGACTTACGGCCAAGCCACAAACCGACCAGATAAAACCACGGGCATCGCTGTTGTTCTCAATCCTACCTTAAGCGGCTTTACAGCCAACAATGCCAAATTTATATCC
>JBBSDG010000482.1:0-3474 GCA_038249635.1 Bacteroidales bacterium | reverse complement strand
TACATAAAAATAAATATCGGGTACCGACTTATTAACAAATGGATTACACCTCTAAATACCACCAGCTTAATTCTCTTCTTGTTTCCGATGCCGTTACAACAGATTTCCCAGGATCGGATATTTCCTGTTATTGGGTAAAATTCAGATCAGAAAATATAAGCATGCTGGCTGAAGAAAGGGATCAGCATTTTCATGGAATAAACGAAATAATTAAGGTGCCGGATGAGGATATCCCGGAAAATAAATCATTTTCGTATCCGGTTTTTAAGAGTGCGGGCTCGGCAAAAAACCAGAGGGCTATCATATTGCTGCATGGCCTGAACGAACGTAGCTGGAACAAATACCTGGTATGGGCTTATTACCTCGTTTCGAAAACCGGGCGGCCGGTTATCCTTTTCCCGATAGCGTTTCATATGAACCGCTCGCCTGAGTTGTGGAGCAATCCGCGTTTGATGTCCTCTTTTCTTGCTTTCCGGAACCAGCGTACAGGTAAAGTACCCATGTCAACCTTTGCGAATGTGGCTCTCAGCGAGCGACTTTACGAAGACCCTTTGCGGTTTTTTACTTCGGGGCAACAAAGTGTGGCCGACCTTGTGCAGCTTGCCAAACAGCTTTATAATGGGGAGCATCCTTTATTTGAAAAAGATACCGTGCTTGATGTATTCGCTTACTCCATCGGGGCATTCCTTGCGCAAATACTTTTCATGGCTAATCCCGGCGGCTGGTATTCCGCATCTAAGCTTTTCCTGTTCTGCGGAGGTGCTTTTTTTGATGATATGAACGGCGTATCAAAACTCATTATGGATCAACAGGCTTTTAACCGGCTGAGGCAATTTTATATTCAGGAACTTACCGCGGAAACGGAGCGATCACCCATACTTTTTGATTCGATTAATAAAACAGAGATGGGAATGGCCTTTTCGGCTATGCTTTCGGAGGGCAACCTGAAACCGTTAAGGGAAAATGCCTTTCAAAAGATGAATAAGCAAATGCGGGTCGTTGCACTATTGAAAGATAAAGTAATTCCTGCTGAAGGCATTCGGAAAGCACTGAACCGATTTATTGATGTGGACGTGCTGGATTTCCCCTATTCGTATTCGCACGAAAATCCTTTTCCGCTAATTGATGGAGAAGAATCCAAACTTGTAAACGAAAGTTTTGAGAAGGTTTTTTCGAAGGCGGCGGCGTTTCTGAAGTAAACAATTCAGTGTTAGACATTTTGTGTTACAAATCCAATCTTGATCTCCTCTAAAAACTTGCATTAGCTCTTTGAGTTTAGGTTTTTCAAAATCTGACTGAACGAATAACCCCAAATCTTTAATACTTCGCATTCTTTATCCCAAAATTAAAAATAGCAGAAGTTGTTTTTTGTACGTTTGCAAAAAAACTAACAATGCTAAGCAAACAAAGAATTCCTGATTTAATTGTAATTGCCGTTTTAGGGCTTTCCCTGGTGCTTTTGAATTATACCGGCCACATCGGAATAATCTCCGATTACCCTTTTATCTTCCTGTTAGTCATGTACTTTGTCGGAAGGGCTGTAACCTGGTATGTTATTAACAACCATATGGAAGACGGCGACAGTCAGGAGTAGGTGGTTGGCAGTTAAAAGTTAACAGAAAAAAGCCCCTGATTCCAGGCTTCGCTGTTAAGATGTTCTGTTATTCAAATGTTCATTTATTCTATTGTTCATTTATTCTATTGTGCTGCATGTCAGGACGAGCGTTCCCTGTTCAGAACCTGAAACTTGTATTTTTCACATTACTTCCCCACTCCTTAAAACGTTCTGTAGTGCAAATGTTCATTTATTCTATTGTTCCAAGATACTTTGTGATGCAAGCCAGGATAATTGTTGCCTGTTCAAAACCGGAAACTTTGAAACTTTGAATCCGAAAAGACCCCTCTGTCCTTCGGACATCTCCCCGTGGGGGAGAACCCCGCGAACCTACTCTGATCATAAATTAGGGATTGGAAACCTTTGAACGCGCAGCTTTGAAACTTTGAAAGCGTAGCATTGAACTCTTAACTTTTCAAATTACTTCCTCAATCCTTCCGCTCGTACCGGAAATATTAATAAATTTGACCTTTTATTAAAATCCTCTACCATGTCAGCAAATCACATCCTGGTTATATATCCCGAAGTTGATATCACCAAGATTGCCGTTTACCGCAATATCAGCCTGATATTTCTGAAATCATTGCGTCACAAAAAGGAAGTTCTTGCAGAATTCCCGAATGTGATTGAAGAGTTGGATTACCGTACCAACCTGATACTGGAAGAACTGAAAAACAACCAGATTGACCCGGCAGATATTGCTATAGTAATGGCACGTGGCGGACTGATAAAACCTTTGAAATCGGGTGTTTACCAGGTTAATGAAGCTATGAAACGTGACTTGCGCGTTGGAGTTATGGGAATGCATGCCACCAACCTTGGCGGATTGATCGCAGATAAGATTGCTTTGGCTTTACCCAATGCAAAAGCGTATCTGGCCGACCCTGTTGTTGTTGACGAAATGGAGCCTATTGCCAAGGTTTCGGGTCTGCCAATTATTGAACGCAACTCTATTTTCCATGCACTCAACCATTTTAACATTTCGCGCGAGTATGCCAAAAGCATTAACCGCAATTACAAGGAACTTAAAATGGTTATTGCTTACATCGGCAATGGTGGAGTTTCGGTAGGAGCACATCGCAACGGGCAGGTAGTGGATGTAAACCAGGCTTTTGACGGCGACGGACCCTTTTCCATGACCCGCAGCGGAAGTTTGCCCGTTGGCCAGCTTATCGACTTGTGTTACAGCGGAAAATATACACATGAGGAAATGCGTAAAATGATTACCGAAACGGGCGGAATAAAAGGTTACCTGGGAACCCGCTCGCTGACCGACATTTTGAGCAGGGTTGATTCGGGTGATGAACAAGCAAGGTTTATTATCGATGCCATGGCTTATCAGATTGCGAAGGAAATAGGCGCAATGGCTGCCGTTCTCGAATTTAAAGTGGATGCAACCCTCATCATGGGCGCTATTCTTAATAACAAATTCTTTACCGAAAAATTGATACACCGGATAGAGAAAATAGCTCCTGTTTCGGTTTACCCGGTTGTAAATGATCTTGATTCACTGGCTATTAACGGAAATATGATTCTTCACGGGGAAGCAGAAATAATTGAGTACGTTTAGATTTTTGAAGTTAAAATCCTGACTTTTACGCCGCCACCTTCCTATACCTCCACACCGCCAGCGTAAGCGAAATAAATGCATAAATCACTATGGCAGTAAAAGGTTCAATTATATCCTGAAACTGTGATCCTTTCAGCATTATCATCCTGATCATTTTTATAAAATAGGCAATAGGATTGATGATATTTACCTGTTGCGCCCAGTAAGGCATACTGTCGGTGGGAGTAAATAAGCCACTCATCATTATAAAAACCACGGCAAAAAACCAGGCCAGGAACATGGCTTGCTG
>JBBSDG010000481.1:0-3482 GCA_038249635.1 Bacteroidales bacterium | reverse complement strand
GTGCTTTTGGCAGCCAGAAGTTTCTCAATGCAAATAGTGCGATATTCTAAAAAAAGAAGCTGCCTTACAAAGACAGCTTCTTTTTATGCAGAAGGTTTTATTGGATTTGCAATTTTATTCAAATAGTACTTTCTGATTCACCATGGATTTGGTTGTAGTTAATTTAATAAAATACAGGCCTTTAGGTGAACTTGGAAAGGTGTAATTCATGATATTTTCACCATTGTTAAGAATAATTGCCTTTTCGAAAACAATTTTACCGGTTACATCAATAAGTTGTAACGTTCCCTTATCTGCAGCTTGCACGAAGCAGGAAATATTTACTTTTCCGTTCTGTACAGGATTAGGATAAACTGCTAAACGATTACTGCCGGGAGTTTCTTTTGAACTTAAGCCTGTTATAACTCCATTGCTATCTTTAAAAAGCTTGACAAAATTCTGATAATAAATATTAGCCAGGGTTGCATCGTGAATAACAAGCGTATTTTCATCGTTATCGTTATCAGCGGCAGCACTCCAGTTATGCGAGCCTGTAAATACCTGCGGGTCAGATTCCGGTGCACCCTGATCAATAATCATATATTTGTTATGCATGATTCCGGATTTTCCATAATACACATAATTGGAAGCTCCAAGGGCAGCAAGAAGGGTTGTATTTACAGTGGCATCATTAGTTCCTGAAGCATCGGTGAGCATATTTACGATATTACCTGCGTTCTTGCTTGCAGCGATTGCGCTAGCTATTTCAGTTCGGGTAAGCAACATGGTAGCGATATTTAAATCGTGGTTGGCTGTATTGATATGCTGCACGATTTGAGAATTAACACCATCCGTCGGGCTAAAATAACTTTCAACCCTTTTGCCATTGATCATAAATTCGTGGGGAGTGTTGTTCTTTTTTGTGCTTCCGAAACGCGCTTTTGCTGCATCAGGAGTTGCAGATGTTGAGCCCCACATCTCTTCAAATTCAATTTTATAGCCGCGAGCCAGGCTCTGATCCTGTATTATAATTACATTATTGGCATCCAGGTTAATCTGGCCAACTGTTAAATTAGTGGATCCTGTCCATACCAACGGATCATTGGGATCAGCGGACTCCGTATCGAACAGGAAAAATTTGTTGTGCATAATGCCTTTTCGGGGAGGGCTGTCGGGACCTCTGAGGATTTTTATAGATGTACCTGAAAGTTCGTTAAGGCCAAGGTTTGCTGAAGTGCCGCATCCGATAATCCGGATAATTACTCCCCTGTTTGCCGCGGCTTTCAAGGCAGTACTGATGTTGCTGATTCCAGAGTTGTTGCTGGTTCCAGAGTTGTTGAAATTATAGATGGCCAGGTCAATGGAAGACCTGGCACGATTGATATAATTTATTAATGTATCATCAATAGCTAGATTAAGATAAATGGCATTTACACCCGTAGAATACCAATTATCAACAGGAGTATTAAAATATGCCTTTATATCACCGCTTGAGTTGGAAATGGTGGCAAAGGGCATAATTCCCGAAAAAGCAGTGTCAGAACCATTTACTGAAAATGCCTGTGCCCAGATGATTTGCCCGGCTGAAAAACCTGATAAAGCAATGCTGTGACTGGTTAAGCCTCCTGTTCCATTTGCCAGTTTCGTTTTTACACTATCGGCATATAATCCGTAGAACATTTCAGTAGTCCCGGCAATATTGGTATTCCAACTGAAATCAAGTTCGGTTTTTGTGAAATTAGGATTGGTAAGTGAACTGGTAAGGTAAATTGAACTGATTTGATGAATATCGCTAATCGTACGAGGAAGCAATTGGTATCCTCCTGTAGTGCCGGTAATATTAACAGTATGTTGCGAAACTACTGAAGTAATGTTTAAGAGTCCATTAGAAACAGGTTGCCCAATAATGTCAGGCTGAGTGGCATTAATATAAATTATGCCACTTTCACCATTTGATGTAAACGGATATGTTTTTTTTGATGCAAATTTATCAACTGCACTCGTAAAAGCTGCATTCTTTATTTGTACCAACCTACCTTCATAAGTTTCATTAATTTGTGATGGGGTTAATATAATAGGCTCCGGTAAAGGGTTTCCAGATGATCTTATCACTACACTGGTAAGTGTATCAAGTTCAAGCAGACCATAGAAATTTTTAAGTGATCCGGTAATTGTAACAGAATCACCTTGTTTAACTGCACTAACTAATGTGCCATAGGCTGCAATTCCGGCTGTATTATCCTGAAGGTAACGAATTGGGCCTAATTCAGCATTAGTGGTAACAATGCCTTTCACTGTAACTCTACCTTTTCCCATATTCCGCGCTTCCTGAATAGTGTTTTGCGCATGGGTGATGGCAGCGATACCCAGAAAGACAAGTGCCAGGGTAAATGTTTTTTTCATATAAATGATTTTTATGATGGCTTAATGGTTGTTTTTTCGGAAAATCCAGGGAAGGTTGGTTCTCAGATGTTTTGCTTTAAATCTGAATTTGCCTGAATGTAGTTTATCTTATCAGAAAATACCGGGATACAAACGTACAAGTATTTTTTAAGCAATTCTATGAATATCACAATAAATATAATGCTCTAAGGTGCTTAAAAGCGATATTAGTATTTTAATAATCAGATAATCAAAGCGATAAGTTATTTTAATAGTTTTATTTTATCAGGAAACCCGATATTTTGAGAGTAAAAAAAATCCTTTTAATTCCTGTTAAGTGATTGAGATTCTTAACAGTTCTTAAAAAAAACTGCCCGTCTTTTATTTTTCTCTAATTTCGTCACTTAAAATTAAAAATCCGTGTCCGATAGCCTGGTAATAATTCCCACTTATAACGAAAAGGAGAACATCGCGAAGATGATTCGCAAGGTTTTCTCGTTATCAAAAGATTTCCATCTGCTTATAGTGGAGGATAATTCGCCCGATGGTACCGGAGCCATTGTTAAAAGCCTTATGCCTGAATATGAAGGAAAGCTTTTTATACTCGAACGTAAAGGGAAACTTGGTCTGGGTACTGCTTATATTGATGGGTTTAAGTGGGCATTGTCTAAAGGGTATGAATATATTTTCGAAATGGATTGCGACTTCTCTCATAATCCTGATGACCTGGTTCGCCTTTACAATGCATGTGCAGCCGGTGGTGCCGATGTGGCAATTGGTTCACGCTATATCAAAGGCGTTAATGTTGTTAACTGGCCTATGGGAAGGGTACTGATGTCGTACGGTGCATCCATGTATGTGCGATTTATCTTGGGTGTTCCAATACAGGATACGACAGCAGGTTTTAAATGTTATAAAGCTAAAGTGCTTCGTACCATTGACCTTGATGCAGTAAAATTTATGGGTTATGCCTTTCAGATTGAGATGAAATATACTGCCTGGAAACTGGGATTTAAAATTACTGAAGTGCCAATAATTTTCACCGACCGTACTGAGGGAACCTCAAAAATGAGTTCGCACATATTTAAAGAGGCTTTCGTGGGCGTAATGAGCCTGAGGTT
>JBBSDG010000480.1:0-3499 GCA_038249635.1 Bacteroidales bacterium | reverse complement strand
TGCATACATGCAATGTTTCTGTGTCGCAATCCATATCAGATTACGCTGAGGCGAAGCCTGTATTTCGTCTCAAAAAAACGATATTTTTCATAGCTTCTCAGCTGATTTTACAGGATAACAATCTGTTTACCCAACTCAAACATAAGGGGAATTCAGTATATCTCATTGCCGACAATGCGGAATCAACTAATCCCGGTATTCCATGTGATGGCATACTCTTTATTGCCGACAGCCTCGCTGAAATCCAAAAGAAACTGAGCGCAATTTTCCCTACTATTCTTAAAAACAAATTGGTTGCCTCCGAACTCACCTCACGCGAAACCGAAGTTCTGAAACTTGTGGCCCGGGGAAACAGCAACAAGGAAACTGCCGATCAGTTATCAATCAGTTTGCATACAGTAATCTCACACCGCAAGAACATCTGCCGGAAGCTTGAAATCAAAACCACATCAGGACTTACTCTTTATGCAGTTATTAACAACCTGATTATCTGATATCCACTACTTATTTAGAATTGTTTTAAATATCCCTACTAATGGGGATTGTACCATCAATGCAGTGAACGTAGTTTTGCCATCTCAAATGTTACATTTAAAACAAAATCAGATGAATACAAAAACTACTTCAATCAAAACAATCAGCCTTACCGGGCTACTACTTTTTTTAACACTGATTTCATTCGCACAGGACAGATTATTTACCTACACCTATCAAAGTACTGTTTTAAATAAGGGACAGCGTGAACTCGAAATCTGGAATACCATTCGTACAGGCAGAGATGATTATTATATGCGACTTGACAACCGATCCGAATTTGAAATCGGTTTGGGTAAAAATCTACAGACTGCGTTTTATCTTAACCTGACCACGACAACCAAAACCAGCGAAGAAAATTTAACCAAATCATTTCAAACGGAAAATGAAATCAGTTTTTCGAACGAATGGAAATATAAACTGCTCGATCCGGTCGCAAACCGGGTAGGCATGGCTCTGTATGCCGAATATGGTATTGGAAGCAGCGAATATGAACTTGAAGGAAAGCTGATCATCGATAAAAAAATCAATGATTTTACCATCGCCGGTAATGCAGTTTATGAACTTGAACTTAAACCGGGGATTGAAAACAATGAAACAGAATGGGAAAAAGAATCCAAAAATGAGTATTATCTTTCCCTGGCATACTCGTTCAGCCCGAAATTCCATTTAACCATGGAAAATGCCTTTAAAAATGTTTTTACAGGAGGTAAACTGCAACACAGTGCTATATATTCGGGACTCGGGATTGCGTGCGTTCAGGAAAATTTCTGGATCAACTTTACCGTGCTGCCTCAGATAACATCGTTTAAAGGCGAAACCGATAGTTCACTGAACCTACATGAATTCGAAAAAGTCCAACTTAGATTATTGTTCTCCTATGCATTCTAAAATTATTATTAACACAATTCTGGTGGTTATTGTCGTTTCAATTATATATGCGTGTGCCCCCGCGCTTTATATCCCGGATCGGAACAATACCGCGACCGGTTCGAGCCTGACTGAGTTGCAGGCAGGCAGAAAGCTATACATAAACAAGTGCGGAAGTTGCCACTCCCTGGTTTTGCCTGAAAAACATACTCAAGAACAATGGCCAATGTTGGTCGATAAAATGGAAACAAAATCGAAGATCAGCCCGGAAGAGAAAAAGCTGATAGTGAAATACCTGACAAAAGGAGTGAAATAATCAACTATATGCATAGTCAATAAAGCGCGGGAAAATATTCCATTGCTCTTTTGAATCGGTATTCGTTTCCCATATCCCAAATATTTGTGTGCAGAAATATATGTGAAAAGCAAAAACCACTTGTAAACTATACATTTACAAGTGGTTTTACTAACTATCAGTGCCCAGAACAGGACTCGAACCTGCACAGCCGTAAGGCCACTGGTCCCTGAAACCAGCGTGTCTACCAATTTCACCATCTGGGCAGATGGATCTTCAATTTGTGTGATGAGTGCCCAGGACAAGACTCGAACTTGCACATCCTTAAGGACACCAGCCCCTCAAGCTGGCGTGTCTACCAATTTCACCACCTGGGCAAAGCGGGTGCAAAGATAGTATTTTTCTGAAACGTTAAACAATGAAAATTTAAATATTTCACTTTTGGATAGAATATCAGTATTTGAAATCCCGACAGCCTTAAAGCGCTTTTTTCATTAAATTTACAATCACCTGAATAGGAGCAATATACATTCCTAATTCATTAAATCTATCAACTGATTCATGGTTCAAATAAAAATACCATGCAGTTGAGCCAATTTTATTAACTTTGACAACTGCACATAAAAGCCAAGACTTATGTTTACCAAAGACGACCTCAAGCAATTGCAATCGCGCGGAAGCGACCTGAAAGTAGTTGAAGCACAGATAGATAATTTCAGAAGAGGCTTTCCTTTTATTAACCTCGACAGGCCTGCCATTGTTGGCGATGGCCTTAAAGCATTCAACCAGCGCGATGCCAAAAAGCTTTCGTATTACTACGATTCCAATTCCAAACGCTACGAAGTGCTGAAATTTGTTCCTGCCTCAGGGGCTGCAAGCCGCATGTTCAAGCATTTGTTCGAGTTTATGGAATCCTACACAGGCTCTGAAGCAGACCTGAAACAACTTCAAACTTCGCCAAAGTTAAAGTTGGTAAAAGATTTCTTTGAAAGGATCAAGGACTTTGCTTTTTATGGGCAACTCTCAAAAGCAATGCAAAAAGACGATTATAATATTGAGGAATGCCTGGCAAAAAAAGAATACAAAATCATTATCGATTATCTGCTGAACCCGGTTGGACTTAATTATGCAAACCTCCCCAAAGGATTGCTCACGTTCCACTCCTACCCTGATGGCGCACGCATGTCGATTGAAGAACATATGGTTGAAGCCGCAAACTATTGCAAGGATAAGGAAAAACGCTCGGCAATTCACTTCACAGTTTCACCGGAGCATGCGGATATGTTTCTCGAAGAAATTAACCGTGTGAAAGGAAAATACGAAGAGCTTTTTGATCTGAAGTACGAACTTACTTTCTCGTTACAGAAGGCTTCGACGGATACCATTGCCGTTGACATGAACAACAAGCCTATACGTGAATCCGATGGAAGGCTGATGTTCAGACCGGGCGGACATGGCGCACTGATCGAAAACCTCAATGATCGCGAAAGTGAGATCGTTTTTATAAAAAATATTGACAACATTGTACCCGACAGCATGAAACCGGATACTTTCCTGTATAAAAAAGTATTGGGTGGATATCTTTTCGAGTTGCAGGATGCTGTTTTTGAACACCTTGAAACACTCGATGATAAGCCCGACGATGAAGATATCCGTACCATACTGCGATTCATAAAGTCAAAACTCGGTTTTGTGGTTGATCCTGAAATAAGCACCATGAGCCGCGAGGATAAAATTGAGTACCTGCATCACAAATTGAATCGTCCCATAAAGGTTTGCGGCATGGTTAAAAATGAAGGC
>JBBSDG010000479.1:0-3517 GCA_038249635.1 Bacteroidales bacterium | reverse complement strand
GCATTCATGATTTGCGGATTAATATAAGTGATCAGGATGTTTCGCTCTGTTTCCTGCCGCTAAGTCATATTTTCGAACGGGGCTGGACTTTTATCGTTCTGAGCAAAGGCATGACTTCCTATTACCTGCGAAATCCCAAAGAAGTGGTTGATGCCGTGCAAGTGGTAAAACCCACGCTTATGTGCTCGGTTCCACGTTTCTTCGAAAAAACCTATGAAGGAGTGAATTCCAAAATTGCCAGAAGTTCTAAATTCAAGCAAGCTCTTTTCAAATGGTCGATAAATATGGGCGGTAAAAGGTTTGACTGCATTTGTAACGACAAACCAATTCCACTTAGGCTGAGAATGGCATATGCGATTGCTGATAAGATGGTATTATCCAAAGGCCGTGCTGTATTGGGAGGCAATTTCAGATTTATGGTTTGCGGTGGAGCTGCGCTTTCGCTCGATATCATTGATTTTTTTGAGCAGGTTGGCATTCATATTAAGATAGGTTATGGATTAACCGAAACGGTGGCCTCGGTTACCTGCCTGCTCGACGATGACCTCAATTCCACTTCAGTCGGTAAGGTAATGCCTTTGCTGGATGTGAAAATCGGGGAAAATAATGAGATAATGGTAAAAGGCGGAACTGTTTTTATGGGTTACTATAAAAAGCCGGCTTTGACCGCCGAAGTTTTTAAGGACGGATATTTTTGTACCGGGGATGCCGGGCGACTCGACGAAAACGGATATCTTTTTCTGACAGACCGCATCAAGGACATCATAAAAACATCTTCCGGAAAATATATCGCTCCCCAGAAAATAGAATCCCTTTTATTGGGCGATAAGTACATTGAACAGATAACGATAATCGGCAGTGAACGAAAATACGTAACAGCACTGGTAGTTCCGGCAGTATTAGCTTTTGATGAATTGATGCTGGAAATGAACCTGGAAAAAATGAAACGTGAATATCAGGTTAAAGAAAATGCCGTTATCGCATTTTATCAGCAGCGGATCGACGAATTGCAGAAAGACCTTTCGGCCTACGAACAGGTGAAGAAAATCGTACTTCTCCCGGCTGAGTTCACTATTGAGTCTGGTGAATTAACCTCTTCTCTCAAAATCAAACGCAGGGTGGTTGCTGAGCAATTCAAAGCTGAAATTGAGAGTATGTATTAAGTGAAGAGTGAAGAGTGAAGAGTGAAGAGTGAAAAGTGAAGAGTGAAAAGTGAAAAGTGACTTCAAAGTGTCATGACAACACAACGGCACGATGGCACGACGGCACGAACCTTGAACTCGAAGCATTGAACATTTGAACGCGAAGCATTGAACATTTTAACGCGCGAAGTATTGAGCCTTGAACGCGAAGCCGTCACTGCGAGGAGGAACAACGAAGCAGGAACACGAAGCATTGAGCCTTGAACTCGCGAAGCGCATTGAACCTTGAACCTATAATTTTAAAACATAAATCGTACATATGCTCCGATCCCCGGATTCATATCGCGGTAATGCTCAAGTTTAACCATCAGCCAGTGAGCGGTGATACCAGGTTCGATAACTACACTATTGGCAAACTTTAGTGATGCACCGGCACCGCCAAACATTCCAAATCCAATTCCTCCCTGGTAAACATTAAAAGTTTGCATATTGCTGTTGGGGATAAACTGATTATTCCCATAAACATTAATCATGCTGTATTCCATGTCATCAACATAAAATGAAGATTTTTTCACCTTGGTGCTATTCACATTTACACCACCTGTAAAGAACCATGATAGTTTTTCCGTTTTTGGAAAAGAGCGTTTGATTCCTATATTGGCATAAACGCGCTCCTCAATTCCACGCATGGGGAATAAACGCAGATCGTGATTTCCTAAATAATCCTGCGGCGGATCCACATCAAATGTAATGGCATCATTGGCTTTCAGTTTCATATAGTTGAATTCAATAACCAGAGCCATTTGGGGATTAAAACTGTATTGCGCATATAATCCGGGTTGCATGGCAAGATTATAATGCATGTTTTCAGGTCCTGTTACCGACATCGAATCGTTTGCTTCCAGTGCATTAAATATCGCGTTGTACCAGGTATAATTTGACATAACATAGGCCGCGTTATTCTCATTCGACGAATTGCCGTTGTAGTAGTTCGCAGTATTTTTGGAAGGATAATAAACACCCACATTCAGCCCGAACGACCATCCACGGCCATCATTTGAAAAATCAACTTCTCCTCTTTCTCCTTCGGATTGTGCAAAAACCTGTAAACCAGTTATTGCGATCATCTGGAGTATAATTAATGGTATGATTAATCGTTTCATAGGTTTTAATTTTCTCATAACTTATAAAAAACTCATCAGTAGTCTGATATTCAGGTATGTTACTGTAGCGCCTATTAACAATAGTATTGTTTTCAGATACAATGAATTGGCGTATTTGCCCATTACCTTTTGTGATGAAGTGAGGTAAATCTGAGTAAAAATTGTGATCGGAAGTTGAATGCTGAGCAGCATTTGTGAGTAAATCAACCCTTTAAAAGGATTGGAGATGATAAATATAATCACCAGAGCCGGTATCAGCGAAATAAGAACTCCAAGTCGTGAGTGGTTATCTTTCATATCGAAAGGCTCGCCGAAGAACCCGGCAAATATACTTCCTCCCGCCATAGCCGAAGTAATTGTAGAAGCAATGCCTGCAAATAAAAGGGCAATAGCAAAAACGAGGGCAGCATTATTCCCGAGTAAGGGTACCAGCATATTTTTGGCCTGCTGCAGTTCGGCAACCGGTATCTTATGTTTGAAAAATGTAGCTGCAGCCATCAGTATCATAGCGCTGTTGATGGCCCAGCCAACTATCATTGAGAAGAGTGTATCAAGAAATTCATAGCGTAATTGCCTGGTTTTGATTTTTTCATCCGTTAGGTTCCATTGCCTGCTCTGGATAATTTCGGAATGCAGAAACAGGTTGTGAGGCATTACCACGGCGCCAAGCACACTCATAATCACAATCATCGAACCTTCGGGGAACGAAGGTTTAATCCAGCCTATTGCAGCCTGGCTCCACGATATGTCGGCAAGTGTTAACTCGTAAATAAACGAAAGTCCTATAATACTTACAAAGCCGATAATCCACTTTTCGAGTTTCCGGTATGAATTTGAAAACAGCAGTATAATAATGGTAATGATGGTAATAATGGATCCAATCCTTATGGGTATGTTGAAAAGCATTTGCAAGGCAATGGCTCCGCCCAGTATTTCGGCCAGCGAAGTGGAAACAGATGCTACTACGGCCGATGAAAGAACCGAACGCGACACCCATTTTGGCAGGTACATGGTAGCAGCTTCCGACAGGCAAAGGCCGCTCGCAATGCCAAGATGTGCCACGTTATGCTGCAAAACGATCAGCATGATGGTGGAAAGGGTTACCATCCAAAGAAGCTCATAGCCATAATCGGCACCTGCTGCCAGATTGGATGCCCAGTTACCGGGATCAATAAAACCAACAGTAACAAGCAACCCCGGACCAATAAATTT
>JBBSDG010000478.1:0-3521 GCA_038249635.1 Bacteroidales bacterium | reverse complement strand
GCTTCAACCTCGGTATAGGAAGCTGTATTTACTTTAGCGAACGAAGCTTTGCCACCGGCATTTTCAATAACCGAAACTGTCTGTAGCCCTTTTTCCTCATTCATATCCCAGATAACCACAATGGCACCTTCGGCACTGAATTTTATGGCCGCGGCGCGTCCTAGTCCGTCGGAACCACCGGTAATTACCGCTACTTTATTCTCAAGTCTTTTCATACTATATTCTTATTTGATGTTTTCGATAATTAAAGCTGTTCCCTGGCCGCCACCAATACAAAGTGTTGCAAGTCCCTTGTTAGTGCCACGGCGTTTCATTTCATAAATCAAAGTTGTAAGAATCCGAGCCCCGGAAGCACCAATCGGGTGACCAAGAGCAATAGCTCCTCCGTTAACATTTACTTTGGCAGGATCGAGTTTCAGGTCGCGGGCTACGGCGATGGATTGTGCAGCGAAGGCTTCATTTGCTTCTACCAGGTCAATATCTTCGATAGTTAACCCGGCTTTTTTCAGAGCAGCCTGGGTGGCAGGCACCGGTCCATATCCCATAATAGCCGGATCAAGGGCTGCATTGCCATAGGATAAAATACGGGCAAGCGGTTTGATGCCGAGTTGAGCCGCTTTTTCGCCCGACATGACGATTAGCATACAGGCACCGTCGTTTATACCCGACGCATTACCAGCAGTTACAGTTCCTTCCTTTTTAAATGCGGGTTTTAGTGCTGAAAGTTTTTCAGGTTTAAGTCCGTGTTTCGGGAACTCATCGGTATCGAAAATTATCGGATCGCCTTTGCGCTGGGGAATATTTACCGGTACAATCTCATCAGCGAAACGACCGGATAGCTGAGCTTGTTCAGCTTTTCTCTGGCTTTCGAATGCAAACTGATCTTGTTCTTCACGGCTGATATTCCATCTTTCGGCAATATTTTCGGCTGTGATTCCCATATGGTAGTCGTTGAACGAATCGGTTAGACCGTCCATTATCATGCTGTCAATTACCTGTCCGTGACCCATTCGGTATCCATTACGGCCCTGAGGCAACAAGTATGGTGCATTCGACATGCTTTCGGTTCCCCCGGCAAGTACCACTTCGGCATCACCAAGCATGATAAACTGAGCTGCCATAGAAACGGCCCTCAAACCTGAACCACACAATTTGTTTATGGTCATGGCTGGCTTGGTGTCCGGAACGCCTGCTTTAATAGCAATTTGCCGACTTACGTTCTGCCCAAGGCCAGCCGAAAGAATATTGCCGATGATCGTTTCTGAGATTTCCTCAGGATTGATGCCGGCTCTCCTGATGGCTTCTTTGGCTGCGATAACGCCAAGTTCAGTTGCCGAAAGTCCGGCTAATGAGCCACCAAAATTGCCAATGGCTGTGCGAACCGCCGATACTATAACTATTTCTTTCATAGTGATTTATTTTTCGAAGCACGAAGAAACGCTATTCCAGAGGCAGGAATCCAGTCAATCTATAAGAAAGTGGGGTTGACAGAAGAGGTTAATTGATTAAGGTGATTGTTTTAAGTAATTAATATAGAATACCATATAAGTCAATTCGGGAACATGGACCTGAAGATTATAATTTTTATGAATTGACGCCACGGAAGCCTTTAATGTTTATATAATCAGATTACAAATCTGAAACTCCGGGTGGCGGGATTACAAATCCCGCCAGGCCAAATCCCGCCAAGCCAGCAGGTACGGATTTGCTTGCTGTTGCGGATTTGCTGATGCGGATTTGTAATCCGCACCCGGAGAGTTCAGGATTTGTAATCCTGTTTAACAAAATTAATTAAAACCCAAAACCTTACTCCACTTTCACCCTTATCCCCTCCGAATGTGCCGAAAACTCCGGCGCATACATGCATTGCACACTTGTGATCCCATTCGAGAATTCACCTTTTTGAGTAGCTACAAGTTTGTATTCGAACACATAAGTTCCTTTCGGCAGATAATAAATAAAGAAGTTAGTTGAGGCATCACGCGTAGATTCATAATATCCAAGGCCGCCTTGCCAGCGATATCCCGAAAGCACATTTACCGGTTCAAAAGCAGATGCACGCATATCTTTCAAGTGGATATACTCCATATCCCGGTCAGAACGGAGTTCAACCCTTACAACGATTTTGTCTCCGACTTTAACCGTTGTTTTATCAACAATTGGTTCGATTACCGGGCCAGTTGGGGTGTTTACTTCACGAAAAAGCTTTTTCGAAAGGCTCAGCGGAGTTTGTGCCGGAGTAATTTTATCAAGTTGTTCAAAATACTGCCAGTACATAGCGCCCCAGGCAACTGTTGAATTCGGATTATTCACGGTAACTTTTCCCATTTCAGGTTTTATATCCGATGCGTTCCAACTGGCTTTGAAATAGCCTGTTCCGGCTTCCGGTTTTGACCCATCTTGTTTGTAGGGATCAACTTTTTCGCTGCCAAGCGTGATTTCAACTTGTTTTTCAGAAGCCATTAGCGATACGCCTCGCAGCAGCAAAGCATAAACTGCTTCCGAAGTGGCTTTGGTGGTTTTCCAGTCCTGAGTTTGCTTTTGTTTCAGCAGCCAGATTTTTAATTCATCCACCGATTTCATATCGTTACTCACCTCGTCAAATGCTTCTATCAGCAAAGCCTGTGTTTCGACCGGTGCCTGGTACCAGTTCCAGCCGCGTTGCTCGTTGCGCCAGTACATTCCCATTTCATCGTTATGCAATGCGGTTTCCTGAAGCGAACGCATAATCAGCGCAGCAGTTGCTTTTTCATTAAAACGATTCAGGTATAATGCCATCATAGCTTTCATATAATTGTTTTCTGACTTCCAGTATTTCACGGTCTGGGACTTATAGTACCAGATCATTTCACTGTATTCAGGCCCTATAGGAAAATCAGTCATAAAATAAGTCCTTGAATATAAGTACTGAATATCTTCATAACCCAGATGATCGTTTTTCAGATAATCCTTGTCGTCCTTTTTAAGCTTTTCAAAACCGATTTTAACTTCCTGGTCCAGGTACGCAATGGCTTGTTTCAGTATTCCGTTTATTTCGGCGTTTTCGACCGGGTTAACCACTTTCAGGAAATACAGGTGACCAAGACCCGTAACAATATGCTGGGTGATATAGCGGCTTTCGGGCATTCCCTTAAACCACGGCCAGCCGCCATTGGGAGCCTGCATATCGCGTAACTTTTTCATGGCCGAAGTTTGTTCCGAAGCCATGCGGTTCAGGTCGAAAAGCAGTGCGATACGCTGTTTTCGCTCACTTTCGTTTGTTGCTTCACGCACCCAGGGACTTTCCTGTAAAAGCACCGATTTCAGTTCCTCATTCTTTTCAAGGTTCGATTTGAGAGCATCAGGCGTAATGGTTGCCCAGCTTTCGAATACTCGCTTTATTTTCGGATCGCTGTTGGCAATATGCGTTGCCAGGCTGTTGGCGTAATACCGGCTGAAAATCTGTTCAGCACATTCGTACGGGTATTCCATCAGGTAAGGCAAGGCCTGCACAGCATACCAGGCAGGGTTCGAAGTATATT
>JBBSDG010000477.1:0-3536 GCA_038249635.1 Bacteroidales bacterium | reverse complement strand
CTTGTGATATATATATTGCGAATGGTTGGTTGTTGCAGACTGAAAATTCCTTTTTTGGGTTCTGCATCGTTCCACGATTCGAGGAAATGATGATCGGGTGCAATAATTGTGCAAGCAGCGGCTGTTTCATCCTTAGCATTCGCAAAGCTTACAGATAAATCAACTTTTTTCAGGCCATCAAGCAAAGCTTTCGGATCGCTGTAATTGTAAACCGGGTTAACATTATAAAAGATAACTACTCCGGTTTTGCCTTCATTCATTTCTGTAACAAGACCAGTCATCTCAGAATCAAGACCTTTGCGGATATTGAGAGGAGTGGAGAAATCAATAGTGCTGCCATAATTCTGCAACATCTGGTTGATTGCATTTACTACAACTTGAATTGCAGTATCATTAATTCCGCATACAACAATTGATTTGCCTTTTGCCCCGATCAGTTTTTGAGCAAGTTTGGTAACTTCTACAGCAGATGCAGGAGCAGCATAAGTAGTTCCGCCTGTTGCTTTTGCAATTTCGTTGTACAGGCTTAAAATTACGGATGCCTGCTGGCTTGGCTTAATCGGGAAACGGTAATCGGCATTCGCGCCGGTAAGCGACATCCCTGATTCGAAAACAGTGAGTTGGGAGATGCTGCGTTTTTCTTTAGTCAACCTGCGGCTTGCTGCAAAACGGCGTGTGAATTCAACAGGCATAAGCCATGTTCCAAGGAAATCAGCATCGAAACTAACTATAACATCGGCTTTATCGAAATAATAATCAGGGATGGTTTGTGTTCCGAATGTGAGTTTGTTTGCCTCAAGCAGTGCTGATGATGAAACTGCATCGTAAGTAATATGCTTTGCGGTAGGATATTTTTTTACAAACTCATCAATCACCGAAAGGGTCGAAGGGCTGATGATGGTTGAACTCACCAATGCAATTATTTTTCCTGCAGTGGCAGCGGCAGCCAGTTTCGTGGTAACTTCAGTATCAACCAGGTTCCATGTGGCTTCTTTCCCTGATATATAGGGTGTTTTGTATCTGGCACCATCATCATAAAGGCTAAGCACCGAACCTTGTACTCTTGCGCTGGTTGTTCCTTTGCTGATGGACGAAAGATCATTGCCTTCAATCTTGATTGGGCGGCCATCGCGTACTTTTACTAAAATTCCGTTGTAATCCTGTCCGTCGAAAAAGGTTGAAGCATAATGATTGGCCACGCCAGGCGTAACTTCCTCAGGTTTGTTGAGGTATGGAATAGCTGTATTTATGGGATTCTGGCAACTGGTGGCAATAGCTGCTGTTGCAAAACTGAAACCGCAGAATTTCAGGAAATTGCGCCGCGAAGAAGATTTGCCGTCAATTTCTTCATTTATCAGGTCGAGTACCGAATGCGATGCATCCGCATCTTTCTTCCCTGGGTTAATTACCGGCAGATTTGCCTGCTCTTCGAGGCTTTTCCAATATTTCTTTTCCATTTATATAGTGTGGTATAAAAGGTTCTTTTTTTGATTGATGGGATTGATGGGATTGATGAGATTGATTAGATTGGCGAGATTGGTGAGATTGAAGTGATTGAGGTGATTGATGCGATTGGTGGGATTGAATGGTTTATTTAATAATGGCATTTAGCACAATCAATTCCTCCGAGGCGTTCGGCTGTAATTTTTTTACCGGCTTTGGCCTCATCGTGTAAGGCTTTGAAGCTTTCGTAGTATTTATTTGTGGTAGCCTGAATTCCTGTGCTGCGGTGACAATTTACACACCAGCCCATCGAAAGATCCGAAACCTGTTTTATAAGATCCATTGTTTCAACCGGCCCGTGGCAGGTCTGGCACTCAACTTTCCCGGCTGCTACATGTTGTGCATGGCTGAAGAAAGCATGATCAGGAAGTTTGTGTACACGAATCCATTCAATTGGTTTACCTGATTCAATTGCCCTGTATATTTTTTTGATTTCAAATTTCCCAGATCGTGAGCCTGCAATAACCACTTTATGGCAGTTCATGCAGAGGCTCGCCGAAGGAATTCCTGCTGATTTGCTGTATGATGCAATGGAATGGCAGTATTGACATTGAATCTTATTTTGACCGGCATGTACTTTATGTGAAAATTTGATTGGCTGATCAGGCATATAATTCTTTGTCCGGCCCAGGTTGATTCCTTCCTGTATAATAAGTGTGCCTTGAATACCTAATCCTGCAACAATGACGAGCGCATGAATTACACGGTATTTCACTCTTTTAAACCAGATGAGGTCAGCCAGCGCAAGCGCCATAAGCAATCCCATGAAAAGGAAAAGCAACATCCTTGCAGGAAATGTCTTTTCCCAGGTCATTCCATCTTTGCCAACTTTCGACAGGTAAGCTGACATATCATAAATTTCCTTATCCGAAAGTTGCAGACCTTTATGAACTTCGGTCATTTTGGCTGAGGTTGGCTCTCTGAGCACCTGGTAAAGATTGGTGCCATTTGGTTCCTGCCATGCTTTGGCAAGATCAACGGCTGATGGATTGAAGTTTAGTGTATCGGTAGCAACTACGGCATGACATGAAATACAGTTCAGGGTAGTGCCTTTTTCGAAAGGAATTACGCCTGAAAATAATCTTTCACCACGCACAATTTCATCACGCCAGAAACCGTCTTTCTTTGCAATATCAACCGAAACCTTTACAGCTTCGGCTGGTTTGTAGGTTTCAATGTAAGTGATAAGTTGATCCAGGTCATCACTTGATAAGAATTTATGATCTGGCATAGGGATTTTCATGTTCTCGTTGAAAACCTGCACGGCAAGTTTATCACCGGCTTTCACCATATCCTGTGAAGCAGGAATAAACTTCTTTAGCCATGCTTTGTCGCGCCTCTTGGTAACATCTTTAAGACCGGGACCAACCAGTTTTTCCTCTGTTAGTTTGTGACAAATGGCGCAGTTCTTCTCAAAAATCTCCTTGCCTTTATTTTGTGCCTTCGAAACTGAACTGAATAGGAATAAGGCCATGAGTAGAATCAATGGCGATGTCAGTTTAAGTGTTATCAGTTTCCGTTTGTTGAATGCTTGTAGGTGCATACTTTTTTACTGATTTATATGGTATATAAAATGACAATAGCGGCACACAGCAAAGCTGAGTACCTGCATGTCGTTTATGATTTATTGATGTATGAAAATGATCGGAAATGTAGTTTTTTCAACATGCTTAAACTGTAGGTTGTTATGTATATATAAGCACAGCGAATTTAGATAATTCGCTTGCTCGTAGCAACACTATTTTTTTTGTTTTTTTAACATACGAGTAATTTAGAGCGTTTCTAAATAAGGAATTGAATTTAAAGTGATCATTAAAATGCAGGAATACAAATAAATATGAGGCTTGTTCGTAGTTGATATGGAATTAGTTATTTTCAGATTTAAGTATATGAATACTGAAATAAAATATTTATATAATGATAAATATTAAAATTATGTCAAATTATGTTTTAGGTTTTAATGGTGAAGTTCTCCTTTAATTCTATACGTTTCAGATAAAACATTACAATTTATGGTTCTTAAACAGACTTGG
>JBBSDG010000476.1:0-3567 GCA_038249635.1 Bacteroidales bacterium | reverse complement strand
CCAGTACGGTTCATTCGATCGTAAATCCATTTTTGATTTTATTTATATTTCTAAATTTGAGTCCACTCCGAAAAGTCACAATTTATTGATTTTCAACTTTTTTACCCCTGACCCCTAAAGGGGAATGCGTTGAAAACCAATAAATTGGACTAAGTCCCCTTTAGGGGATTTAGGGGTAAAAGACTTTTCGGAGCAGACTCAAATTTACATATTCTTTTTATTATCAATCAGTAATCAACAACGCGACCGGTACTTTACATACCAATCGCGATAGTTAATTGCAATATCAAATTTGAGATTAAGCTTTGGGTTCAGGTAAATTTTTTAACATTGCCTCCCGCGGCCAAAATCTATGCTGTGCAACAGCCTTAACAAAATCTGCTCCTGAAGCATCAATTAAAATTGCGGCATCTTTATTATTGTCCTTGTCCAGTTTTAGGATTTTCATCAACCATTCTCCACCTTCACCATCGGCTGCAATAGTTTTACAATGGCTATATGCTTCTTTTACAAATTCCTTTGCTTTAGGATCCTTTCTGATCGCTGAAATACTTTTATTACCTGCAGCAATAAAAACAGCATCATAAAGTACTGATGCGGTGGTAAGCAAACTTTCATCAACTTTTACTTCTTGTCCCTTTGCAGTGTTTATTTTGCCCAGATGAACAGAAATAATTTTCCCCATCGCACCTTCCTTTTTTAATGTATTTTGCATTTTAGTAAGGGAATCATCATCCACTCCATCTGCAGATAACAGTGCAATTGTCCTGGTTTTGATTGTGTTTTTTACCGTGTTTTCCATGCTTACTGCCGGAGAACTATCTACGTCAGGGTCGGCTTCAATAGATTGGTAACTCTTCGGATCAGCATCGGCAGGAAAACTTTGATTGGTAATTTCACCGGGGTTTGGCACAACAAAGCCCAAACCTTCTGCTACACGTCCGGCAAGTGATTTATTGATTTTAGAAAGCAATCCTACTACTCTTTTTCGAATTTCTTCCAGTTTTACTTTTCCCAATTCAAAACGAAAAGCATCAACAATATGGTTTTTCTCCGTTTCACTCATGCTATTGTAAAACATAGCAGGCTGGCTGAAATGATCCATAAAACTTTTGCTACGCGAACGTATTTTGTTTGCATCAATCCTTTCGTGGTAGGATACAAATCCACCTTCAGCAGCTTTTGCCTGATGCGGATCGCCGCCACCGGTTGAATTTGGATTATAGCTCGACTGCCCCGGATTAATTGCTTGTCGCATATAACCATCCCGCTGATTGTTATGAACAGGAGCGATTGGACGATTAATGGGTATTTCATGGAAGTTGGGACCTCCAAGGCGGATCAGTTGGGTATCAGTATATGAATGTAACCGACCTTGCAATAGCGGATCGTTTGAGAAATCGATTCCCGAAACGACATGTCCCGGATGGAAAGCAACTTGTTCGGTTTCGGCAAAAAAGTTGTCGGGATTCCGGTTCAAAGTCATGCGACCAACAATTTGTACAGGGACAAGTTCCTCTGGAATAAGCTTTGTAGGATCGAGCAAATCAAATTTGAATTTATGCTCGTCTTCTTCTGCAACAATCTGAACGCCAAAATCCCATTCTGCCGGTTGCCTGTTTTCTATGGCTTCATACAAATCGCGACGGTGAAAATCGGAATCTTTACCGGATATTTTTTGCGCTTCGTCCCATAAAACAGAGTGTACGCCAAGAAGTGGTTTCCAGTGGAACCTGACAAATACCGACTTGTTTTCTTCGTTCACAAAACGATAGGTATGGATACCAAAACCCTCCATCATTCTCAAACTACGGGGAATCGCCCTATCACTCATCAGCCACATTACATTGTGCAACGTTTCGGGAGTGAGCGATACAAAATCCCAGAAAGTATCGTGTGCCGATGCTGCCTGAGGCATTTCATTATTTGGCTCGGGTTTAACTGCGTGAACAAGATCGGGGAATTTAAGCGCATCCTGTATAAAAAATATAGGCATGTTGTTTCCCACTAAATCATAGTTGCCCTCTTCGGTATAAAATTTAACGGCGAAGCCACGTACGTCGCGTGCCAGATCGGTTGATCCCCTTGAGCCGGCAACTGTACTGAAGCGCGCAAATACAGGAGTACGCGTCCCAGGCTCCTGTAGAAATTTTGCCTTGGTATATTGCGACAAGGATTTAGTGAGTTCGAAATAACCGTGTGCAGCACTGCCACGGGCATGTACAACCCGCTCGGGTATGCGCTCGTGGTCGAAGTGGGTAATTTTTTCGCGTAGATGGAAATCTTCCAGTAATGTAGGTCCGCGGTCGCCTGCTTTCAACGAATTTTGATCGTCGTTAATACGGAGACCTTGGTTAGTGGTCATAAATTCACCAGTATTATCAACTGTATTTTTTTGAAGATCCTGACTTTTCTTATCTTCATCTTTTGACGGAATACCCTTTGGATTGTTCATGGCTTGTGTTTTTGGATTTTAATTAATTTTAAAGTTAGCATAATGGCATTTTACTTAAGTAAGATCTTTATTTTTCAGGCTTTTCAAGTTCCTTCACTGGCTTTGTTTCCAATGCGGCCGACAAGCGCTTTGTTTTCAACTCTTCAAATCTAGTACCTATCTCCGTTTGCTCTTTTTCATTCAAAAGTTTTTCTGCTTCGGGAAATAACTCCTCCTCTTCTTCTTTTAAATGGTGATCAAGTATCTCTTCAAACACTTTGAATTTAACCATCCAACGCTCATTATCTTTCGGGAAATCGGCTAGATCAAGTAATGCCATGTTAAGAATAACATGTTCCTCCTGCGATTCGAGCGACTCATCCTTGATTTTTTCTTTGGTGTGCAACTTGCTCAAAAACAAGTCTTCTTCCAATTCATGATGCACATCGAGGTGCTTTTTGAGAAAAATAAATCTGGTACTATCTTTTTTTACTTCCTTAACTAACTTACGCATCTCGTTATGATGGTCAGTAAGCGCTTTTGTGATTGTTTTCATGTTTTTAAATTTTAGTTATGGGTTATGTGAATGGTGTCGTTTGGCGATTCTGACGCCCTTTAATTCTGCATTATCCGCCAAATATTATCTGCTGCATTTTAGTATTAATTAGGTTGTCATTTTAATTGTTCAATAGATTTCCTGTGCTAAGTTTGTCCGTCACAATAACTTATTTTTCCGACTGCATTCTTTCGATAAACATTTTCATTTCTGCAATTTCTTTTTCCTGGGCTTTTATAATTTCATCTGCCAATTTCCTTACTTCCGGGTCTTTTATATCTGCTCTTTTACTTGTTAGAATAGCGATGGAGTGATGCGGAATCATTGCCTTCATATAAAGTATATCACCAATAGGAGTTTGCGTCCTTACCAAAGTTAAAGCACTTGAAAAAAGAATTATACTGCCCAAAATAATAGCAATATTTTTCTTTTTATTCTTGTACATGTTTAGCATGAATAATAGCATTATCACTGCCATCGCCGAAATCCCTAAACAAGCCATGTAAAAACGAGTAAGACTGAAATAAACATGGTCTATTTCGTAGGTATTAAAATACATTGTAATGTACATTGCAAT
>JBBSDG010000475.1:0-3593 GCA_038249635.1 Bacteroidales bacterium | reverse complement strand
TATTTATTTTTCAACCAAAACAGTAGCCTAAAAAGTCACTGTCTTCTGTTCCAAACCGCCGAATTATTATCGGCACACACCTGCTATCCAATTCTCTGTTCGAGAAGTCCTAAAGTTACTGGTTATCAAGCTTTTTCGTATTTAAAGGCATGCAGAATATTCTTCAAGGCCTCGCTAAGTTTAAAAATGAGGCACAATAAATAACCAATCGGCCTGAACACCTTAAAAACCATAAATATTCTTCAAAATAATACTCAACCTATGAAAGAGTATTTTATCTTTGTTAAGTGATTTAACAAACTTAAAACGAATCTTTATGGCTGATTTATCAACCCAATACCTCGGACTGAAATTAAAAAATCCTTTGATAGTAGGCAGCTCAGGAATGACAGGAACCGTTGCTGGCGTTAAGCATGCCGCCGAAAACGGTGCAGGAGCCGTGGTGTTAAAATCCATTTTCGAAGAGCAGATACTGCACGAAATGGAAAGCTATTTAAATGATTCGGAGAAAGATAACGGCAACTCGTTTCACAAAGGATATCAATCCGTTCTGAACGAAAGGGAATACGATCATGAAGAAGCCTACCTGTACCTGGCCGATCATGCCAAAAACCTTACTCTTGAAAAATACCTGAACTTTGTTAAAGAAGCAAAAGAAGCCGTCGATATCCCGGTAATTGCCAGCATTAATTGCACTTCGGCATACGACTGGCACTACTTTGCCCGCAAAATTGAAGAAGCCGGTGCTGATGCACTTGAGCTAAATGTGTATGTGCTGCCATCGAATACAATGAAGAATTCGGCTGAAAATGAGAAGATTTATTTTGATATCATCGAAGCGGTTTTGAAACAGGTTAAAATACCTGTATCGCTCAAAATGGGTTACTATTTCTCAGGCCTGGCTACTACAGCAATTGAATTATCCAAAACAGGAATCGCTGGGCTGGTGCTTTTCAACCGGCCATTTCACCCGGATATTGATATTGATAAACTTGAAGTAAATTCCAAATACCTGTTGAGTGATCCTTCGGAATACTCGCAGGTTCTGCGTTGGATCGCCATTTTATCAAGCAGGGTTGAGTGTTCGCTGGTGGCAACCACCGGAATTCACACCGCCGAATCAGCTATTAAACAATTACTTGCAGGTGCAACTGCTTTCGAAGTTGTTTCGGCTGTTTATAAACATGGTTATCCCGAAATATCGGTTATTCTTAAGGGAATGGAGGAATGGATGGATACAAAAGGATATAAAACTATTGAGGGTTTCAGGGGCAAAATGAACCAGCAGAATATCAGTAATCCGTCTGAATTCGAAAGGGTTCAGTTTATGAGGTTGTATTCGGAGATCGTTTAGAATTGTTTCGGACACTGAGCGATGGCGGTTATGGGAAGCCGAACCAAGCCGGAGTGTTGGATTGCGGATTTAAAAATGGAACGCTGATGACGCGGAAAGATCAGACCATTTCGGATTTATGATGTTGGATGTCGGAATGCGGATTATTGATATCTGATTGCGGATGTCGGAATGCAACCATAAAATAGAGTTCTGAGTTAAAATACAATCACTAATTTATCCTTACAATGGACAGAAGAAATTTCCTTCAGTTAGGCACAATAGCGGGCCTTGGCATTACTACTATGGGCGTAGTAGCTTGTAATGATGCTAAAAACGGAAACAAGAAAAATTCCGTAACCAGTCAAACTCCGGATAATTTCGGGTTAAACGAAATAACAGTTGATCTTCTGCAGCAAAAGATGCAAAGCGGCGAATATACCTCCCGCAAGATTACTGAAATGTACCTGAAGCGAATAGAAGATATTGATAAAAACGGTCCCGTTCTGAATGCCGTTATCCAGGTAAATCCCGATGCGCTTGCTATAGCCGATGCCATGGACAAGGAACGTAAGGAAGGAAATAACCGCGGGCCTTTGCATGGAATACCGGTGCTGATAAAAGACAATATTGCTACCGGCGACAAAATGATGACTACGGCAGGCTCACTGGCGCTTGCTGGAACTATAGAAACCAGTGATGCATTTATCATAAAACAGTTGAGAGCAGCGGGCGCGGTGTTGCTTGGAAAAACCAACCTCAGCGAATGGGCGAATTTCCGTTCAACACGCTCTGCAAGCGGATGGAGCAGCAGAGGTGGCCAGACTAAAAACCCATACATCCTCGACCGTAGTCCTTCAGGCTCAAGTTCCGGATCGGGTGTGGCTGTTGCCGCTAATCTTTGCGCTGTTGCGATAGGAACGGAAACGGATGGCTCAGTGATAGCACCTTCTTCACATTGCGGTATCGTAGGCATGAAGCCAACTGTAGGACTGCTAAGCCGGAGTGGAATAATACCGATTTCCAAAACTCAGGATACAGCCGGTCCAATGGCCCGAACCGTGAAAGATGCAGCAATTTTGCTTACCGCTTTAACAGGTACTGACGCAGAAGATGAAAGCACCAGGGGTAGCAGTGCCAAAGCACAAAAAGATTACACGAAATTACTGGATGCCTCCGCATTAAAAGGCAAACGAATCGGTATTGAAAAATCATTCCTTAACGGAAACGAGGGTGTTGTTGGTCTCTATAATCAAGCCATTGAGGTTTTGAAGAAACAAGGGGCTACAATTATAGAAGTGGAACTGTTGAAATTAACAAAAGAATTGGGAGATGCCGAGTTTTCGGTACTGGCATATGAATTTAAAGATGGATTAAATAACTATCTTAAACATTCGAATGCCAAAGTAAAGTCGTTGAAAGAGGTCATTGAATTCAACAAAAGCAATGAAACCCAGGCTATGCCATATTTCAAACAGGAATTGCTTGAAATGTGTGATGGCAAGGCAGGGCTAACCAGCAAGGAATATACGGATGCGCTGGCAAAGTCGCTGACGTCGCGGAAAATTATAGATGACCTGATGGTGCAGCACCAGTTGGATGCCATTTCCGGAACCAGCATTGGTTTGCCATGTTGCATCGACCTTATCAACGGCGATTACGATACGGGATTTTATTTTTGTCCTCCGGCTGCGATGGCCGGATATCCGCATATCACTGTGCCAATGGGAAAAGTTCATGGTTTGCCGGTTGGGTTTTCGTTTATTGCCGGTGCGTGGAAAGAAGCTGAACTCTTCGGCTTAGCCTATGCGTTTGAGCAAGCTGCTAACAAACGGGAGGCACCTTCATTTATTGAAAACCTGCTTCCTGTTTAAAAAGGTATGTCCTTAATAGAAAAAAGGTGACTCATTTTTGAGATCACCTTTTTCATTTATTTTGTTACCAGGACTTAATATTCGTCAGGCAATTGTTTTAATTGAGTGCGTGTAAAAACAGGTCCGTCTTTACATACAAATACCTTTCCTACATTGCAGCGACCGCATTTTCCAACGCCACATTTCATGCGATTTTCAAGAGTGGTATAAACCTGGTCATCCGTGAAACCATATTTTTCAAGAACCGGGAATGTAAATTTGATCATAACCGGAGGACCACAAACAATGGCGATTGTATTTTCACCTACCGGCTTCATTCTGTCGAGAATAGTAGGCACGAAACCAACTTCGCCTTTCCAGTCGGGAGTTTCGCCTCCGGGATCAAC
>JBBSDG010000474.1:0-3599 GCA_038249635.1 Bacteroidales bacterium | reverse complement strand
TTGCATAGCGGTTAAACGACTTGCATTTTCGCTGGCTAATGACTCAGCACATGCTTTAAATAGTGTAGTAAAAAGATAGGTATGAATAAGTGCCGATAACGTTGGCTTTACTCCTCCAATAACCTGCGGTATCAGTTTGGTGGGCCATTTAAGTTCTGTAAGCGACTGCCTCCATTTTTCGTCCAACGGCAACAGTCGATGCATCGCAGGTTCGTAACCAGCCCTTGAGTTTGGTTTATTATGGAAAATATAAACTTCGGTTACGTTTCTATTATCAAAGATTTCCTCACTATTTACTAAAATTTGCTGAACAAGCGGCGTAATTGCATTCACAGAATTGGGAACCGGAAAAAGCTGAGAGGTAGTATATCCCATATCTAAAAGCAGCAACTGAACTCGTTCGCCTACTGCCCATATTTCTTTTTTACCCGATAAGTCTTTAAGCGATTGTGATACAAATTCACTAAGCGAATCGTTAAACTGACCCACTAAACCCTGGTCTGAGCCAAAAACAATAGCATAAATTGATTTCTCTTTGTTTCCTTTTAATGAGTTTTGTTCGGTTATTATATCAATTTTTTCCTGCCTGAAATAAGCAATAATACCCAACGAAACTGCTCGATAATAATCGCCGAGTGAGCTAACAGCCAGCTCATATTGTCCGATATTTGCTGCTGCCATCGCTTTCATTGACTTGACCACCGATTTTAGGTCGGTGGCGCCGTTCAGTTTTCTCTGTAAACTTGCTTGTGTTTCCATCAGGTATTGTTTTGGTCTGTGTCAGGCTTTTCCTGAAATGGTTCAAGTATATCCCCAGCCATTTTCAAAATTGTTTTTCGGTCAGAATCGTTTAATTCTTTATCAGATACTAACCGTTTTAGCAATTCGGCAGGAAGTTCAGTGTTCTTTTTTTGTAACACAACTTCAGCTTCTTTCATCTTTTCAATGGGTATTGTATCGAAAAGTCCACTAGTCAATGCTAGAAGTACCACTATTTGTTCTGGAACCGACATGGGTTGAAGTTCGTGTTGTTTGAAACACATCCGGATTCGCTTTCCACGTTCAATGGTTTTTTTTGTAGCTTCATCCATTCGAGTGCCAAAACGAGAAAATGATTCCAATTCCTCAAACTGAGAATAATCAAGTTTCAAGTTACCTGTCACAGACCGATAAGCCGGCAATTGTGCTTTACCTCCAACACGCGAAACAGATTTACCCACATCGACAGCCGGCAATATTCCTAATTCAAATAGCTTAGGGGAAAGGTAAATTTGTCCATCGGTAATGGATATAAGATTTGTAGGTATGTAAGCTGATATATTTTGAGCTTCAGTTTCAATAATTGGAAGAGCTGTAAGTGAACCACCTTTGAGTTTTTCGTTTAGGTGAGTCGATCGTTCCAATAATCTTGAGTGGATATAAAAAATATCGCCGGGAAACGCTTCTCGTCCGGGAGGTCTTCTTAGCAAAAGAGAAAGTTCGCGGTAGGCACGTGCGTGATGTGTGAGGTCGTCATAAACAATAAGCACATCACGACCTTGTTCCATAAAATATTCGGCAATGCTGGTTGCTGCATAAGGCGCTATGTATTTTAATCCCGGTGCGTTATTTCCTTCGGTTGTAACCACAATGGTATATTCCATCGCCCCTTTTTCCTGAAGATTTGCAATAACTTTTGCAATAGACGATGCTCGCTGACCAATGGCACAATACACACACAGGACATTTTTGCCGTGTTGGTTGAGAATGGCATCAATTGCAATGGCAGTTTTGCCTGTCTGTCTGTCGCCCAAAATCAATTCACGTTGTCCCCGACCAATTGGTATGAGTGCGTCAATCACTTTTATTCCTGTTTGCAAAGGAACGGAAACAGTCTCGCGATCCATGATGGCATGTGCAGGTCGTTCAATCGGCAGTCGTTGCTTAAATGAAACGATACTTTTACCATCCATAGGTTCGCCCAATGGATTAATCACTCTACCAATCAACGAATTATCGACAGGTATATCCATCACACGACCGGTACGTTCCACCTCATCACCGGCATTTAAAAGAGCATCTTCACCCAAAAGAATAGCACCAATTTCATCTTCATCAATATTGTAGGCTATGCCAAATAAACCGCCCGGAAACTTTAATAATTCTTCAAAGCCAACGTTCGGAAGGCCCGAAATTTTGACAATTCCTGCCGATACACTCACCACAGAACCCACTTCGCGGAGTTCAAAAGAAAGTTTGTAATTTTTTCTGCCTTTCTCCAAGTCCTCGAATGTAGTATTTATTGTATTTTTAAAATGGTTTATTGGCATGTTAAGTGATTGATAATTAATAATGCACAATTAATAATTAAATATAAAATTGGTAATCAAACAGATAAAGACCCCTAAATCTCCTAAAGGGGACTTTTGAAAATCAAGTTTTTGCCTTTGCCTTTGGTTTTGCCTTTGGTTTTGCTTCAGCTTTTGGCTTTTCGTTCGATTTTTCCTTTGATTCTTCTTTCGCTTCAACTTTTGGGTCTTCATTGCTCGTTTCGGAAATACTCTTTTGCAGAGAATTCAGATATTCTGAAATGCTCCATGCCAGTTTATACCCATTGGAAGTAAGTTCAATACCACTAATAATTTCGGGTGTGGTTTTAAATTGAAAATGAGTTTTCGAGCCGAGTATTTCATTCACAGCACTTGTAATTTCGGTCTGCTGTTTTTTAGGTAAATCGAACGCACTTTGCACAAGAACCGAGCTTGACTCGGATTTAAAGGCATCTAAGAATTGTTTCTTTTCTTCCTTGTTAAGTTCATTTATACGCTTAATAAAAATGTTAGCCGATTGCTCTTCAAGGCTGACGGAAGCAAGGTCGGCAAGTGTTTTCCGAGCTATTTCGAAAACTTCATGTTGCGTTTTTTGCGCAAGGTCGCTATTCATATTTTCCTGCATCTCTTTCAATGATTTCTCCAATTTTGAGCTCAACTCAGCTGCATCGTTCCGTGCTACTTCAAGAAGCTTTTCGCGCTCCTCATTCGTTTCGGTAATAGCTTTGTCCATTAACTTTTTCTTTTCTTTGTCGAAGGTCTCGTTTTTCTTGCTGAATTCAGCCTGTTCTTTTTTAGCTGTTTTTTCTTTCGCTTCTGCATCCTTTATTTGTGACGCAATTTTCCCTTCGCGTTCGTCAATAGCCTTGAGTATAGGCTTATACAGAAAACGTTTCAGTAACCAAATCAACAAAAAGAAATTTAGTATCTGCGCTATTACGGTAAACCAGTTTATTTGCATACTGTCTATTTTATTTTGCTATAATGAAAGTCCAGAAAGGGTTAGCGAAAATAAGAATCATCGAAACCACAAAACAGTAAATCGCTGTTGATTCAATCATAGCCAAACCTACGAACAACGTTCTTGTAATAGTTGGTGCTGCATCGGGCTGTTGTGCAATTGCTGTTAAAGCAGTTGAAACAGACTTCCCTTCGCCTAAAGCCGGGAACATACATCCAATACTTGTTGAAAAACCGGCAGTAATAATCGATACTACTGCAATAATTGATACACTGTCCATTTTAATTTCTCCTATTATTTAGTTATTATTAAAGACGTCTAGAAAAATC
>JBBSDG010000473.1:0-3606 GCA_038249635.1 Bacteroidales bacterium | reverse complement strand
GGCTGGTACAATCCTTATAAAAAGTGGTGGAATGATTACCGGATGCAATGGTTTGGAAGCAAAAAGGCAATTGCACAAATCCACATAAGCTATTTCGACGGAACTACCCAAATTATAAAAACAGATAAGACCTGGTCTTGGGCTCCCGGTCCGGTAATTTATAATTGTGTGTACGATGGTGAGTTGTACGATGCGAATCTGGATCATGAAGGATGGACCGACCCTGGTTATGACGATTCGGCATGGCAACCAGTTACCGTTTTCGACAAACCAAAAGCCCGTCTGGTTTCCCATCGTATGCCAGCAATTAAAGTCAACGAAATATTCAAGCCAAAGGAGATGATTGTTCGGTCGGTTGGTATGAAAGTATTTGACATGGATCAGAATTTTTCGGGTTGGGTACGAATAAAGGCCAAAGGGGAGAAGAATACGATTCTGAAAATCCGTTTTGCAGAAGATCTAAATAGTGACGGTACAATTGATGTTGCAAGCAACGAGAATGCCAATGCTACTGCCGAATACATCATGAAAGGCAAGGGTATTGAAACTTACGAAACGCATTTTTCATATTTCGGATTTAAATATGTGGAAATCACGGCTCGGAACGGACCGCTCAACATGCTGGATATCCAAGGCCATGCTGTTTATTCTGCTAATAATCAGACCGGCACTTTTGAATGCGACAATCCACTGGTTAATAAGATACATAAGGCCACAGTCTGGTCACAAAAAAGCAATATGCTGGGTTACCCTATGGATTGTCCGCAGCGCGACGAGCGTCTGGGTTGGCTGGGCGATGCCCAGGTGACGGCAGAAGAAGCGATGTTTAACTTCGATATGACCTTGTTTTACGAGAATTGGTTCGAAGGAATCAAAGACAATCAGGATGAAAAAACAGGGGATATTCCGATCATTTCTCCGCGTCCGTACATTAAAGATGAGGGAATTGAATGGAGTAGTACCTATCTTACAATGCTCTGGCAATATTATACCAATTATGGTGACAAGCGTATTTTGCAGCGGCATTATCCTGCCATGAAGCGCTATATGAATTACCTTGATCGTATTTCGAAAGATTTGATCCTTCCTATGGGATGGATTGGCGACTGGGGAAGCATGGTAAAAGGTTGGAAAGAAGGTCAGCCGGAGTCTGTTCCGACAGCATTTTATTTCCTGAATGCCAAAATAATGGCCGATGTTGCTGGCGTGTTGGGGAACCAAGCTGATCAGGATTATTTCACGAAACTATCAACCAACATACGTGTAAAGTACAACAAGACCTATCTTAATTCAGAAACCGGCAATTACAACGATGGTAGCCAAATGGCTAATTCGTTTCCGCTTTACCTGGGAATAGTTCCGGATGATATGAAAATAAAGGTGTTGGAGAATCTGGTGAAAGATATTGTGGTCAGGAATTCAACTCATCTAACGACCGGTGTACTGGGTACTAAATATATGCCAGAAGCGCTTGCTAAAGAGGGTAGAGGTGATATAGCATGGGGAATCATCAACCAAAAGAGTCCTCCGAGCTGGAACGATATGATGAGCAAGTACACTACGATGTGCGAATTCTGGACTTTGAAACAATCAAAAAATCATGTGATGATGGGAAGTATTGATGCTTGGTTTTACAAATACTTAGCAGGCATACGATTAGATGAAGACAATTCGGCCTTCGCTTTATTTCAGGTGAAACCGTTATTGCTGGACAGTCTCAGACATGGGAAGGCACAAATTGAAACGATGAGAGGAAAAGTTTCTTCAGAATGGGAACAACAACCGGATCTTTTCACTTTAAATATTGAAGTACCATTTAATACAACTGCAATGGTTTTCATCCCCGGAGATGAAAAAAGTGAATTAAAGGAAAGTGGATTGCCGTTAAAACAGGTTGAAGAAATTGAATATTTGGGTTTTAATAAGGGCTATCATCAGCTAAAAGTGCATTCAGGTCTTTATTCATTTAGCGCAAAAAAAGATTACATCAGGTAAAAAGAGCCCGATGAATAATATAATTTAGCTGAATATGGCGTAGCGGATAAAATACTTTACCGGTTACTGTTAAATTTAAAATTGACAAACAGCTTCAAATATAACAATTTATGAAAAATTTGAAATTGGATATATTTATTGTCATTGCCTGCCTTCTTACTGTTGGGTTAATTTCGTGCCGGCAGGAAGTGAAGAAAACGGAATCTACTTCACAAGCGGAAGTTTATAAGGATGAACCGTTTGTTCAGGAAACACATGATGCCTACCGAATCAGTAATAATCCCACCGATAATGAGGTTCGTAGTATTGCCATTGACCGGGAATCAAATATCTGGATTGCCACTGCATCTGGTGTTTTCAGAAAGGGTGCTGAGACCAGAAACTGGGAACCGGTCATTACAGGTGAAGCGCGTGGTCCTGCTTATTCAGTTGTAATAAATCCCAATGGCGATGTTTTAATGGGGACTTGGGATGGAATTTACCGCTATCGAAATCATCAGCTTAAAAAAGAAGTTGGTGTAAAACCACCAATCTCGGTAATTTGCAATGACGGAACGGGGAATTATGCGTTGGGACCGTATGGAATCTGGCGTTTTACTAACAATAAATGGGAACAGCAGGAGTGTGCGATTGCACGCACTATCAGAGATGCTATTTCCGATGGTAAAGGTAGTTTACTGGTGGCGACCGATGCAGGACTCTACCAATGTAAAGAGGGTAAAACTAAATTATATCAGGATGTTACTGAATTGATAAGTTGTTATGTACGGGCAATTGCATTCGATCCTTCCGGAAATATATGGGCCGGAGTGTTGGGAGGCGTTTCTGTACGCGACAGTGATCATCTGCTGAAAAATCTGACTCCTAAAGATGGAATTCCTTCGGTTTGGGTAAATTGTATCCGTCAATCACCCGATGGGTTGATGTGGATAGGTACCAACGTTGGAGTTGTCCGGTATGCCACCGATGGTTCGCACTCGCTGCGTTTCAGTAAACGCTGGTTGATAGATAATAGAGTAACTGGTGTCGCATTCGATGCAGAAGGAAATGCATGGGTTGCTACTGCGAATGGAGTTAGCGAAATCAAACAAACGATGATGACTCTTGAGGACAAAGAGAAGAATTTTTACACTCAGCTTATGAGGAAGCACATGCGCGATCCCTGGACCTGTGGAATCCTACGGCTTGAAATTCCGGGAGATACAGCTACCTGGCGGAATTCTGATGATGATAATGACGGAGAATACACAGGTGGATATTTGGCGATGGAAAGTTTCAGGTATGCAGTCACGAAAGACGCAGATGCAAAGGCCAAAGCCAGAAAGGCATTTGAGTTTCTAAAATATTTGCAGACAGTAACCGGGACAGAAGGCTTTTTCGCCCGGTCTATAGTCCCGGTTTCATGGCCAAAAGTGAACGATGCGAACAGAACTTATACGGACAAACAAATTGCCGATGAGCTCGTTAAGGATCCGCGTTATAAGCCGGTTGAAGAACGTTGGCGAAAATCGAAAGATGGAAAATGGTTGTGGAAAGGGGATACAAGCAGTGATGAAATGGATGGACACATGATGGGTTATTTCTTCTACTATGAGTTTGCCGCTGGAGAGG
>JBBSDG010000472.1:0-3613 GCA_038249635.1 Bacteroidales bacterium | reverse complement strand
TGCAGGACGGAGAGTAGTGCATCAGAACTGCATTCGCTGTCACGAACCTTTGCTCCAGGACCGCAGTATGCTGGCTGTAGTAAATTCCGACTATTTCCACACCCGTACCGATCGCGAATGCTGGGATTGCCACCGAGAAACACCTCATGGCACAGTAAATAGTTTATCATCAGCACCTTATGCAAGAGTGCCACAGCTCGAAAATCCGGTACCACAATGGCTGCGTAATTTTATGGACAAACAAAACAACAATTAATCTTATACATCAATGGCAAACACAAAACGTAAACCGATCTTTTACTGGTTGCTTTTTACAGCTACAGTAATTATAGTATTCCTGCTTGGAATGCTTGCATCTTCAATCACAAACCGCAGGGCGGAAAAAGAGTATGTGTATAAACCTATGGTTGAACTGAAACAAGGCGAACCGCGCAATTCGGAATGGGGCAAAAACTTCCCGCGCGAATACCAGTCGTATATTCAGACTCTTGATACCAGTTTCCGCAGCAAGCACAACGGAAACGCTGTAATCGATATGCTGGAGGTTGATCCACGCATGGTTGTGCTATGGGCAGGCTACGCTTTTTCGAAAGAATATACGCAAGGTCGCGGACATTATTATGCCATTAAGGATATTGTAAATTCACTTCGAACAGGAGCACCTTCCGCAGGCAATCCCAGCCCACAGCCCAATACCTGCTGGAGCTGTAAAAGTCCGGATGTAACCCGTTTGTTAGGTAAAATGACACCGGCTGAATTCTATAACGGAAGCTGGGATACCAAAGGCGCGGAAATTGTAAATCCGATTGGTTGTGCTGATTGCCATGATACAAAAACCATGAATCTTATAATCACACGTCCGGCTCTTATCGAAGCTTTCGAACGCCAGGGAAAAGATATTACCAAAGCCACACACCAGGAAATGCGCTCACTCGTTTGTGCTCAATGCCATGTGGAATATTACTTTGATAAGAAGAAAATTGAAGGAACTGCATACCTGACTTTCCCGTGGGATAAAGGATTTTCGGCCGAAAATATTGAAGAGTATTATGATAGTTATGGCTTTACCGATTGGACTCACAGCCTGAGCAGAGCACCAATGCTAAAAGCTCAGCATCCTGAATACGAAACATTTATGATGGGTATTCATGGCCAGCGTGGCGTTGCCTGTGCCGATTGCCATATGCCGTATAAGAGTGAAGGCGGACAGAAATTTACGGATCACCATATCCAAAGTCCGCTAAACAATATAGCTAACTCATGCCAGGTATGTCATCGCGAGGAAGCAGCTACTTTGCTGGCTAATGTTTACGAACGCCAGGATAAAATAATTGAAAACCGCAATAAACTGGAAGAGTTGCTTGTGCGTGCTCATGTTGAAGCTAAAAAGGCCTGGGATCTCGGAGCTACCGAAGCAGAAATGAAAGCAGTACTTTCGGATATCCGGAAATCGCAATGGCGCTGGGATTTTGCTGCAGCCAGCCATGGAGCTTCATTTCATGCACCTATTGAGATCGGTCGGGTAATTGCTAATGGTATAACCTACGCTCAGGAAGCACGTATTAAACTTGCGAGGGTATTAGCTCAAAAAGGATTTAACCAGGAAGTTGCTTATCCTGACATTACAACAAAAGCCAAAGCACAGCAATATATCGGTCTGGATATGGTCAAACTGAATGGCGACAAGGAAGTTTTCAAAAAAACAACCCTGATAGATTGGATTAACAAAGCAAAAGAAAGAGAATCGAAATACTAAAAGTATTCTTTCTTTCGATGAAATACTTAGAGGATAAATCTATAGTCCAATAGATTAGCACTGAACAGGATAGTTTATGAAGGAATAAACCGGGTTCGAAACACAGAGTCCGGTTTTTTGTTAACATTCCGTAATCACAATAATATCCTTATAAAGGCTACGTTTAAGCAGGAAAATCTTACTTTTACACACCAAATTTCAGAATATGACTCCCGCACAGGGTACCCTGTTATCAAATATAAATTCACCTGCTGATCTCCGTAAACTTCCTGTTGACGAGCTTCCTCAGGTATGTAAGGATGTCCGCCAGTTTATTCTCGAAGTCATTTCGCGCAATCCCGGTCATCTTGGTGCCAGCCTCGGCGTTGTGGAACTTACTGCTGCCATTCATTATGCATTCCATACTCCTGACGATAAACTGATATGGGATGTCGGCCACCAGGCTTATGCTCACAAGATTTTAACCGGGCGCAAAGATATTTTTTATACCAACCGTACTTTAAATGGCATAAGCGGTTTCCCTCGTATATCGGAGAGTGAGTATGATGCTTTCGGTACTGGACATTCATCTACAAGTATTTCGGCAGCCTTAGGTATGGCTGTGGCTTCGGAATTACTTGGCAAAAAAAACCAGCAACATATCGCAGTTATCGGCGATGGCTCCATGACTGCCGGTATTGCAATGGAAGCTTTGAACAATGCCGGGGTTTCAAAAGCAAATCTGCTTGTAATTCTAAATGATAACGGTATTGCCATTGATGAGAATGTTGGTGGCCTATCAAAATATCTTACCGATATTACTACTTCAAAGGCCTACAACAGGCTTAGAGATAAGGTGTGGTGGCTCATGGGAGGCAAAACCCGCTATGGTGCCAATTCAAGGGCGGTATTAAAACAGATAAGTAACGCAGTGAAAGCTTCGCTGCTAAAGGAAAGTAATCTTTTCGAAGCATTTGGGTTCAGGTATTTTGGTCCTGTGGATGGGCATGATGTTGTGAAACTGGTTCATCTGATGCGTGATTTGCAGAATATTCCCGGGCCAAAACTGTTGCATGTTGTTACCGTAAAAGGCAAAGGCTACGAAAAAGCCGAACGTGACCAGACTTTATTTCATGCCCCTGGAATTTTCAATATGGAAACCGGCGAGCTGAAAGATACAACCTGTAAAAACCAGCCACCGAAATACCAGGTAGTTTTTGGCAAGACTATTATAGAACTGGCCGAAATGAATGAAAAAATTGTAGGTGTAACTCCTGCAATGCCAACCGGCTGCTCGATGAACCTCATGATGGCTAAAATGCCAAACCGTGCTTTCGATGTTGGAATTGCAGAGCAACATGCTGTTACTTTTTCGGCCGGCATGGCTGCAAGCGGACTTGTACCATTCTGCAATATTTACTCCAGCTTTATGCAACGCGCTTACGATCAGATTATTCACGATGTAGCATTACAAAATCTACATGTTGTTTTCTGCCTCGATCGGGGCGGACTGGTTGGCGAAGATGGCGCAACACATCATGGCGTTTACGACCTGGCATACCTGAGGGCAATCCCAAACATGACTATCTGTTCGCCCATGAATGAAGAAGAGCTTCGCAACATGATGTACACCGCCCAGCTTGATGGAATGGGGCCTTTTGCGATCCGCTATCCTCGTGGCCGCGGAGTTATGCCTCATTGGAAAACCCCTTTTGCTGAATTGCCTGTTGGCAAAGGCCGTATGATTCGTGATGGAAAACATCTGGCAATAATCTCAATCGGACCAATTGGCAATATTGCCCTGGAAGCTTGTAATCAACTCGAAGAAAAAAATATTGAAGTTGCCCTGTTCGATATCCGTTTCCTGAAACCTATCGA
>JBBSDG010000471.1:0-3620 GCA_038249635.1 Bacteroidales bacterium | reverse complement strand
GGTTTTGTCACTCCAAACGTTGTCTTCCATTTTACGGCAGTTTACGCAGCTCCATCCGGTAAAATCGAGGATGACCGGTTTGTTTTCTTTTTTCGCATAAGCTATTCCTTGGTCATAATCGTGAAAACAATTCAGGTTATGGGGGCAATGAAACTCATTGTCGGAATGGATCGCACCGGATGCATTGCTTACTACGGCTGCTCCGCCTTGCAGGTTCCAGCCTTCGGTATAAAACGATGGAGGTGGAAAGCCGCTGATCATTTTTAACGGTGCACCCCACATTCCGGGGACCATGTACACCACAAAACCGAAAATCAGGACACTCATCATCAAACCTGGAATTGAAGTCGTTTTCTGCTCACTGTCGTGTGGCAACCTGATTTTACCCAGCAAATAGAAGCCCAGTAAACCAAATATGACAATCCATAATGCGATAAATACTTCACGGGTAATAATTCCCCAATGGTAGGCCAAATCAACCGAAGACAAAAATTTCAGTGCAAAAGCAAGTTCAATAAAACCCAGAACTACCTTGACCGAATTGAGCCAGCCGCCGGATTTGGGCAATGAATTAAGCCATCCCGGAAATGCGGCAAACAACGCGAATGGTAATGCAAGTGCTAAAGCAAACCCGAACATTCCGATGGCTGGTCCGGTCACATCGCCATTTACAGCAGCTTGTACCAATAAACTTCCGATAATTGGGCCGGTGCACGAGAATGAAACCAGCGACAAGGTAAATGCCATGAAGAAAATGCCAATCAAACCACCTTTATCAGCGGCACGATCCGAAGCATTTAACCATTTGGCTGGAAGGGTGATTTCGAATGCCCCAAAGAATGACATGGCAAACACTACGAAAATGGCGAAGAAAGCCAGGTTTATAATTCCATTGCTTGCCAGTGCATTTAAGGCATCGGGGCCTAAAGTGAGTGTAATTGTCAATCCGAGCGTTACATAAATAACAATGATTGAAGCCGCGTAAATCAGCGCGTTCCGGATTCCTTTCGCCCGGGTTTTACTCTGTTTGGTAAAATAACTGACGGTTAACGGGAGCATCGGGAAAACACATGGAGTGAGCAATGCCAGAAGTCCTCCAATGAACCCGGCAATAAATATTGCCCAACCCGTCAGGTTATTTCCGCTGGCAGTATTTACAGGTTCATCTGTAACAATTTGTCCTGCACTTGAAGCGCCTTTCACCTCTACTGTTAATTCACGTGTATCGGGCGGAAGGCACATTTCATCGTTGCAAGCCATGAAAGTCACTTCAGCGGTCAGTGTGAAACTACTTTCCGACGTGACGGCAATTTTCTGAACAAATGAAGCGGTCTCTTCAAAATAGGATACCTGCATATTATTGTAGGCCGGTTCGGGCCTTGTTACTGGTTTTCCTTCAAGCGTTTTACCAATCAGACCGAATTTACCCGCAGGAGTAAAACGAAATGATGTGGCAATCGGGCCGCCTTTTATGTTTTGCTCCTGACTGTAGACATGCCATCCTTTTTCGATTTTGGCGTGGATCGTAACCGTTGCAGTATCGTTAGCAAATTTTGTAACTGAAGCCTCCCATTTCACCGGATCGTGTACCTGTGAGTAGCTTAAAACCGAAACCAAGATTAATATTGAGGTGATAATAGTTTTCATGTGTTTATAATTTGTTTTTTAATTGCCACATGGAACTCCCGACAATTATCCCCCTGTGAGAGAAAGGATTTCTCATGGTCGTTTCATGATGAATAGCCTTTCAAATGATTTTGTCCAGTTTGCTTTGCAAATCTCTTTTTGGAACGGCTCCTTTAAGTTTATCTACGACCTTGCCATCTTTAAAAAATAGAATGGTCGGAATACTCATGATACCATATTTTGCAGCCAGCTCCTGGTTGTTGTCAACATCCACTTTCCCGACTATTGCTTTTCCGGTATATTTCTGATATAATTCTTCAACACTCGGGCCAATTGCTTTACAGGGTCCGCACCATTGTGCCCAAAAATCGACTAATACCGGTTGTTTCGATTGCAGAACCACTTCCTCGAAGTTGCCTGCATTTATTTCTTGTGCCATAATTTATTTGAATTAAAAAGGCGAAACTTCCGGTTCCGCCTTTAATTTTAAATCCTACTTTTTTTATTTCAAGCCTTTTTTTGCGGTTTGTAAGGCTGATGCAAGTTCCTCGTTTGATTTTGCAACACTGACCTGACTAATAAGCTTTTTGGTTTCAGAATTAAAGAAATAAGCTACGCCGGTACCGTTGTAAGGTTCAATTGCTTTGTCCAGACCTAATTTTTTCAATTCAACCTCCGATTTGGCTTTTGTTTCTTCATTCGTCAGATCGTTGGCTACAAACTGGATAGCCATGTCCTTGTTGTTTTCCATAAAGGCTCCCATTGCACGCTGTCCGTTATTCTGACAGGTCGGGCACCAATCTGCTTTGTTGATAACGGCAATAACTTTTGCCCCTGTTTCGGCAAAAGCCGAAAATGAAACTAATAATACAAGAACTACACTTGCTAATACTGATTTTACTGTTTTCATAATTTCCAATTTTAAAAGATTTGTATTTAAATTTCAAAGTAACAGTCGGGCATTTTTTAAATCCTGACGGAAATTTTCAATTAAATAAGATATTTTTATCTGGTATTTTTCACTGAATTGGATTCCAATACTTTAGTAAGTTCATTTCGGGATATAATTCCATCATGGGTAAATAATATTTTTCTATTTTTATATAAAACCATATGTGGCACACTGCCAATCTGAAGTTCCAGGATCAGTTTTTTGCTTGCATCGGCATTAATTTTCACAATGTTTACCTTACCTGCAAATTCTGTTTTCAGACTATCAATCATTGGAATCATTTTGCGGCAAGGGGCACACCAGGGAGCATAGAAGTCAACAAATACAGGGGAACCAGATTTAATTAACGCCGAAAACTCATCCATTTCCATTTTGTTTTCTGAATCGGAACGTGCATCAGGCTCAACCACAACCGGAAGGTTCTGAAGGTTCCATTCCATGATGCCATGCTGCAGGTTATACACTTGTTTGTAGCCGTTTTCTGCCAGTATTTCTGCAGCTTTCCGGCTTCGGTAGCCCGTGTTGCAATACAAATAAACAGGTTGGTCTTTTGGAAGCAAAAGCAATTTCTGTCTAAAATCAAAGGCGTAATAATTCAATTGTCCTGCTTCAGCAATGTGCCCATTGGCAAATTCCGAAGAGGTACGTACATCAAGTAAAGTGCCTATACCTTTACTATCCAGTTTTTTGAAATCGGCAGAATTCAGTTGATGAATAACTGTATTTTGCCCTTTGACCGATAAAAAAAGTATAAGTAGAATGGGTAATAAAAAAAATCTTCTCATAATGTACTGTTTTAGTATTTTGAGAAGAGTCGGACGAGAATTAAAACCTGACAAGAAGAATAGTTTTAAAAATACAATATGCCTGATTAAAAGATTCAGTTTGGCCAACTGACAATGAAAAATAGGGTATCTTTTTATTCAGATTTATCGCTGAATTTTAGGTTTTGCTGGATGCGATCCATCATTTTAAGAATTCGAAGAGCTTTAGTGCTATCTGTTTTTGCGCTGTAAATCCAATCCAAATAGGCTTTTTGCTC
>JBBSDG010000470.1:0-3636 GCA_038249635.1 Bacteroidales bacterium | reverse complement strand
TTGGCGCGCAATACTTTGGAACCGTCTTCAAATTCACCGTTTTTCATACGGTTGAAAAGATCAAGATTCTCATCAATGGACCGGCTGCGGAAAGGGCTTTCCTTCCCGGCACGGGTTACAGTACCACGATATTCACTTATCTGCTCAGCACTCAGGTCGTCAACGTATGCGTTACCATCTTTAATAATTTTAACTGCCCAATCATAAAGCTGGTCGAAATAATCGGAAGCATAATACAGCCGGTCGCCCCAGTCGAATCCGAGCCAGTGCACGTCTTCCATAATGCTGTCAACGTACTCGGTATCTTCCTTCACAGGATTTGTATCGTCGAATCTCAGATTAGCCAATCCGTTGTATTTTGTGGCGGTTCCGAAATTAAGGCAAATGCTTTTGGCATGACCGATATGAAGATAGCCATTGGGTTCCGGCGGGAAACGCGTATGAACCTTACCACCGTTTTTGCCACGGGAAATTTCCTCTTCAATGATCTGGTGAATAAAATTTACCGATACCTTTTCTTCTGCCGGTGCAGTTGAGTTTTCGTCTGTCATGATAATCAAGCGTTTAGGCTTTTTAAACTGTATTAATTTGCAAAGGTAGCAGAAAGGGCTGATTAGTTAATGGAAAGTAGTTAATAGTTAATGGAAAATGGATAAAAGTTAAAAGTTAAAAGTTAAAAGTTAATAGTTAATGGAAAATGGATAAAAGTTAAAAGTTAAAAGTTAATGGAAAATAGTTGGGTCAAAATGCTTAAACAGGCCGAATAGAACTAATTTTGCATTCAAACGTTTTAGAAAGAAGTTGGGGGTTATGATTTAGGGTACTTCGACTTCGCTCAGTGTGACAAGATAATGGAAATCCAGACTTTTAACCATTAACTGATATAAATATGGGCCTCATCGAAATAGAAGGAATGGATTTTTTTGCCTATCACGGTTGTTTTAAGGAAGAACGGGTGATTGGCACACGGTTTATAGTTGATGCTTGGCTTATAACTGATACCACGGAAGCAGAAACCAGCGATGACCTGATACATACGGTGAATTACCAGGCTGTTTACGAGCTTTTAAGGCATGAGATGGAAAAGCACTCACACCTTCTCGAAAATGTTGCCAGGAGGATGATAGATGCTATTTACAAGGATTTTAAAGAGGTAACACATGTGAAGATTAAAGTTTCGAAACTGAACCCGGCTCTGGCACATGGCGGAAAGATCAGGCAGGTAAGTGTAACGCTGGAAAGGTGATGTGCGATGTTTGATGTCGGGTGTTGGATGTTTGATGTCGGATGTGAAATTTTTTATCCTGCTTTATTATGATTTGAATTTATCAACTTTTAATCAGCTTTCCGATTAAATATGAAAAACAAGGAACGACCCTTCGAACAGAAAAAATGCCCGCGTTGCGGTAATGGTTTTACATGCAGCACTTCGGCAAAATGCTGGTGCTTTGAATACGATGTGGCTCCTGAAACGATGGAAATGATACAGAATACTTGGCAGGGCTGCCTTTGCCCTGATTGCCTGAAGTCGTTCTCGAAGCAGGCCTAAAAAAGTATTTGTTGATAAATTGTTAATTACATACCTTTGCACCGCCAAAACCGGGTTTCGTGGCCGAGTGGTTAGGCAGCGGTCTGCAAAACCGTGTACAGCGGTTCGAATCCGCTCGAAACCTCAATAAAAGCCTCCTTTCGGGAGGCTTTTATCATTTAAAGAGTTTATTTATTTCCCTCTCTTATAAACAATCGCCACCACCGTTTTATCATCACCTCCCATATTAATGGTCATTCCATAAGGGTGCGAAGGATCAATAGTTACTTGGTTTTGTCCGGCTTTCCCGGTTAATTGTTCCCAAATAGTAACAGCCATATGAACTCCTGTTCCGCCCGTTGGATGTCCCCAGCCAATAAGTCCTCCGGTGGTATTGATGGGAATTTTGCCGTCACGGGCTGTATTCCCGGCAGCTACAAAAGCAGCACCTTTGCCATGAGAAGCAAATCCAAGTGCTTCAACAGCAAGTATGCCTGCAATGGAAAAACAATCGTGGAGTTCAACGGTGGCCAGTTGTTCAATCGTAATATCTGCCGACGTGAGCGCTTGTCTGATGGCTTCGCGCATGGTGGTAAGCACGGTCAGTTGTGGCGGATCTTCGGTAATGTCGTCAACGGCATGACCCCAGCCTAACACTTCAACGGCATCTGCGTAAGCGATACCGGTACGCATAAGACCCGCTTCACTCATAACAGCAATTCCTGAAGCGCCATCGCTTACTTTTGAACAATCAAAAACATTCAGATAATCGGTAAATGACCTGGGATTAGGTTCCGTTAATGCCAGGGCTTCGAGATCAGCAACCGTGTTGTGATGCTCCTGGGCCGTGGGGCAAAGGCGGGCATTTTCGATAGCATTCCGATACCAACGGGCAAATCCCTTGCGGGCATGCTCGCGACCGAATTCAGTAAAGTAAGCCCCTGCCCTATCGCTGAACTGACCGGGGAAAAAATACGCATGGCCGGTTTTCCGTTTGCCGAACCAACCGGCTCCGGCAAGAATATCAGCACAATAAATCGCTTTTACGGTATTCTGAACCTCAACACCGATGCAAAGTACTGAATCGGCAGTTCCTGCCAAGACCGATTTGATACCGGTTAAAAGCGCAAGGCCCCCGCTGGCACAGGCTCCTTCAACACTTATCGAAGGTTTGTAACGCAGTCCTTTGTCAACCATTGGCATAAAAGCACCCAAATGAGCCTGTTTGTTGAATCGCGCCGACATAAAGTTGCCTACAGCGCTTTCGTCAACATTCTGTGCTCCTCCAATCTGAGAAAGAACTCCCTGCCCGGCTTCTTTCATGTAATGCTCAAGTCCGGGGCGTTCGGTGCGGGGATTAAACTCCCTGCGGCCAGTGCCAAGAGAAATTGTATTGTACCCGGCAGCCATATATATTTTACAAGAGGGTTTTGGCATTTCAAATGATTTTTAGAGATTTTAATTTTTCAAGATTACACGAATAACATGCCAAATCACCAGAGAAATTGGCCGAAACTTCGGCTTTATTCTAATTTGCGCACCAACCTTCACTCAGTGTGAATACCAAAATCAGAAGTCCGACAAAGCCTTTTTTGACTCCCTCTCTCCCACTCTCCATTTCTCCATTTCTCCTTGTCTCCATTTCTCCCACTCTCCCATTCTCCCACTCGCCCCCTCGTTCAAAGCAAATAACATCTTTTAACAAACAATTCCGCTTACAAATAATTGTTGATTGGACCGTAGGCATGAAAGAAGCCGGTAAGTAAAACAGTATTCACGTCTTTTTCACTTTGAGCCACACCATCGCTGACGAGTTTTAGGGCGTTCTCACGGGAATTGAGCGCATAAGCAACTGCTAGTCCGGCACCATTGGCCGGAGATACCTGCAAAGCCTTAAAAGCAGGAATAAGGAAGATATCTTTATCCACAACCTTAACCAGTGATTTCCATGGCAATATTTCGGCTGGAATATCACCAAGCCAGTTGTCAGTTGTTTGTTCAAACGTGCCAATGTCAATATATGTTCCGGAAGGTTTATCAATTACAGCGACCGGCTTGCCTTTTTCATATTTCAGGAAACCGTCTTTCTGGTTTCCGCCGCTGAATTG
>JBBSDG010000469.1:0-3651 GCA_038249635.1 Bacteroidales bacterium | reverse complement strand
GGCACTCGAAGCAATACTTTCAAATGATTAAGAGTAACTATTCAGTTCATCATTAAGTTTTTATTCTTTATCGAATTTCTAATAATGCGAATCAAGGGTTGGGTGAAATAGCCACAAAGTGGCTAAACATCAATAACCGTGGGTGCAACCCACGGTTATTGATCGACTTAGTAGGATCAGCCACGAAGTGGTTGAACAGAATTATGAATAATTCAACCCCTTCGGGGCTGACGTTATCCTGTAATTGTCAACCGTGGGTTGCACCCACGGTTATTTAAGTGACGCCCTTTCAGGGCTTTGCGAAAATATAGAATAAGATTTAACACTTGATTGACATTAATACTGAATAGATAACAAAACTTGAATTTATAATAATCACACATGTCAGTAAATCAACCTGAAAAATTAAGCGTTATTAAAGTTGGAGGAGCCGTACTCGAAAACGATTCGAGCCTTTTCGCTTTTCTCGACCGATTTGTTGCGTTTCCAGGTTTGAAAATTCTGGTTCACGGCGGAGGTCGGGCAGCTACAAAACTTTCTGAAAAGCTTGGCATTGCTAGTCAATTGGTGGAAGGCCGCAGAATTACGGATTCCGATACAATTGAAATAGCTACCATGGTTTATGGCGGGCTTATCAATAAAAAGACAGTTGCAGCATTACAGGCAAAAGGTTGTAATGCCGCTGGTTTTACCGGTGCAGATATGAACCTGGTCACGGCACAGAAACGTCCGGTTCAGAAAATTGATTACGGTTTTGTTGGAGATATTACTAAAGTGAATCACAAAGCTTTTACAAATCTGCTAAAGACCGGAATTACTCCCGTTATTGCTCCGCTAACGCATGATGGGTTAGGCCAGCTTCTCAACACAAACGCAGATACCATGGCTTCGGCAATCGCTGTTGCAATGGCAAACATTTTCTCTGTTTCTCTGGTTTATTGTTTTGAGAAAGCTGGTGTTCTATCCAATCCGGATGACGATAAATCTATTATCAGTGTGCTAAAACCTGATTCGTACCAAGCATATAAAGACAATGGAATTATTCATTCAGGAATGATTCCTAAAATCGACAACAGTTTCGCTGCCATTCGAAAAGGTGTGAAACAAGTTATAATAACCAGTGCGTCATCACTTGATATAAATACAGGAACTAAAATTATAGTATGAAGGAAAAATTAGCCACCGAAGCGCTTGATGTGCTCAAAAATCTTATCCGTGTAAGTTCCTTCAGCAAAGAGGAACAGCAATCTGCAGGTATCATCCAATATTACCTGGAAGCAAAAGGACAGGCTCCAAAACGCCACCTCAACAACGTCTGGGTGCTTCATCCCGATTATAGGCCCGGGCGACCAACTTTGCTGCTCAATTCGCATCACGATACAGTGAAACCTACCGCATCGTGGTCGCTTGATCCTTTTACCCCCACCGAACTCGACGGAAAACTTATTGGCCTTGGCAGCAACGATGCCGGAGCTCCGCTTGTATCGTTAATGGCAACTTTTCTTTACTTCGCTGAAAAGCCTTTACTGAAATGGAACCTGATATTTGCTGCTACGGCGGAAGAAGAGATTTCTGGATTTCAGGGTATCGAGTCTATAATCAGCCAGTTAGGCCCGATTGACCTTGCCATAGTGGGTGAACCTACCAAAATGGAACTTGCTGTTGCAGAAAAAGGACTGCTGGTAATTGATTGCAAAGCACCGGGGCGCCCGGGCCATGCTGCCCGCGAGGAAGGAGAAAATGCTATTTATAATTCACTTCCTGATATTGAATGGATCAGTACTTTTAAATTTCCAAAAGTTTCGGATATGCTGGGGGCAACAAAAATGAGCGTAACCCAGATCAAAGCCGGCTATCAGCATAACCTGGTGCCGGATGTGTGCGAGTTTGTGATCGATGTGCGCACCAACGAGCATTACAGCAATGCGGAAGCATTCGAAATAATCCGCCAAAATCTGAAATCTGAAATCGTTGCCCGCTCCTTAAGGCTAAACTCTTCCTTCATTCCCGACGATCATCCGTTGGTGGAACTTGCCAAGGAAATGAAAATCCATTGCTATGGATCGCCAACCAGCAGCGACCAGGCAGTAATGCCATGGACATCGGTTAAAATGGGTCCCGGCGACTCGGCCAGGTCACATACCGCTAATGAATTTATCTACCCTTCCGAAATAAAAAACGGCATAGATATGTATATCGAAATACTGGAGAAGCTGGAGTTCTAGATAATAATTATTTTGGCTTACTGAACTGATAATAAAACATTTACCTATGAAACTCTGGGACAAAGGAACCGCCGTTAACGAAATGATAGAAGCCTTTACCGTGGGTCGCGACAGGGAGATGGATCTCTACCTCGCCGAATCGGATGTGCTTGGTACTATTGCCCATATTACCATGCTCGAAACTATCGGATTGCTTCAGAAAGATGAGTTATCGGTATTGAAACAAGCTCTTGCTGTAATATCTAAGGATATTAAAAACGGCAGTTTTGTCATTGAACCCGGGGTTGAGGATGTGCATTCGCAGGTGGAATTGTTGCTGACTAAACAACTGGGCGATATAGGTAAGAAAGTTCATTCCGGCAGATCGCGAAACGACCAGGCATTACTCGATATCCGCCTTTTTACACGAGATAGTTTACTGGAAATTGTTGATAGCATCCAATCTCTTTTTCAGGTTTTGCAAAGTCAGAGTGAAAAATACAAGGAAGTGTTGCTGCCCGGTTACACACATTTGCAGGTTGCCATGCCTTCTTCGTTTGGTCTTTGGTTTGGCGCTTACGCCGAAGCATTAACGGATGATCTGCAACTTCTAAGTTCTGCTTATAAAATCAACAACCAGAATCCGTTAGGATCAGCAGCCGGATATGGCTCCTCATTTCCTTTAAACCGGACTTTAACTACACAACTTCTTGGATTTGACGATCTGAACTACAACGTGGTTTATGCCCAGATGGGCCGTGGCAAAGTGGAACGGATAGCCGCATTCGCGATTGCCAACCTGGCTTCAACGCTAAGCCGTATGGCAACTGATTTGTGTATGTTTATGAGCCAGAATTTCGGTTTTATAACGCTTCCGGCTGAAATCACCACCGGTTCAAGCATTATGCCGCATAAAAAAAATCCTGATGTTTTTGAACTGATCCGCGCCCGTTGCAACAAACTTCAATCGCTGCCAGTCGAAATTGGATCTATCCTCGGCAACCTGCCATCAGGGTATTTCCGCGATATGCAGATGATAAAGGAATCGTTTTTACCGGCTTTCGCTGAAATTCAAACTATCCTTCAGATAGCCGCATTCGCCATCGGAGAAATAGGCGTAAACACTCAGATTCTCGACGATCCGAAATACAATTATATGTTTAGTGTGGAGGAAGTAAACCGGCTTGTTCTTTCGGGTATTCCGTTCAGAGATGCATATAAAATTGTCGGAAAGCAAATTGAAGAGGGAAACTTTAATCCGGACAGAAATCTTAAGCATACCCACGAAGGTAGCCTTGGGAACCTTTGCAACGATGAAATAGCGGATAAATTTGCCAGGGCTTTTTCGGAATTCGACAAAAGCAAAGTCGATAAAATGAAAGCTAGTTTGCTCGGTTTACAGGAAACAAAAAAGGGCAACCAATAGCTGCCCTTTTTCTTAATTTCT
>JBBSDG010000468.1:0-3664 GCA_038249635.1 Bacteroidales bacterium | reverse complement strand
GGTAATTATCGCGCTAATTGGAACTAACCGGAGTAAAGATAAAGCTTGGAAGTGAAGAAAAATGGACTTTGTAATAGGTTCAATTACTACAGGTTAATTTTAGTTAGATGAAAGTGAATAATGAATAGTGAATAGTGTCTGTAAATCCGCAGGGTGTCTGACACTGGAAAGATTTCCGACCATAGAGACTTGATTAATCGAGTCTTTACCTGAAAATCTGCGCTTCGACTCTTCTCATCAGCCCGTAACTCTTCAAACTCTTCAAACTCTTCAAACATTTCAAACCCTTCAAACCCTTCAAACCCCAACCCCTGACCAACAAATGCCAATCATCGAAGTAGAAAACCTGGTAAAAAATTTTGGTAGCTTTGTTGCCAACGACCATCTGACCTTTTCTGTTGAAGCCGGGGAAATCTATGGATTTCTGGGAGCTAACGGGGCAGGAAAAACTACAGCTATGAAAATTCTCTGCGGTTTGTCATCGCCCACTTCGGGTAAAGTGATGGTTGCCGGATATGATGTTTACCGGCAGTCGGAAATGATAAAGAAACGGATTGGGTACATGAGTCAGCGGTTTTCGCTGTTTGAGGATCTTTCGGTGTGGGAAAATTTTCAGTTTTTTGGTGGTATTTACGGACTTTCTGCTGCAAAAATAAAACAAAGAACCACTGAACTTCTCGGAAGGCTGGGTCTGGAAAGTGAAAAGAATCAATTGCTGGGGTCACTTCCATTAGGCTGGAAACAAAAACTTGCTTTTTCGGTGGCCATCATTCATCAGCCTTCCATCGTCTTTCTGGATGAACCTACCGGCGGAGTAGATCCAATAACAAGGAGGCAATTCTGGGAAATCATTTACGAAACAGCCAGCCAGGGAATCACTGTTTTTGTCACCACGCACTATATGGACGAAGCAGAATATTGCCAGCGGGTCTGCATTATGGCCGACGGAAAAATTGTTGCCCTCGATACACCTGCAAAACTAAAGGAAAAGTATAAGGCGGCAAATATTGAAGAGGTGTTTTTGAAAATTGCAAGGGGTTAATTAAACAAATATTTACGAATGACGATTTAAGAATGAAAAAACCAAAACTGCCAATCAAAACCAAAATTTTATAAATGCATGACTTCTAATAACCCCCCAATCCACCCTAATCGTAAATCGTATATCAGAAATCATACATCAATTTCGCTCCAATCGTAAATCGTACCTCGTAAATCGTACTTCTTCCCAATCTTATATCCAAATTCGTAAATTAATGAAAGGTTTTATCATCAAAGAGTTTTACCATATTTTCCGCGACATACGGTCGATGGTAATACTTTTTGGCATGCCGGTGGTGCAGGTATTGCTTTTTGGATTTGCGCTTTCCACGGAAGTGAAAAATGCCCCGGTCGCCATCATCGACCATTCTAACGATCAGGTTACCCGTGCCATTACTTCCAAGTTGCTTTCGTCGGGATTTTTTATACTTGCCGACAAGGTGAAAGGTGAAGGGCATATCGAAGAAGTTTTCAGGCATGGCAAAGTAAAAGAAGTCATTATTTTCGAAAGCGGTTTTGCATCGAAACTTGAAAAAGACCGGCAGGCTGACATACAGGTGATAGCCGATGCCAGCGACCCCAACACGGCCAACCTGCTGGTAAATTATACTTCAGCTATTATCTATGATTATCAGCAGGAATATCTGAAAGGGATGTCGCTGCCGGTTACCGTTACAACGCAGACGCAAATGATGTACAACCCGGCTCTGAAAAGTGTTTTTATGTTTGTGCCAGGCGTTATCACCATTTTGCTGATGCTTATTACAGCTATGATGACCTCCATCTCCATTGCCCGTGAAAAGGAAATGGGTACCATGGAAGTTCTGCTGGTATCGCCCATGCGTCCGGTTCAAATCATTGCAGGTAAAGTACTTCCTTATGTACTGCTGGCTTTCGTAAATGCAGTTTCAATTTTACTGATTAGCTACTTTGTACTGGATATGCCGGTAAAAGGAAGCCTGGTATTATTGTTGGCCGAGAGTCTGCTTTTCATCGTAATGGCTTTGTCGCTTGGTATTTTTATTTCCACTGTGAGTAAAAGCCAGCAAATGGCCATGATGCTTTCGATGTTTGCGCTGATGTTACCTACCATTTTGCTAAGCGGTTTTATTTTCCCGATCGAAAATATGCCGCTGCCGCTGCAAATTATCAGCTACATCATGCCACCACGCTGGTTTATCATCATAGTGAAATCAATTATGATAAAAGGTCTTGGCTTTCAGTATATCTGGAAAGAAACGCTGATCATTGCCGGAATGGCTTTGTTTTTTATCGCGCTGAGCGTGAGGAAGTTTAAGGTGAGGTTGGATTGAGGGGATTGGATTGATTGGATTGATTGGATTGATGGGATTGATTGAAGACAAGGGGACAAGGGGAAATGGGGACAAGGGGAAATGAAAGTCAAAATGTAATAGTCAAAATGCAATATTGGAATTTGGGAAATAACTCTTGAAACCCTGTTCTTGTCTCCCTAAGCTATGTCAAGCTGAGCGGAGTCGAAGCTGGAGTCGAAGTGCCGGAACTCTTCAAACTGTCACACTGAGCGAATCCGATAGCTATCGGATCGAAGTGTCAAACATTTCAAACCTGAAACTCTGAAACCTGAAACATTGAAACAAAAAATTAGAAATTGAGAATAATCCTATACATATTACAGAAAGAATTCCGGCAGATTTTCCGCAATAAATCCATGCTGCCTATCATTTTCGTGATACCGGTTGTACAGTTGCTGGTGTTGGCTTTCGCTGTTACTTTCGAGATTAAAAACATCAACCTTGTTATTGTGGATCAGGATCATTCGGTGGCTTCCAGGCAACTGGTTTCTAAATTTACTGCACCACCATTTTATCATGTTAAAGCCTATGCCAATTCGTTTCAGGAAGCAGAAGAACAACTCAAAACCGGAAAGGCACATCAGATATTGATCATTCCCAACCGTTTTGAAAACGACCTTCAAAAGGAATCAAAGGCTTCAGTGCAGCTCATCACCAATGCCATCGACGGAAGTGCTGCAGCCATTATGAATGCCTATGGCAATTCCATTATCATGGATTATAACCAGGATATTATTGTTGATTTGTCAGGTGGTGCGGAGGTGAAACAACCCTTTAATATCCGGTATTCTTACTGGTTTAACCCGGAGCTTGATTATAAAACATATATGGTGCCTGGAATCCTGGTTTTACTGGTTACCATTATCGGCATGTTTTTATCCTCGATGAATGTAGTGCGCGAAAAGGAAATGGGCACCATTGAGCAGATCAACGTATCGCCGGTGAAAAAATACCAGTTTGTGATCGGCAAGTTGCTGCCGTTCTGGTTTATCGCACTCTTCGAACTTGGTTTTGGCCTTACACTTGCTCGAATTGTTTTTGGCATTCCGATTCTTGGAAGCCTGTGGCTGATTTTCGGGGTGGCTTCAGTTTACCTTCTGGCTGTACTTGGCATCGGGCTTTTTATTTCCACACTGGTAAATACCCAGCAGCAAGCCATGTTCCTGGCCTGGTTTTTTGCCGTGGTTTTTATAATGATGAGTGGCTTATTTACTCCCACCGACAGTATGCCTTACTGGGCGCAACAGGTAAATATCATCAATCCTATTGCCTATTTTATAAAAATGATC
>JBBSDG010000467.1:0-3682 GCA_038249635.1 Bacteroidales bacterium | reverse complement strand
TAAATGGCCGATAAATGAAATAGTGCTGAGGATCAATGCAATCCACCAGGCGCTCCGTAATCCTTTCAGCATAAATACCGCAGTAAGCAGCATAAAGGCTCCGGCAACAAGAACCAGGTAATTTGATGCTGCAATATCATCAAGCGGAATAATCTGTTCGAGTCGGTGAACCCTTTCGTGAATTGCCGGCGTTATAACCGAGATGATGTTTATAATCCCCAATGCGAAAATCAGAAAAGATGGAATTATCCTCATCAAAAGTTTGTTTATTTTCAGAAGAAAACTCAATGCTCCCACTAACAATGGTATCCAGAATTCGAAAAACCGGTAAAGAAATGTGATTGCAACTGCTTCAACGCTAGTATATCCAAACCTTGTCATCACAAACGACAAGGAAACTTCCACAGCACCCAGCCCGCGCATAAATGGCGAAACAAAAAGCAAAACTACAGTGGTAACATAACCCATCATGGCATAAAAAATATCCGGATGAATATTTAATGCCAACATGCCGGTATAAAGCATGGCAATGCAGGAAAAGTCGATTATAAAGGAGTTGATGATGGTAAAAGCAAGAAACCGGCTATCGATGGTGTGGCTTTGAAGATCCTCAAGGAATACCACGGATGCCGGGAAAAATCTAATAATGAGTTTATATAACCAACCTCTCCGCATTATTGATTTAAATGACAGGAAAAGACTGAAAACAAACAATACCATAGCCGCCAGAGCAAGCCATTCCCCCGCACCGGTTTGTCCCTCGAACATGGCATAAATAAAAATCGGAATCGAAACTATCACCACCGAAGCTATTCCCACGAATGCGTAAATGGAAGATGCAAAATGAATTTTTGTTATGGAAATGCTTTGTTTTTCAATGTCACCGGTAAAAAAAGCCAGCGATGTAACGCCACCGGCAGGGATAAAAATGCTGATAAAATTTCGTTTCAGGAAGAGCAGCACTGCAGATCCAAAGGGTAAATTGCTGCCGACTGCCTTAAAAGCGAACCGGTACATGGTTCCTTGTGCAATAAGGTAAAAAATGGTCAGTCCCAGGCCCGCGGTTATGTATTGCCACTGCGAATCGAATAATACAAGCTTAACTTCGCGAAGTTCCGATCGCTCATGCTTTATAAACCAGATGCCAATTGCGATAAATAAAAATGTGAGGATAAACTGGGCAATAATCTTGCGGTTTTCAAGCACCAATGAAAATTTACCCCTAAAATAAGGCATCAGAAGTCTGAGTCTTACAATACTTGATTCCATAAAAGCGGTTTGTACAAATTTAAGAAAATTAACGCAGGGATGGTTAGAACAGACAAATGTATTTCATTGCATACAGGTTGATCAAAGTTTTTTGTTAAAAAAATAAAAATAGTTTATTTAATCAAGTTAAGAAGTACTTTTGCACCCGAATTTAAAAGTACTCATCATCAAATGGACGAAGGCCCTGATTTATACCGTATATTAACCTGATCCGGGAGGCTTTTGGCTGATTCTCAGCGTCCTCCCGTTTCAAAAAAAGGAGGATGCTTCTATGACAGCATTAACAACATTTTATTTAAGTCAGATACTGGGAATGAAGATCTTTTCCCGTGACAACGAAGTTATTGGCAGAGTTCTGGATTTGCTGGTTTTTTCTGATCCGTTATTATCCGATGAACCTTCGCGGCCTAACGTGGTTGCCGTTAAAACCGGGAGTAAATCACATCCTGTTTATTATAGTTTCAGTAATTTCGAAATAGGCCGGAATAAAGATGCCATTGTCATCCATTGTTCTAAAAAACAATATATTGAAGATGAAGATATCGCAAAGTATCTTCCGCTTAAAGAAAATATTCTCGATCAGCAAATTGTTGATATCAACGGGCGTAAACTGGTTCGTGTAAATGATGTGCGGCTGGCTTCAATCGCAAGCGGAACCTATGTGGTAGCTGTAGATGTAGGAGCCGAAGGACTTCTGCGCAGGTTAGGCGTAGCTGAGTCGGTTAAAACAATTGCCTCGCTGGTGCGAATTCCGGTACCTTCTAAATTTATTCTTTGGGATGATGTGGATACACTGGATTCAGCAAATCTGAATATTAAGCTGGGAAAACCGCTCACAAAACTTCAGATGCTTCACCCTTCCGACCTCGCCGATATTATCGAGGAGATGGGCCGTAGCAGCCGTACCACCGTTTTCAATTCCATGGATGAGGAACAGGCTGCCGATGTACTTGAGGAAATGGATCCCAAACTTCAGGTCGATGTTATTGAAAGTCTTTCTTTAGCCAAAGCCGCCGACTTGCTTGAGAAAATGCCTGCCGACGAAGCTGCCGATATCATTGATTTGCTCGAAAACGATAAAGCCGAATCGCTGCTCAATGAGATGGATAAGGAGACTTCGACCGAAGTCCGCGAATTGCTCGAATACTCCAATCGACTGGTTGGCAGCATTATGAGTACCGATTTTATGTCGTTTCACGAAAACGAAACGGTTGAGCAGGCGCTGGCAACCATACGCGAAGCCAAGCCCGAGGAGCCTTTGCTGTACAATCTGTTTATTGTAACTCACAACGGCAAGCTTTTAGCCACGGTTTCGCTCCGTAACCTGGTGGTTTCGGAACCATCGGTTATTCTGAAAGATATTATGCGTAAAAACCCGGTATCCGTCGAAGACAATGATAAACTCGATTCGCTGGCCGAAATAGTATCAAAGTACAATTTACTCGCCGTGCCGGTGGTAAACCAGTACCAGATGCTTGAAGGCATGGTGGTGATTGACGATATTATAGATGACTTGCTGGGCGCCAGAAAGACCAGATAAAGGGAGGACGGAGCATGATGATAAAAAAAATCAGCCTTAAAGATAAAGGCATCTGGCGAAACATCTTAATTTTCTTTGCCCTGCTGGGTCCGGGAATAATTACCGGTAGCGTGGATAACGATGCCGGAGGTATAACAACTTACTCAGTTGCCGGAGCTTTGTATGGCTACAAGTTGCTTTGGACTATGATTCCGGCATTTATTGTGCTGCTGATCATCCAGGAAATGAATGCCCGCATGGGGATTGTCACAGGCAAAGGCCTTGCCGACCTGATCCGCGAAAATGCCGGCGTAAAGGTTACCTTCTTTATTTTCGTCGGTTTGCTTATTGCCGACCTGGGAAATACCACTACCGAATTTGCCGGAGTAGCCGGGAGTATGGATATTTTCGGCATCAGCAAATATATTTCGGTGCCTATATCTTTAGCTCTTGTATGGCTATTGGTTGTAAAAGGGAATTATAAAATTGCTGAACGTATATTTCTGGTATTTAGCGTATTACTTCTTATGTATATCGTTTCGGCTGTAATGGGCAAGCCTCACTGGGGCGAAATAGGTACCGCCATGATCCATCCGCACATGGAATTTAATGCGCCATACCTTGCCATTGTAATCGGGATTATCGGGACAACCATTGCGCCCTGGATGCAGTTTTACATGCAGTCGTCGGTAATTGAAAAGGGTCTGAAAATGCGTGACTATAAATACACCCTCGTCGATATTGTGATTGGTTGCCTGGTTACGGTGATTGTTGCCATTTTTATTATTGTAGCCTGTGCCTCAACGCTTCATATTAATGGCATTAAAATTAATGAAGCTAAAGATGCGGCCATGGCGCTCAAGCCGCTTGCCGGAGGATTGGCATCCACACTTT
>JBBSDG010000466.1:0-3688 GCA_038249635.1 Bacteroidales bacterium | reverse complement strand
GTTAAAGCGCCTACCGGGCAAACGTCAATCATATTACCCGAAAAATCATTGTCAACGGCTTTTAAAATATAAGTGCTTATTTCAGAATGATCGCCACGGCCCAAAACTCCATGAACGCGCTGATCAGTAAGCTGGTCGGCAACTTTCACACAGCGGTAGCAAAGTATGCAGCGATTCATATTCAGCTTGATCAGGTCGCCGATGTCGATAGGTTTAAAGGTAATTCGTTCTTCTACGGTATGTGTTTCTTCAAGTCCGTTTTCGTACGAAAGATCCTGAAGCTGGCATTCGCCGGCCTGGTCGCATACCGGACAATCGAGCGGGTGATTAAGCAGCAGAAATTCGGTGATGGCATGGCGGGCTTCCATAACTTCGGGCGAAGTGGTGTTTTGTACCACCATTCCATCCTGCACCATGGTACGGCACGAAGGAACCAGTTTTGGCATTGGTCTGGTATCTTTTGCCGATCCCTGTGCAACTTTTACCAGGCAGGTGCGGCAATATCCGCCGCTGCCTTCGAGCGAAGTATAATAGCACATAGCCGGAGGAACAACGCTGCCACCAATTTTGCGCGTAGCATTCATAATGGTCGTACCGGGTTCGACCTCAATCACAATATTATCGATGGTTACCTTTAAAAGGGGCATTTCTGGAGTTTTACGTGTTCTTCAAATTCTTCGCGGAAATGACGGATAGCACTGGCGACAGGCCATGCGGCTGCATCGCCCAGCGGGCAAATCGTATTTCCTTCAATATGTTTCGAAATATTAACCAGCAGGTCAATGTCTTTCATGGTTCCCTGTCCTGACTCGATGCGGGTAAGTATTTTCTCCATCCAGCCGGTTCCTTCGCGGCATGGACTGCATTGTCCGCAGGATTCATGATGGTAGAATCGCGCAAATGTAAGCAGGTTTTTTACGATACATGTTGTTTCGTCCATAACAATAAATCCACCCGATCCAAGCATGGTACCGGATTGGAAACCACCTTCGGCGAGTGATTCGTAGCTCATCAGGCGCGGTTCACCGGCGGCAGTTTTCAGGATAAGACCGGCGGGCAAAATCGGAACTGATGATCCACCGGCCACTACTGCTTTCAGTGTATGCCCGTTCCGGATTCCACCACAATATTCATCGCTGTAAATAAATTCTTCAACAGGCAAACCAAGCTCAATTTCGTAAATACCAGGCTTGTTGATATGGCCACAAGCTGAAATCAGTTTGGTTCCTTTGCTGTTTCCGATTCCGATAGATGCATAAGCATCGGCACCGTTAGTTATGATCCAGGGCAGGGCGGCAATGGTTTCTACATTATTGACAACTGTAGGGCAACCATACAATCCTACTAATGCCGGAAAAGGAGGCTTGATACGCGGATTTCCACGCTTTCCTTCGAGCGATTCGAGCAAGGCGGTTTCTTCACCACAGATATAAGCACCTGCGCCGGGATGGCAATGTAAGTGGAGCGAATAACCGCTTCCCAAGATATTATCACCCAGGAAACCATTTTGGTAGGCTTCTTCAATGGCTTTTTCAATGATGCGTAGCACATAAAATAACTCACCGCGGATATAAATATAGGAAGTTTTCGCACCTAAAGCATAAGATCCAAGTATCATTCCCTCAATTAGCTGGTGCGGATTAAGTTGCCCTATATGCCTGTCCTTGAACGTTCCCGGTTCGCTTTCATCATAGTTGCAGACCAGGTAACGCGGGTTTTCACTTTTTTTATCAATAAAACCCCATTTTAATCCTGTTGGAAATCCGGCCCCGCCACGGCCGCGCAATCCCGATTTTGTAACTTCCTGGGTTAGCTGATCGGGGGTAAAGTCTTTCAATGCTTTTTCAACGGCAGAGTATCCTCCCAATTTCCTGTACACCCCGAAACTGGCCAGACCGGGGACGTTTATATTTTCAAGTAGTATTTGCCTGGTCATTTTTTACAGGTAAGGATTTGTATGAGATATTTTATTTTCAGACTGCCATTTTATGAGCAGTTCATCCGCTTTTTGTAAGGTAAGGTTTTCATGGTATTCGGTTCCAACCTGTATTACAGGCGCATTTCCGCAGGCAGCAAGGCACTCTACGGTTTTGATGGTGAACTTGCCATCGGCAGTAGTTTCACCGGCTTTTATCCCAAGGCGTTTCTCGAAATGAGCGAGTATTTCCTCGGCGCCATTCAGCCAGCAGGGACCGGTCTGGCAAATTTCAATCACACAATTGCCAACAGGTTCCAGGTTAAACATGCTGTAAAAAGAGGCAACTTCATATACTTCAATAGGTTGTATGTCGAGCAGCGAAGCCACATAATCCATGGTTTCGGAGCTGAGCCAGCCGTTATTTTCAGCCTGTGCAATATGCAAAAGTGGCAGCAAAGCGGATTTTTGCCGTCCTTGCGGATAACGCTTAATGATTTTATTGACGAGACTAAGGGTTTCGCTGTTGAATTCAGTTATTTTGAGATTTTCTTGCATTTATGCTTGTTCGGGTTTTAAAAATTCTATTATTCAAGTGTTCAATGCTTCGCGTTCAGTTCTTTGCGTTCAATGCTTCGCGTTCAATGCTTCGCGTTCAATGCTTTACGTTCAAGTTTTCAATTTCCAAAACTATCTGCAAAATTTATTCCCAGGGTTCTCCCTGGTTGCTGAGCCAAGCCGAAGCACACGGGGAGATGTCCGAAGGACAGAGGGGTTTTTCCAAAGTTCCAAATTCCAATATCTAATATTTCACGCATCCAATTCCCCCGCAATTACATTCATCGAACTCATTGTAAGTATCGCATCCGACAACATGGCTCCTTTCACCATCTCAGGATATGCCTGGTAATAGATAAAACACGGGCGGCGGAAATGAAGCCTTGATGCGGTCCGGCCACCATCGCTTACCAGGTAAAAGCCAAGTTCGCCGTTTGCCGCTTCAATACTGTGATATACTTCTCCTGCAGGAATATTGGTTTCGCCCATTACAATTTTAAAGTGCCAGATCAGCGCTTCCATGTTATTGTAAACTTTTTCCTTTGGAGGCAGCACGAAACGCGGATCTTTTGCGAAATAGGTTTCCTTATCTTCCATAGCATCGAGTTTAGTTAAAGCCTGTTCGATGATGTGCATACTCTGTTTCATTTCTTCCTGCCTCACCATAAAGCGGTCGTAGGTATCGCCATTCTGACCAACCGGAACAATAAAATCGAATTCTTCGTAAGAACAGTAAGGGTTCATAACCCGAACATCGTAATCAACTCCGCAGGCACGAAGATTAGGTCCGGTAAATCCATATGCCAGTGCGCGGTCGGCAGGGAATGCTCCTACATTGATGGTGCGATCCATAAAAATGCGGTTCCGGACCAGCAGGTTTTCAAATTCTTTAAGCTTGGCAGGGAATGCTTTCATGAAATGATGGATCTTATCCCAGGCTTTCGGACTGAAATTGCGCTCTAAACCGCCAATCCTGCCCATATTGGTGGTGAGCCGAGCCCCGCAGATTTCTTCGTATATTTCGTAAATGAATTCCCTGTCCTGGAATATGTAGGTAAATCCTGTAAGCGCACCACTATCAACGGCAATAACGCTGTTGCAGATAATATGATCGGCAATACGGGCTAATTCCATAATTACAATCCGCAGATAATCAACTCGTTTAGGTGTTTCTATACCAAGTAATTTCTCCACGGTCATATGCCAGCCCATGTT
>JBBSDG010000465.1:0-3688 GCA_038249635.1 Bacteroidales bacterium | reverse complement strand
TACCATTCGTGATTTATTTCGCTGTTACCGAAAAACTGCGACCAGATAACCGTTCCGAAATGATTTCCTGTGTAAGTATTCCATGATCCACCAAGAGAAGATTGCAGTTTATTTAGATGGTAATTTAACGACCAGATTAAACCTGTAAATGAATTGGCTAAATGCTTCTGCCTTATCAGATCGCTTTTACTGATAACACCGTTTTTTGTAAAAATGGTATCTGTTCCTATGGTGTAAAAAGGTGAGTAAATTTGAATTGGATCAATTCCATAATTTGCCAGCTTATCACTTTCGCGGTATTGCTCATAATAGCCTGAACCATCCGAATGATGCACGGATGCATTTAAAAAGAGTTTATTGTTATACTGGTGTGAATAAATTGCCTGGTAATGGGTTTGAAGATAATTGTCGGTTTCGTTGTTGTAATAACGCTGATTTCCAAAATTGTCGATATACGATCCCATTCCATTATATTTTCTATCCGTTTTTAGTATCTCTGAAGGTATTCCATCCCATGCCTGGTAAGTTTTCTCTTTTCCTGAAAAAATATTTAAACGAAGAAGATCTTTTCCTGAAGTGTAAGCACCTGAAATATAATAGGAAAGCAGATCAGAAGAAGCGCGATCTATATACCCATCCGAAGATAATTTCGAAATCCGTGCATCCATACTGAAATGCTTGTTGATAAGTCCTGAACCAAAGGAAACATTGTTTTTCAATGTGTTGAAAGAACCATAAGCGCTGTTGATTTCCCCGTAAGGCTCTGTTTTCAGGTGCGATGACTGCAGGTTAATGCTTGCCCCGAATGAAGAAGCGCCGTTGGTTGATGTTCCGACACCCCGCTGTATCTGTATATTATCGGTTGAAGTTGCAAAGTCGGGCAAATCGACCCAAAAAACATTATGCGATTCAGGATCGTTTAGCGGTATTCCGTTGATGGTGATATTTATCCGGGTCATGTCAGTACCACGGATTCGCAAAGCCGTGTAGCCCATGCCATTACCCGCGTCGGAAGTGGAAACGGCGGAAATGCTGTTGCCAAGCAATACCGGTAAATCCTGTCCAAAATTTGCAGAGGCAATTTCTTTTTTGCTGATGTTCTGATAGGCTACCGGCGTATTGCTTCCGGCACGGGTGGCATAAACGATTATTTCGTCCTGGAGAATTGCAATGGGATCAAGATCGATTTTCAATTCCGAATTCTTATTTAGCTCAAGACGAATGGTATCATTCGCAAAACCTATAAAACTAACCACTACAGAGTAGGAGCCTGGTTTAATGTTTTTGATTTCGAAATTTCCTGTATTTGTACTTGCTGTTGCGTAGTAAGTATTTGCAAGTCTGATGTGTGCACCATTTAAGGCTTCGCTGGTCGAACGATTTATCACTTTCCCCGAAAGGCTAAATTGTGCCAGTACAACGAATGGCATCATCGCCAGCAATGCTGGAATAATCAACTTTTTCATTCTAATTTTATCCTTTTTAGTTAAACTTCAAATGGCGAACAGGGAAAATCCATTCATTTAAAGTTTGTCCATCCCTTCGCCGGCATTACCCGTATCAGGTTCAATGGGTTTGATCTCAGCCTGTAAGTAAGGCACCCCTATTCAATACTGAATGCAAAAGTAGTGTAATTTTGAAAATATAGGCTGTATTTTATTTTGAGAGCTGTATTATATTTAGCCAAAATTTCGGAGAAGTAAATTTATTATTCAACAGGAATTTCATCTATGTAATAATGTATATCAGGTGTATTGAGTGTTCCCTGAATATACAGAGCTTCATCTTTCGACTCGAAATAGCCAAGCCGCACCTTGAACAGTTTATCTTCATACACAACAAACCATTCCCTGCGGGTTATTTTTAAAAGATTTCCCGCTGATTGCTCGGCACTTTCGCGTGTTGTAAATGCTTCGGCCTGAATGAAAAATTTATGCGCATCCAATCCTTTACCCGATTTGTCGTTGGGAGGTGTTTCAATTAAGGCGTTTCTCCTGGCTTGCTTAGTTTTTTCTGCATCTTTTGTTTCCGGTACAGTTTCGTTATTTTTTTTGATTTTCGAATCATCCGGTGTGTTAATAGGCTCATTTACAGGCGTAGCTTCCTGGTTTTTAGCTGATTTGCGTTTCTGCTGTTTTGTGCCTGCATCATTTTTTAGTTCGATGGGCTTTGCCGAAGGAACAACTCCTCCAACATAATAAGGCACTTCAGTTGTGTTAAGTGTACTTTCGACAAACTTAGCAGCCTCTTTGGTGGTAAAGTACCCGAGCCTTACTTTATACAACCCGTCCTCGTAAGCAACAAACCATCTTTTTAGTGTTAGTTGCAGCAGATCCCCGGCAAGGCGCTCGGCATGAACTCTCGAATCGAAAGCACCGGCCTGAATAAAGAATTTTGTAGGTACACCAGCATTATTTAAATCATCGATAGGTGGAACCACCACTTTTCCATCTTTGGTCTTCTTTACAGCTTTCACGGTTTCCTTTGCAGGTTCAGGAATCACTTCCTTAACCGGCGGAATTAGTACTTCCTTCTTTATTTCCGGAGTTTTTACAGCTTCTGTAACCTTAGTTTTCGTCTCTTTCACCTCAGTTGCCTGAACGGGTAACTCCTCTGCTTTTTTCACTTCTTCCTTCACTGGAACTTGCTGCGTGATTGCCGGTTTCTGATCAGCAATTTCTGTATCTTTTTTAGGCTGATCTTTTATAATCGCACCTTTGGGTTTGTTTACATAAAATTTGATGCCGGTTGATTTAAGTGATTTTTCGACATTTCTTGCTTCATCCTTGCTTGTGAAGTAGCCCAAACGAACTCTGTAAAGCTCTTTGCCACCTTTTAAGAAACCTTTTCCGCAGGCAATAAACCAATTTTGACCAGTCTCCTTAATAAGTTTGGCTGCCAGTTTTTCCGCATTCGATTTTATAGCAAATGCGCCGGCCTGCACGAAATACCCGTTATTAACATTCAGGCTGTCGCAATCCATAGCTGGAGCCTTTTGCTCTTCGGTTTTTGTTTCTGCATCAGGCTGTATTGGTTTAGCAGGTTCTTGTTTATGCTGCGTAAATTCAGAGCCTTTTTGTACGTTGACTGGTAATGTTTCCATTGGAATTTCGGAAACGTAGTAAGTGATATCTTGCGTATTCAACGATTCTTTGAAATTAATGGCCGATTCTTTCGATTCAAAATACCCTAATCTCACTTTATAGAAATCACCTTCCTGGTCAATAAACCACTTTTGCGAGGTTAGTTTTGTAAGATCATTAACTAAGCGGTCAGCATTCTTCTTGTTTTTAAATGCACCCGACTGGATAAAGAATTTATGTGTTTCGTTCGCCTGTGGAGTTAAATCAACAGAAGGAGTCACGACTAATGCTTCTTTTATTGTCTGTGGAATTTTAACCTCTTCTTTTACAACTACCGGAACTTCTTCTTTTGCAACTACCGGAACTTCTTCTTTTACAACTACCGGAACTTCTTCTTTAATTACTGACGGAACTTCCTTGATCTCGTCGGTTTGTTTAGACAGCGTGAATTCAATGTTATCAATAATATCGCCGTTGATGGAAGCCAGAATTTCAAACTCCTTACGCTTTGGTAGCGATACGACTTTCAGCCTTCTTAATTGCATGCTGTCTATTTCGGCATAATAGGAGCCGGGTTCCAATCCCAAATAATTGAAGTAGCCATC
>JBBSDG010000464.1:0-3691 GCA_038249635.1 Bacteroidales bacterium | reverse complement strand
GCTATATTCCCGCTTTACATGTTTATTTCGACAGGCTGACTTTGGTAAATAAAGCAGCGAACGAGCGGCTGACTTTTGATATGAATCTCAGGTATAGATGCAATGGTGATGAGAAAGCGATTCAGAATATCGTAATTGCAGAAGTAAAACAGGAAAAGCATTCTCTTTCGCCGTTCAGGGAGTTGATGAGTGTTAGCAGGCACCATTCAAATTATATGAGTAAATACTGCCTGGGTATAACATGCATGCATAAAGAATTGAAAATGAATAATTTCAAACAAAAAATCAATAGGTTAAATAAACTTGGATATGACTTGCATTAAACGAACTCTTACTCTGCTGTTTTTCATCAGCTTCTTTTTCGGACTTTCTCCGGTTTCAGCTCAGTTAAATCAGCCTTTGGCAAATACTCCTGCAATTGAAGTTAATACAGGCGCAGGCAATGTTTCGGTAGGTAAGAATGAAATGAATAAGGATCAGGAAGTTGTTGTAATAAACAAGCGTTTCTTTTATGGAATCGGCTTCGATGTATTTACCATGTTGTTGATTTTTGGATTTATTTATTTTCCGAATTACAGGAATAAGGAATTTATGTTCACATTTTTTCTTTTTAATATTATCATATTCATTATAACATTTGTATTGAATAAGACCAATATATCCATGGGTGCAGCCTTCGGATTGTTTGCAGTTTTTTCGATGCTTCGATACCGGACCGAAGGCATCTCGATGAAGGAAATGACTTATCTTCTTATAGCCATTGCACTTGGTCTGATTAATGCCATTGGCCTGAATCTTTTGCCAATTGTTGTTTTCAATTCCATTTTCGTTGTTTTTATCTTCATTCTCGATCATCCAATCGTTTTCAAGCAGGAGGTCTCGAAAACGGTTATTTATGAAAATATCGACCTGATCAGGCCCGAAAATCATACGCTTTTACTCGAAGATCTGCGAAAGCGAACAGGCTTTAATATTCATCGCTTTTCGATTATGTCCTTCGATTTTCTGAAAGATGCAACCAGCATAACCATTTACTATTACAAGAATCAAAAGTAAGTTAATGTTGTCGAAAACTTTCCGTTTCCTGGTTTTAATGCTCTTTGCCGGATGTTTGCTTTTAGCGTCATCTGTCAAGGGCCAGTTCAGGGATGCAGGATTATGGACATCCGTCAATTTTGAAGCAAAACTGGTGAAAAGATTATCCGTTTCAGTTTCGGAAGAGTTACGATTTAACGAGAATATAACGGAACTCGGAGCCGCTTTCACTGACCTGGGATTGACATATAAAATGAATAAACACTTTCAGTTTTCGGTAAATTACCGGTTTATTCAAAAGCACAGGACTGACAATTATTATAGCTTCAGGCACCGGTTTTATGTTGATATCAAGTATAGCAAAAAGTTAAAACCGTTCGAATTTTCTTTCCGTACCCGTTTGCAGGATCAGGTTGCAGATGTCGGACGCTCTGCAGATGGTGGAGTCCCCGAATATTACCTGCGTAATAAGTTGAATCTTAAATGGGATACAAAGAAGGCCATAACTCCATATCTTTCCACTGAGTTCTTTTCGCTTCTAAATTACCCGCGATCCTATACTTTCAGTGGCATACGTACCGCAGCAGGTTTTGAATATGACTTCACAAAACATCACAAAATTGATGTATATTATATGATTCAGAAAGAACTGAACGTTAAAAACCCGGAAACAGATTTTATTATTGGGCTGGGCTATTTTTATAAGTTATAGTTTTTTCGAAAATAAATCCATGAAAGCCTTTGCTTTGTTGTAATTTTAGTATCCCAAATTACAAAAGATATGGTAATAGATTTCAAATGCCCGCATTGTGCCAATCTGCTGAATGTCGGACAGAATATTGTATTTGCCGCACGGAATAAGTGGGGAAAAGAAGGTTTGATAATGCTTCATCCCGAAATAGGAAATTATACCGTTTTGAAACACCCTAATTTTGAAGTTCATGAGGGGGAATTACTTGAATTTTACTGCCTGTATTGCAACAAACAACTCCTTTCGGATAGAAATAAAAACCTGGCCAAAATTCTGATGCACGACGAAAACGGCTTGGAATATGAAATCCATTTTTCGCGGATAGCCGGTCAGCATTGTACCTACAAAATCATTGGTGAAACTGTGGAGATATACGGTGAAGATGCAATCGATTACCTTGATTTACTGAATGATGTAAATCCTTAATTCTACAAATTGATTTTTTTGACTTAAACGGGATTGCAAATCCGTGGCTCCTTGGAGCGGGATTGCAAATCCTGCTCAGCTGATTTACAGTAAGGTGTAAATCTATAATGATGCAAATTGATTTAATTGACTTTTACGGAATTGCAAATTCCGGACTCGGTGGAGCGGGATTACAAATCCCGCTCAGCGAAAGTTGCCTTAACATTGTCCTTTGAATTTTAACATATACAATTTGCAAGTCCTTTAGATTTTTTTCCTGTTCTCCTTTTCTCTCATTCTCCTCATATCTCATACAACCAGTCTCCCCATCTCTCATTCCCCCATTCTCTCATTCCCCCATTCTCCCATCTCCCCATCTCCCTATCTCCCCATCTCCTCATCTCCCTATCTCCCCATCTCCTCATCTCCCCATCTCAAAAAGATTCCTCACTTCTTCTGTCCCTCATTCCTCCACTTATCCTGCTCCTTGCTTTCGCGTATCATATCTTCAGGATTGTCAATATCAGGACCTTCCAATAATTGCTTCCAGTCGAATTTTTCATCAAAGGGATCCAATGCTTTCTGCGCATCAAACACACGGATATCAGCGGGTAATGCATTGTAAGGCGTAAAGTCAGGCTTATCAGTGAACATATCAGCCAGGTCATTCGCGCCAGCATCGTATTGGTTCAGGTAAGGCAGCCCGAGCACATTCCAGAAAGTTTTGAATATGCTGCCAAAGCTATAATGTGTATGGCTCACATAGTTCTTTTTGCTGTACGGTGAAATCACCATTAACAGACTGCGGTGCGCATCCACATGATCAACGCCGTTTTGTGCATCGTCTTCGGTAATAATAATTGCCATATTCTTCCAGTAAGGAGAGTGCGAAAGGAATTCGACAATCCGTCCGACGGCAAGGTCGTTGTCGGCCATATAGCTTTGGCGGAAAGGAAAACCTGCATCAGGTCTTTCGCCTGCACCATGATCGTTGGGAAGGATAACTGTAATGAGTTGTGGCAAGGTATCTTTGCCAGGTCCCCATTTTTCTTCAAACTCTTTTTTAAAGATATCAACCCTGAACTGGTCGGGAATGGCCATATTGTAAGTAGGATAAAGCCTTGAGGTGTGTTCATGCAAAGTAGCCGGCAGCGGGAAGTTGGCGACCTGTTTTATTCCGCCGTATTTATAGGTGTCGCTATAATCGGCAGGCTCAAACATAACGCTGAACCCGAAATTATAATATTCAACTTTGTGCCTGGCAAGGTGGTCCCACATGGAGCCGGCCTCGTTGAAATCTTCCGGATAGATGGCTCCCGAAGCTCCGTTCATTCCAAGGCTGCCGGGTGCTTTCGAATCGTCTTTGTATTCGCGGTTACCTCCGTAATTTGCCGGGGTTGTTGCCTCAACCCATTCGTTCGGATAGGTATTCACAAGCCAGCGATGCCCATCGGCCGAAACATCCGAATCCACATAAAAATTGTCGCTTATGCTGAAATG
>JBBSDG010000463.1:0-3699 GCA_038249635.1 Bacteroidales bacterium | reverse complement strand
GGTATTTCCTGAAAACCGTTGTCACCGCGTGCCCGCCAAATCCGAAAGTGTTATTCAGTACCACGTTTACCTCCCTTTTTCGGGCAACAAGTGGCGTAAAATCAAATGCCGGATTTATCTGGAGATCAATGTTATCGAGATTAATTGTTGGATGTACCAGGTTGTTTTCGATAGATTTGATACAGGCAATGGCTTCAATTGCCCCTGCAGCTCCCAGCATATGACCGGTCATTGATTTGGTTGCAGAAACAGAAACTGAACTTATCAAACCGTCGAAAACTGTTTCGAGTGCTTTGCATTCGCTAATGTCACCAATAGGCGTTGATGTTGCATGAGCATTAATGCATGAAACTTCAGCCTTGGATATTCCTGCATCAGCAATAGCGGCTTCCATGGCAAGTATGGCACCCAGGCCATCCGGATGCGTGGCAACCACATGATAGGCATCGGAAGCAGCACCATAACCGGCTAATTCGCAATATATCTTAGCACCTCTGTTCAAAGCATGTTCGAGTTCTTCAATCATAATAACTCCGGCACCTTCGCCGGCAACAAATCCATCGCGGTTTGCATCGAACGGACGCGAAGCAGTCTGCGGAGATTCATTTAATGTTGATAAAGCCTTAATCGCGTTAAAACCACCAATAGAAGCTTCCGTTATAGGAGCCTCGGCACCACCGGCAACAATAATATCAACTCTTCCCAGCCTGATCAGGTCCAGAGCATTTGCAATGGCATTGTTCGATGAAGCACAGGCTGAAGCAATTGAGTAGCTCACACCATGAAATCCATACCGAATCGAAATCTGGCCTGCAGCAATATTAGGTATCATTTTGGAAATAAAAAACGGGCTGAACCGGGGAATCTTCATGTTTTGCAGGTAATTATATGCTTCATCCTCGTAGGTCTGCATTCCTCCATTCCCCGAGGCTATTATCACCCCAATCCTGTTAAGGTCGGTTTGTTCCAGGTTAAGGCCTGAATCCTTCATGCATTCATCCGCAGCAGCCATAGCAAACTGTGCATAATTATCCATTTTTTTTGCATCCTGCTTCTCCATATAAAGCAATGGATCAAAGTTTTTTACTTCGCATGCAAACTTGGTTTTATGATTTACAGGATCGAAGCGTGTAATTCCGGCTGCTCCGCTTTTCCCATCCACCAGGCCTTGCCAGAAATCAGCAACATTATTACCAATGGGTGTTACAGCTCCAATTCCTGTTATAACGGCTCGTTTCATATAGTATCGTATTGAAAAATCAGGTTCGTAATTAGTAAAAGAAAATCACCACGTAATACTTTATAGGTAAATCATTTTGGTTTCAGTCCATCAATAATTGCCTGGCTAAAGCTTTTGTACTCTATTTTATCAATTAACATGGCTAACTGCAAACTGGCTATAAGACTCGAAAGTATCAGCAAAGCTTTAATCTGTGGCTCTTCAGAAAAGGAAAATAAACGTTTTTCCCTGCCTGACTTTAGTGTATCAGTCAGCCACTTTAGAATGAGTTCAGAAATTCGTTTCAGTTCAACCACTGTGTTGTCGCTCAATGAATTAATATCAGGACCTAAGGAACCAACAATACAGCGTTTTTGCTCTCTATGGCTCTTTGTATAGATTTTGATAAATGTCTCAAGCTGATGCCATTCGTCGAAACCGCGGCTTTTCATATTACCGGTCATTTCTTCGAACCTCTGGATATTTGTTTTGACAATACTGGTGCCAAGATTCTCCTTTGAGGGAAAATAGTAATGTATAGCGGCATTTTTTATCCCAAGCTCCGACGAAATATCCTGGTAGCTAAATGCATTGTATCCCTTGGTACGAATAAAATCTTCACCTAATTCGATAATTTTCTCACGTGTAATCGACATTCTACAGCTCTAAAAACAGGGCAAATATACTTACTAACAAGTAAGTTTACAAGAATTATTCAAAAAGCATATCAATCTTTCCTTTCCCATGTGTTGGATTAGCGTGTAAATCTAAAAGTGCATTGCTTTAATGAGAATTACCAAAAAATATATTTGAAGAAATAAAAGGTATAGTATAGAAATCAAATGATTGAATTACAGATAATTAAAATCCAGAGCATTTTGAATCAGCGAATTATAAATATCTGGTCACAAAAGCCTTTCCCTTTTCAACAAATACGGCAACAGAACTTGTTCAAATCCTTTATTAATATCGGCTTCAATAAAATCAATTTTATACTGGGCACATTTCAGTTTCAGCTTCCGGTGAAAACTACCGATGGCATCGGCATAGGATTTTCGGACTTCGGAAGGCTGAAGCTTGATTTCGTCGCCGGTTTCCATATCCACAAAGCGATACGGACGGTTTTCGTAGTCAAAATCAAGCTCTTTCGATTTATCAACTACATGAAATAGAATAACTTCATGCTTATTATAGCGCAAATGTTGTAAAGCATCGAAAAGTGCGACATCATCTGATCCCGCATCAAACATATCGCTGAAAAGCACTACCAGCGAGCGCCTGTGGATATTTTCGGCAATATAATGAAGTGAATCAGTAACCTTTGAGGTACGGTGTTCTTCATTTGAAATTGGAGCCAGCAGTTCTTCCAGCTTTCCAAGCAGGAATTTATGATGCACCGAATTTGATTTAGCCTGGGTATGGAGATTTATCCTTTCGCTGAACAGGCTCAGGCCTAAAGCATCGCGCTGACGCCGCAGCAACTGCATTATACAGGCAGCAGCATACACTGAAAAAGTAATTTTATTGGGATGGTCAATATCCGTAAACTCCCTCACGGGGAAATACATTGATGACGAATTGTCAATTACGATCTGGCAGCGGAGATTGGTTTCCTCTTCGTACCGTTTTACATACATGCGGTCGGTACGGCCATAGAGTTTCCAGTCGATATGACGGGTTGGCTCACCGGGATTGTAAAGCCGGTGTTCCGAAAACTCAACCGAAAAACCATGGAAAGGGCTTTTATGCAAACCTACAATAAATCCTTCAACAACAGTAAGCGCCAGAAATTCTAAGTTGGCGTATTGAGGGATTCGGGTTTGGTCGATCTGCATGAGAAAAGAGTTAGGGTTTAGGGTTTTGGGGTTAGGGAATTCACAATTGTGCTATCCAGGATGGAGTTTCATGTTTTGTCATGCTGAGCGTAGTCGAAGCTTCATGTTCAAGGATTTCCATTCCCTAAAACTAATCTGGACGAGCCAGAACCAAAAAGGTTTCCCACAAAGTCACTGAGATCACAAAGCAACTTGGTGAACTTTGTGTCTTAGTGGGATAAAATATTCTGCCAAAAAATACAAGAATATCGTTTTTAAAGTACTAAATCCTAACCACTGAATCCTTACCCTAAAAGTTTTTCAAGTTTGCCAACCAATACGCTTTTGGGAACAGCGCCAACTTGTTTATCAACGATTTCGCCATTTTTCATAAAAAGAATAGTAGGGATATTGCGGACGCTGAATTTGGCGGTGGTAACCGGGTTGCTGTCAACATCCAATTTGCCGACTACTACTTTGCCTTCGTATTCTTTTGAAAGTTCTTCAACAATGGGTCCAACCATGCGGCAGGGACCACACCATTCGGCCCACAAGTCGATAAGTACGGGTTTATCTGATTTTTCTGCCAGTTCTTCGAAATTTGCATCCGTAAAATTAAGTGCCATGTGTTTTAATTGTTATTGGTTAATAGAAAATGGTTAATGG
>JBBSDG010000462.1:0-3700 GCA_038249635.1 Bacteroidales bacterium | reverse complement strand
TTTTTCAAATACATCCGTTGTAGGATTCATAATGCGGGTGTAGATATTGCCAAATTCTTTCAAAGCGAAAAGATTTGCCCCGTGTTCTGCATTTTTAAACACATAAGAGGTTGTCTGGTAAATAGGAACTGCACGTGAAAGCGTGTTGCTGTCAACTTCCTGGCCTGCATGAATCTGTAATGTTTCGAATCGTAGTTTAGTGTCTGACATTTTACTGGGATTTTAAGTTTGAGATAAATTTATTTTGGGTTAAGGCTTTAAAGCAAAAAGCCCTTTCGCTGCTGCGGAGGGGCTTTTGCATATAATTTCTTGTTGTTTAAGTTTTTCAACAAAGCAAAGCATTACCATACCGCATTCGGAGTAACATACAGCAACAACACATGCACATGTGAAATAAATGACTTATGAGTGTTGATTGAACTGGCATAACATTAGTTTAACTGCTAAAACAAAAAAAAGGCTTACCGATTAAGGAAAGCCTGTCTGTCTGAATTATTTTCTTAATCAAAAAGGCTCTCTGTAAATTAAATACACATCTTACAACAACACATCGCTGTATTTGTTGCGGCATTTAAAACATTTAGAGCCATGTTGTACAGAATTACGGGTATTGAGCTGCAAAAATAAGTAATATTTTAAAACAACCCCACAAATATTCTACATCCGGTTAATATTTTTTTCAAAATTCCGATAAATGAGTTAAATAACATAAAATTATATCTGGAAGTAATTAGTCAGGATTTCACTTTGAGTGGAAAGCTGAACAGTAAAACCTTGAATAAAAACACTGTTTTGTCAAATCATTTTTTACTGTACATTTGAAACGCTTTTCAAACCTCAAATATCTATGTCAGAACAAGAACACGGCCCCATAAAAGGCCTTCCCGAAAACGCCTATACCGAACTGAAACCGGGCGAAACCTACGAACCCCTCATGTCACCAAACAAGGTGTATCCCGAAGTGAACACCTGGAGTGTGATCTGGGGTATTATTATGGCTGCTGTATTCTCTGCGGCGGCGGCTTATCTCGGCTTGAAAATCGGTCAGGTCTTCGAAGCGGCAATCCCGATCGCTATTATTGCTGTTGGGCTTTCCACCGTTTTTAAACGGAAAGGTGCGCTGGGCGAAAACGTAATTATACAATCCATTGGATCAGCATCAGGAGTAATTGTTGCCGGAGCCATTTTTACATTACCGGCTCTTTATATCCTTAATCTACAGGTTCAGTTTTATCAAATTTTCATGTCATCCTTGCTGGGAGGTTTCCTGGGAATTCTGTTTCTGATTCCTTTCCGCAAGTATTTTGTTTCCGAAATGCATGGCAAATACCCTTTCCCGGAAGCTACGGCTACAACTGAGGTTCTGGTTTCAGGTGCCAAAGGAGGTAACCAGGCCAGATTATTGCTTGTTGCCGGTTTGATTGGTGGAATTTATGATTTTGTGATTGCAACTTTCGGATTGTGGTCCGAAGTATTTACCACACGTGTAATTCCAATTGGCCAGATGCTTGCCGATAAAGCAAAAATTGTATTCAAACTTAATGTAGGCGCGGCAGTTTTAGGACTGGGCTACATTATCGGGTTGAAATATGCTGCCATCATCTGTGCCGGATCATTTGTAGGATGGTATGTCATCATCCCGATCATCAATTACTTTGCTGACGGGCAGACCATCGCCGTTGGTACCAACATTACAGCATTAATCGCAAACATGTCGGCAGAGCAGATTTTTACTTACTATGTTCGCCCGATTGGTATTGGTGGTATTGCAATGGCTGGTATCATCGGGATTATTCGTTCGAGCAGTATTATTAAATCGGCAGTTTCGCTTGCCGGCAAAGAGATATTCGGGAAACATGAAGGAACAAAAACTAACCTCCGCACCCAGCGCGATCTGCCTATGGCTATCATTGCCGGGGGCATCGTTCTTACCGCAATTGTAATCCTGATTTTCTTCCAATTCGGCGTAGTTCACAATATCAAATTCGCATTGATCGGACTTGCCATCGTTATGGTTATCGCCTTCCTTTTCACAACCGTTGCTGCCAATGCCATAGCCATTGTAGGTACAAACCCTGTAAGTGGAATGACACTGATGACACTCATTATTTCGTCACTTATTCTTGTTTCGGTTGGGCTGAAAGGTTCAGCAGGAATGGTTGCCGCACTTCTGATTGGCGGAGTTGTGTGCACAGCTCTTTCGATGGCCGGTGGTTTTATTACCGACCTCAAAATCGGTTACTGGCTGGGAACCTCACCATACAAACAGCAGTCCTGGAAATTCCTCGGCACATTTGTCTCGGCCATTACCGTTGGGGGTGTGATTATGGTGCTCAACAAAACCTATGGATTTACCGGCGAAAATGCCATGGTAGCTCCACAGGCCAATGCAATGGCAGCCGTTATCCAGCCAATGATGAGCGGACAGCCAGCCCCATGGATGCTTTATGCCGCAGGAGCATTCCTTTCGCTGATATTAACAATGATAGGTGTTCCTGCACTTGCTTTCTCACTGGGAATGTTTATTCCTTTACAACTCAATACTCCGCTTCTGTTAGGCGGAATTATTGCCAATTTCGTAGGAAACCGCAGCAAAGATGAAAAACTAAACCAGGCTCGACGCGAAAGAGGCACACTTATTGCTTCAGGTTTTATTGCCGGAGGTGCTTTGATGGGCGTTATAAGTGCCGTGCTCGCCAATTTCGGGATCAACTTTATAAACAAGGAATGGTTCGAGTCGCATAGTGCCGAAGCACTGGCATTACTTATGCTTGCTGTACTTTGCGGGTATTTTATCTGGGAAACTTTGAGGGCGAAGAAGGAGGAATAAGAGGGTTGAGTAATAGGGGTGGAGTGAGCGAAGGGGGACATGGAGAAGGGGGGACATGGAGAAGGGGAGAGTGGGTGAAAGAGGAGACAAAGTAGCCCCGCTTTAATTTTATTGAATCCGCGAGACATTTAAATGGAGGCAAGACTTATATCTTTATTTGGAATTGCGGTTTAACAAACTGGTAATTATGACAAAGAATAAATCAATAAATGTTCAAGGTACAGAAATCTCAATTTATCAGGGCAATAATCTTGAATATATTTCTCTGACTGATATGGCTCGATTCAGAGACGCCGAGAGAACCAACTATATTATTCAGAACTGGATGAGAACACGGAATGCAATCGAATTCTGTGGTCTTTGGGAAAATATGAATAATCCTGGTTTTAAAAGCATCGAATTCGATGCCTTTAGAAATGAAGCCGGATTAAATAGTTTTACCCTCACTCCTCAAAAATGGATAGAATCAACTAATGCCATCGGTTTAATCTCCAAATCCGGAAGGTATGGTGGAACTTTTGCCCACAAGGATATCGCTTTTGAATTTGCAACCTGGCTTAGCACCCCATTTAAGTTTTACCTTATAAAAGAATTTCAACGTCTTAAAGAAGATGAAAACGATCGGTTCAAATTAGAATGGAATCTGCAACGCACTCTTGCTAAAGTTAATTATCATATCCACACCGATGCAATTAAAGAAAAACTATTTCCCATTGAATTAACTAAATCACAAATCAGTTTTGTTTATGCCAATGAAGCAGATATGCTTAATATGGCGTTATTTGGGAAAACCGCATTGCAATGGAGAAACGAAAATCCTGATGAAGACGGAAACATCAGGGATATGGCAACTATCGAACAATTAGTTGT
>JBBSDG010000461.1:0-3731 GCA_038249635.1 Bacteroidales bacterium | reverse complement strand
CTGATACATTCGGTTTCATCCGTTTATCCGAAGTTGGCCCATAGGAACTGAATCCGGTATGAAAACCGGTAGCCGGATCAATGCCACCGATTGAAAGTGCGCTGTCGGCATCGGCGGGTGCGCCTATGTAGTGCCATTTGCTGTCGCCATCGTTGCCGGCGGCAGTTACAACCAACATGCCTTTGCGGGCAGCAATATTGGCAGCACGGGTAACAAACGATGTTTTTCCATCCATCTGCCAGTTGAAATACCGGTTGGCGGTATAACCCAGTGAGCTGTTAATAATATCAGCTCCGTTTTTATCAGCCCATTCAGCGGCAGCGAGCCAGTTGAGTTCCTCTTTGTATTTTTCAGAGCTTTTTTCGGTTTTGGCCAATAAAAATTCAGCGCCGGTAGCAAGTCCTATCTGCAGGTTGTCGATTTTACCTGCAATGCACGACCATACTTCGGTTCCATGTCCATTGCCATAATACACATCTTCGCTCAACTTCCGTTTGGTGAAATCGCGGGTTGCAATAAGCCGTTTGTCATTACGGATATGATCAAAAGCCGGTACTTTATCTGCATTGGTAAATCCAACATCGAGAATTGCTATCCTGAGTCCCTTTCCATCCATACCCGCCTTCTGCCATACATCAACTCCCAATGTCTGTAACTGGCCCCTAAGTATTTTTGATTGGTTTAGATCCACGGCCGTGTCGTAATCGTTATTCCTTGTGATTTCCATCTCTGAATGCTCCATCCATTCCACACCACGTACATAAGGAAGTTGTTTCACATTGCTTATCTGCACAGCATCGGCATCCACCGCAACGGAATTAAACCAGCGGCTGGTTATCAGTACATCATTAACCATCAGCGTAACCTGGTCAACATAATTTTCGTTTACAGGCCAGTCGGTAGGATCATCAACAGGAATGCCGGTCCGGAGCCGACGTTCAATGGCTTTGGAATCGAAATAAGAGTAGGGATTAAAGTCCAGGTGCTGCTTATCCTTAAAATAAACCATCCATCGTTGCTGGGCTTCCGAAAGGATTGGCATTAAAAAGAGTAAAGCTGTTATGATTAGTATAAATCTGATTTTATGCATTATTATAGTTTGAATTTAAGCTGAGATTTTTAGTTAATGAAATGAATTTACAGGATAATTGTTCACAAAATCAAAAAGTTATTAAACCATCTCCTCAATCTTAAAATCCCTCAACACCCTTAAAGCATCCGAAATATTATTAATCTTTTGAAATGTGATTGAGAGTTTTCCCGATCCTTCTTTCATACGGCACGAATTTGCATGAGTTTGAACATATTTGAGCACGGCAGTAAATTTTTCGCTTTGATAATACGGCGAAGCTTCGTTGCTCAGAAAATGTCCGGTCATTACCTGGTTTTTCAGAATAAGTTTTTCGATACCTATCGCTTTAGCCAGCCGCCGAAGCCTGATCGCATTCAGCAATTCCTGCGTTTCGGAGGGTACCGGCCCGAAGCGATCAATCAGTTGTTCCTGAAAAGCAAGCAATGCTTCTTCGGTTTCCAGGTTATCAAGTTCCTTATACAGGCTCAGCCTTTCGGTTATATTGCTGATGTAACTGTCAGGAATAAGGATTTCGAGGTCGGTTTCAATCTGGCATTCGCGCACAAATTCAGCATCGATTTCATCTTTGTACAATTCCGAATACTCCGCCAGTTTAAGTTCGTGCATGGCCTCGTCCAAAATTTTCTGATACATCTCGAAACCGATTTCGGTGATAAAACCGCTTTGTTCGGCACCCAGAATATTTCCGGCACCACGGATATCAAGATCGCGCATAGCAATATTAAACCCGCTCCCGATATCGGCGAATTCCTCAATGGCACGAAGCCGCTTGCGGGCTTCATCACTTAAAACGGAAAGCGGAGGAGCCAGCAGATAACAGAAAGCTTTCCGGTTCGACCGGCCGACACGCCCACGCAACTGGTGCAGATCGCTCAGCCCGTAATGATGCGCATCATTAATCAATATCGTGTTTGCATTTGGAATATCCAGGCCCGATTCAACAATGGTGGTACTTACCAGCACATCGAAATCGCCTTCGACAAAGCCAAGCATTACTTTCTCCAGCTTATGTCCGTCCATCTGACCGTGACCCACGCCAACACGGGCTTCGGGAACCAGCCTCTGAATAAGACCTGCAATATCCATCAGGTTTTGTATCCTGTTGTTTACAAAAAACACCTGTCCGCCGCGGGCTAACTCGTAACTAATGGCATCACGTATAATTTCTTCATGAAACACATGTACTTCGGTTTGCACCGGATAACGGTTAGGCGGTGCTGTATTAATAATGCTCAGGTCGCGGGCGCCCATCATCGAAAACTGCAGCGTTCGCGGGATAGGCGTGGCTGTAAGTATCAGAGTATCCACATTAACGCGGAGTTTCTTGAGTTTTTCCTTGGCCGAAACCCCGAATTTCTGTTCCTCATCAATAATCATCAGCCCAAGGTCCTTGAATTTAACATCGGCGCTAAGCAAACGGTGAGTTCCGATCAGTATGTCAGTCTTTCCTTCTTCAAGCTCTTTCAGGGTCTGGTTCTGTTGCTGAGTACTTTTAAAGCGGTTGATATAATCAACTTTACACGGCATATTTTTGAGCCTTTCGGAAAAAGTTTTGAAATGCTGAACCGCCAATACCGTTGTAGGAACCAGAATTGCGACCTGTTTGCTGTCGGCCACAGCCTTAAATGCTGCCCTGATTGCAATTTCTGTTTTGCCAAAACCCACATCACCACATATCAGCCGGTCCATAGGATGATCGGCCTCCATATCGCGTTTTACATCGAGCGTGGATTTAACCTGGTCGGGGGTATCTTCGTAAATAAAGGAAGCTTCGAGTTCGTGCTGCAAATAAGTGTCGGGGGTAAAAGCGAAACCTTTGGCAGCACGGCGTTCGGCATACAGTTTAATAAGATCCCGGGCGATATCCTTAACCCGCGCCTTGGTTTTGGCTTTAAGTTTATTCCAGGCATTCGATCCAAGCCTGTCCATGGATGGAACATGACCTTCCTTGCCCGAATATTTCGAAATGCGGTGAAGCGCATGAATGCTGATGTAGAGTAAATCGTCATGCTGGTAAATGATGCGGATAGCTTCCTGCCATTTGCCGTTGTTGTTTATTTTTTCAAGCCCGTCGAAGCGACCGACACCGTGATCAATATGCGTAATATAATCGCCGGGCTTCAGGTCGTACATTTCTTTTAATGTCAATGCCTGCTTGCCGCTAAAGCTTTCCTTAAGCCTGAACTTATGATACCTGTCGAACAACTGGTGATCGGTATAGCAGGCAATCCCAAGGTCCTTGCTTACAAATCCTTCGTGAAGCGACAAGTTTATGCAGACAAAGTCATGGGCAGCATCATCAGGGTGACTTTTCTCAAGATCGTCGAGTATGGTATAAATACGTTCAACCTGTTTCGGGCTGTCGGCCAGCAAAACATTCCTGATTGAAGAAGCTGTATTTTTTTTAAGTTCAGCAAGGAAAAGGTCGAAATTCTTATTAAAGGATGGCTGAGGGGCAATTGGAAAATCCGCTGTGAACGTGTGCTCAAAAAAGGTATGTTTACCAAACTCTACAATACTGAATCCCGTAAGTTGCCGGAGGAAGGTTTCCCTGTCGGTAAACAATTCGGAAGGTTTCAGATGTTGGATGGTTCCTGATAGAGCATCGAAAGCTACGAGGGCTTTTTCGTATTCAGTT
>JBBSDG010000460.1:0-3741 GCA_038249635.1 Bacteroidales bacterium | reverse complement strand
TGGATTTGAATTTCCAAAAGCCCTTATGCAGGAGCATTTCAATGAGAATTATATGGAATCGGATAAATACCCTAATTCAACTTTCAACGGGAAAATTACCAATATCAAAGATGTAAATCTGGCAAAAGACGGAGTTTATAAAGTGGAAGCAGGCGGCGATCTTACTATGCATGGTGTTACAAATAAAGTAAAAATAAACGGCACACTCGAAGTTAAAGCAGGGAAAGTGCTTGGAGTGGCAACATTTAATGTGGCACCGAAAGATTATAACATCACTATTCCAAAGGCTGTTATTAAAAATATTTCAGAAGCAATAAAGGTAGATGTAACTATTTCCATGGATAAGCTAAGCAACTAATCCCTATTTTTGAGTGGTGACTGGTTTTGTCGTTTGATAGTGTTTTTTTTATAAATATTTCAAAAGATTCCGGTTTGATTTTTAGATGAATTAACTGCATTGGGTTTCGAAAATATACGCGTAAAAAGCTATCTTCGCAGCCTCAATACTATATTCCGCTATATGTCTTTCCAAACCTTTAAAGTTTACCTTTTTGCAGTATTTTCCATGCTGTTCTGGGGCTTATCCTATGTTTGGTTTAAAATAGCCGTCAATTCGTACAATCCCATTACTATTATTTTTCTGCGACTTATTATATCAAGCGGTTTAATGCTGCTTTTCATCCTGATCAGCAGGTCATGGCAAACCATAAAGCGAAAAGATCTGAAATACTTCATGTTGCTCGCTTTCTTGCAGCCTTTCTGTTACTTTTTATGTGAGAGCTTCGGTCTGACTTTTGTTTCGTCAACAGTAGCATCGGTTATCATTGCAACAATACCTTTATTCAGTCCCTTTGCCGCTTATTTTATGGTACGGGAAAAAGTTACTCTTCCTGTTGTTCTTGGAATTGTTTTTTCGTTTGCCGGCATCCTCCTTATGCTTATAAACCCTGATTTGTCGCTTATTGCTGCACCAGAAGGAGTGTTGCTTTTATTCTTTGCCGTATTTACTGCTGTTGTCTATTCAGTTGTTATACGTAAAATTCCTCACGAATACAGCCCGGTAACAATAATAACCTGTCAAAATCTGATCGGCTCAGTATATTTCCTGCCATTGTTTCTTATCTTTGATTTTCAGCATTTTATAACTGTTATTCCAACACGTGAACTTATCACGGCCATTCTTCTGCTGGCTGTTTTTGGATCAACCCTGGCTTATGTATTCTTTATCATAGCCATAAAGGGTATTGGAGTAATCAAAGCCAATATTTTTGCAAACCTTATACCGGTATTTACCGGAATATCCGCATTTTTTGTACTGAATGAGAGATTTACATCTATTAAAATTACGGGTATGTTGCTGGTAATGGCTGGAGTATTTATTTCACAATCAGGAAAATTGATGCAGATGGTGCTTCGTAACCAACAAAGAAGAAAACTTTTAAACCGGGTTAACATTCCGGATAAATAATTATACCTGGTTATATTTCCCGTGGTTAAATGTATAAACAGAAATATTGAATAAATAAAAAAAGATGAAAATACTTGTTTTAGGTGCCGGTTTAGTCGGTGGACCCATGGCCATGGATCTTGCCAGGAATGGTGAATTTGAAGTAACATCAGCCGATAGGAGTGAAGATGCCCTTTCGCGGCTCAGTAATGTAGCAGGAATTACTACAGTTCAGGCTGACCTCGACAATGTTGACGACCTTAAAGCTCTGGTAAAAAAACATGACCTGATTATTAGTGCCGTTCCGGGGTTTTTGGGATTCCGAACACTGGAAAGGGTAATTGAATGCGGTAAAAATGTGGTTGATATAGCCTTTTTCCCTGAAGATATGTTTTTGCTTCACGCGAAAGCAAAGGCAATGAACGTTACAGCCATTTGTGATATTGGTGTAGCACCTGGCATGAGCAATGTGTTGATTGGTTATGGTGCTTCCATGCTCGATACACTCGAAAAGGGAATTACCTACGTAGGCGGATTGCCTGTTGTACGAACCTGGCCGTTTGAATACAAGGCCGTGTTTTCGCCAATTGATGTAATTGAAGAATACACCCGTCCGGCTCGTTATATTGATGGCGGCAGGTTAGTAGTCCGCGAAGCACTGTCGGATCCTGAACTTATTGATTTCCCTACTATAGGAACTCTTGAAGCTTTCAACAGCGATGGATTACGTACCCTTGCCACCACGGTTAAAGGTGATTACCTTATTGAAAAAACACTCAGGTACAAAGGACATATTGAAAAGATGGCTGTGCTGCGCGATACGGGATTTTTCGACAAGGAGCCTATACTGATTAATGGCGTGTTGATCAGTCCGCTTGAATTTACTTCACGTTTACTCTTTCCAAAGTGGAAGTTGCAGGCAGGTGAAGAAGACCTGACCGTGATGCGTGTTATTACCGAAGGAATTAAAGACGGCAAACGCTTGCGTTATACCTGGGATTTATTCGACAGACTTGATAAACAGAGCGGCGTTCATTCCATGGCGCGAACTACAGGTTATACAGCAACTATGGTTGCACGGCTTTTATCAAAAGGTTTGTATGACAGGAAAGGTGTTTCGGCTCCTGAATTTCTCGGTACAGATGCAGAAATCGTAAAATTTCTGTTGGATGGATTAAAGGATAGGGGAGTGGTTTACAGAGAAACGTTGGAAGTAATTTCATCCTGATCCTGTATTGAGAACAATGATCATTTTTGCACTTCTATCCCAAGAAGTAAACAAACAATATGCAGTAAATTTGTGCAATTGCCGGGGAAAATAAGATGATGGTTCCCAAGCGGACTGTTTCGGAGCAAGTTTACTTCTTTTTCGGTGAGTTTCACTTCAATTTGCGTGCGACAGGCATGTTCGGATTTTGGTCGGCCGATTATTGTTGATGCTGCAATAAATGCTTTGCTTAGCGTATTGTCAAAACGGAATATAGTTATTAAATCTGCTTTAAAATTCCCTTCCATCGCAGTGCCTTTTCCAGTCTCAAAGTGTGTTGTTACCGAGAAATCAGAAACCAGGCCGGGCGAAATAGTACAATGCGAAAATATACAAACAACATCGGTAACTTTGTTGATGTTTGCTATCCATGGGCTGATGCCGGTGAGCTCTTTGCAAAGCATCATTCCTGCAATTGCTGTAATGTCGCCTTCGCAACCCGCCGGAATACCTTCGTTATTGAATTTTGCCAGCGGCAAACATGCAGTAACACCGTCCTTTTGAACCATCGGAAAACATTCTACCGTAATAGCATCCAGGTTCTGCTTTTGAATGGTATTTGTCAGTAGCTCACTTACTTTCGCAGTTTCCGAAAGATCAATATTAGTGGAGCCGGCAAATGAATCAAGAAATGGCTCCGAGGCTTTAAATTCAGAAAAATGAGCTAATTCATTCCATGGAATTACAACTAATTTAATTCCAAGTTTTGCCTCCAGTATTTCAGCCGGAATTGCAGACGAAATAAGCCAATCCGAAATCTGTCCGATTTGTCCCAGCCTTTTTCCATGTAAGTTTTTCAATGCCTGCTTTACAGTGATAAAATCCTTGAGAAATGCCCTGGTTTCGTCTTCCTCTTCATCCAGCAACATTGATGGAATATTCAAATTATTTAAATATGCTTTAACTTCCGTTGCAGAGGCATAAGCATTGTCATAGTGCGAACCTATCAGCAAATAATAATTTCCAGTCGAAACCTGCTTAAGCGCATTTTGCTCCGAGCCACCGGTAAGAAAAAACAATACATCCG
>JBBSDG010000459.1:0-3753 GCA_038249635.1 Bacteroidales bacterium | reverse complement strand
TGCTGCCAGCAACATTAGCTGAACCTGAGTGTTAAACTTATCAGAGTCTTTCAGGTTGTCGATAAACAATGCTATATCTATATCACTATCAGGTGTCTGCTTGTTTCTTGCATAAGATCCAAACACATATGCAGTAATGAATCCTGGTGTTTTACTGGCAACCGAATTGATGTAATTTCTTATTGATTTATCAGTTTCTTTATCCATTTAACTTATAACCAGTAATCAATAAGTTTCTATTTGTCGAATTCTTTTTGTTCCATTTTTCAAAAGTACAAATCTTTGTTTGATTTTGATCTATGAGGAGAAGAAACGCTTCATTCTATTGAAGGCCAACTGGAATATACTTTCACTCCTGAAAATAAACCCTTTTCACCCTTTGCGAAATACCCGTAAGAATTTCGTAGGGAATTGATCCCATTTCGTCCGCCAGCCTGGTAATCGGAAGGTCCTTGCCAAAAATAATTACTTCGTCGCCTTCATGGGCTTTTATGCAGGTTATATCTATCATGGTCATATCCATGCAGATGCTGCCGACTATGGGTGCAAATTTGCCGCCAACTTTCAAATGGCCTATGCCATTGCTTAATGCTCTGCTCAATCCGTCGGCATAACCAATTGGTACAATGGCGATGGTGGTGTCGTGTTTAGCTTTAAAACGTCGGTTGTAACCAATAGTATCCTCGGCAGGAACATGTTTTATCTGTGAAATAATGGAGCGCAGTGTGCTAACATTGACCAGTTTTTCCTGCTCTTCGGGCATGGGTGCAATGCCGTACAATCCGATGCCAAGACGTACCATATCGAAGCGTGCTTCCGGGAAACGGGTGATAGCGGCTGTATTGGCAATATGACGAAGTATGGGATAATCAAATTCCTGGCTGATGCGCTCCGAAATCATACGGAACAGGCTGATCTGGTGACGTGTAAAGTCATCATTTGCAACGCTGTCGGAGGCTGCCAGGTGCGAAAAAACGGATTTCACGATGATCTGTCCCCTGTCCTTAATCTGGTTAATCAATTCGTCAACTTCCACAGGATCAAATCCAAGCCTGTGCATGCCGGTATCTATTTTAATATGTATCCCGACAGGCGGCGAGTTTACTGACAATTTCAGTAACGAAGCTTCGAGCATTTTCAGCACCCTGAAACTGTAAATTTCAGGCTCAAGCTGGTATTTGATAATGGCATCAAAGCTTTCCTCATCCGGATTCATTACCATGATAGGCAATTTTATACCTGCTTTGCGGAGCTCGATTCCTTCGTCTGCATAAGCAACCGTGAGGTAATCAACCTGGTGAAACTGCAGTATATTGGCTATTTCAAAACTCCCGCTTCCGTACGAAAACGCTTTAACCATAGCCATTACTTTCACACCAACATCAAGTTTCGACCGGTAATAGTTCAGGTTCTGAACCAGGGCGCTGAGGTCAATCTCGAGTACAGTTTCGTGCGTTTTCTGCTGCAGCGATTCGGTGATCCGCTCGAATCCGAAAATGCGCGCGCCTTTCAGTAGTATGCTTTCATTGGCAAATACATTAACGGAGTATGAATCAAGAAATTCCTCGGTAGTATTAAAAAACTCTTTCTCTACTTTGAAAAGTGCCGCTTGCCTGCTGATTCCTTTCCCGATTCCTATAAGCCGGTCAATTTGTTTCTGATTCAGCAACTCACTTACTTCGCTGTAAAGATGGTTTTCACTACGTCCGCTCTGAAGGATATCGGAAAGGATAACTGTTTTTTTGCGGTGCTGTTTTTGCTGGTTCAGGAAATCGAGTGCGATGGAAAGAGAGTCGATATCGTTGCTGTAACTGTCGTTGATAAGTGTGCAATTATTAATTCCCGCTTTCATCTCAAGCCTCATAGCCAGAGGTTGAAGGGTATGCATGCGTTTCGCGATGAGCGTATTATTGTACCCCATCAACAGCATGGTTCCCCAGCAATGGATGGCATTTTCGATGGATGCCTCATCGGTGAAAGGGATTGAAATGCTTAATTCGTCTCCTTTATAAATTGCAGTGAGATCGGTAAAATGCGTGTCGTGCTGAACCATTATTATCTTGAGATCAGCAGCCACTTTACGACTCCAGGTGAAGGTTTCAATATTTTTGAGTAAGCCTGTCTTTATGATTCCTTCAACGAGTTCTTTCTGATCGATACAATAAACCAGTGTTTTCACCTTGGTGAACAGCTTGAATTTTTCACCCGCCTTCTGTATGCGGTTTATAAAATTCTCATCGTGGGCATGGCCAATATTGGTGAAGATTCCGATGGTTGGTAATATGATAGGCTGAAGATGATCCATCTCATCGGGTTCGGATATACCGGCTTCGAAAATAGCAAGTTCATGATCCTCACGCATTTGCCAAACCGATAAAGGAACGCCGATCTGCGAATTGAAACTCTTGGGACTGCGGACTATATTTTTACTTTCGTTCAGCAACTGATAGAGCCATTCTTTTACCATGGTTTTCCCGTTGCTGCCTGTTATGCCTACTACGGGAATTTTAAACTGTTTACGGTGTGCTGCGGCTAAGGCCTGCAAGGCGAACAGAGTGTTTTTTACCAGTATAATATTGGCATTATAAAGTAGCAATAAGTTTGATGGCTCATGCTCAACAACAAAATTCCTGACGCCCTTTTCGTAAAGTTCCTCTATATATTTATGGCCATCGTTCCGCTTGCTGGTGAGTGCGAAAAACAGACTTCCTTCAGGCATTATTAAACGGCGGCTGTCGATTGCCAGTTCATTGATACGCGCATTCGTATCACTCTCATGGATCAGTTCACCCTTGATAATCCGGGTAATTTCGCTGATCGTATATTCTGATTTACTCATTCAGGGTGGTAGAAAAATTATTGTTTATGCTATTTTGTTGAAATAACCTGAGGAATCTGAATTCTTTAGTATTCCGTCTTTTAAATTCCAAGACTTAAATTCCAAGACTCAAATTCCAAGGGCTAAATTCCGAGTTAAAAATCTTTACCTATCTTCAAAATAAGTTCTTCAGAGTTCTCCCTGGTTGCTGAGCGAAGCCGAAGCACACGGGGAGATGTCCGAAGGACAGAGGGGTCTTTTAAAGGCTCAAATTCCAAGTTTCAAATTCAAAGTGCAAAAGATCTTTTCTCAGCTTCTCCCCATCTCTTTGTCTCCCCGTCTCCCTATCTCCCTGTCTCCCTGTCCCCCTGTCTCTCAGTCGCCCCTTCTCCCGCTCTCCCCATCTCCCCTCCTAATACTCCTTCTCCTTCTTACTAAATCCCAACGGATTCTTATTCAGAACAGCCCATTGCATACGGTTTTTAAATACCTCGCAGGCAAGGTAAGTAGCAGCACGCATTGAATCGGCTGAAGCCTGGTCTTTACCTGCAATATCATAAGCGGTACCATGAGCCGGCGAAGTGCGCACATAGGGTAGGCCGGCTGTGAAATTTACTCCGTCTTCGAAGTTCAGAGTTTTGAACGGAATCAAACCCTGATCATGGTACATTGCCAATACGGCATCGAATTGCTTGTATGCTGATGAAGCAAAAAAGCCATCGGCAGGGTAGGGGCCATACACAAGCAGTCCTTTTTGCTGGGCAGCTTTGATGGCAGGCGCGATTATTTCCTGCTCCTCGTTCCCGATCAGTCCGCCGTCGCCGGCATGGGGATTAAGACCAAGCAAGGCAATGCGTGGTTTACGAATATCAAAATCTTTGCGAAGCGATTCTTCCAGTATCTGTATTTTGTCCGAAATTAACGCTGTGGTAAGA
>JBBSDG010000458.1:0-3762 GCA_038249635.1 Bacteroidales bacterium | reverse complement strand
GGATACTTTTGTTGTGTTAATCAAATAACACTTGAGAGATGTCAGCGTACAAAAAACTACTCGTTACTTTTTTATTCATCTTCATTTCCATGCTCAGCCTGAAAGCCCAGGAAACAGCGGCTGTAAAACCGCAGTCGTTCACGTTCGAAGCTTCATATATCGGCGAGGTTGCCAGTAATTTTACGGGCGGAATCAAAACCGGAACTGCTTACCTCGGATTAGCCAACCTGGCAGCTGGATTTGATACGCAAAAGGCGGGATGGTGGAAAGGTGGCGAATTCCGCATCAATGCAGCCAATACGCATGGAGGAGAACCTTCGGCTAACCTGGTTGGCGATTTTCAGGGCGTATCCAATATCGAAGCCGGAAACCTTACCTTCCTTTATGAATTGTGGTACAAACAAACTATTGATAATCTATCACTTACTGTTGGATTGCAGGATTTGAATACCAATTTTGCAAAAAGTGAAAACGGTTACATATTTACAAACAGCTCATTCGGCATACATTCGAGTATAGCCGATAATATCCCTTCACCCATTTATCCACTTACAGCCTTGGGTGCAACACTGCAGTGGAATGTTCCCGGACGATTCAACCTGCAGGCTGCAATTTTCGATGGTACCCCTGACGATTTTGAAAATAATCCTTACAATACCGGTTGGAAATTATCGAAAAACGATGGCTTTCTGACTGTTATGGAATTTCAGCTTCCGAAAAGCATGATAAATGGGCTTGCCGGCTGCTATAAAATAGGAAGCTATTACCACCAACACAATGACACAATAGATCTGGAACAACAAAATTATGGTTTCTACTTCGATGGCGATCAGGATATTTATAAAACCGCCAATGGAATGATGTCGGTATTTTCTCAGATCGGGATAAGTCCGAAAAATGAAAATAAAAATAACTTCTATTACAGCCTCGGTTTTCATTTTAGTGGCATTTGTGCCAAACGGAAATTTGATGAAACAGGAATAGCCATTGCATATGCCGGATTTGGAAGAACTCCTTCGCGCAACGAAACCGCAATTGAACTCACATACAGGATTCATGTAAATGAAACGATTAGCCTGAAACCTGATCTGCAATATTTTATAAACCCAAGTGGTACGGATGCCAAACTTAAAAATGCTTTAACCGGTTTGTTAAGGATCGAGCTTAGTTTTTAAAATAAGGCGTAAAACAAGAAATAATTAAAAATCTAACCGGATTAAGAGTTAGATGAATAAAAACAAACAGGTTGTACGAACGCCTAAAGAAAATAAATGAAAACATTAGTCAAAAATCTACGCTTATCTGATCTTAAAACCGGCGAAGACGGTATCATCATAAAAGTGCTTGGTCACGGGGCTTTCCGTAAGCGTATAACCGAAATGGGTTTTGTAAAAGGCAAGAAAGTAACTGTGATAAAAAACGCGCCACTTCAGGATCCGGTCGAATACGAAATTATGGGCTACAATGTTTCGTTGAGAAGAAGCGAAGCCATGCTGGTTGAGGTTATTGCTGTTGGGGAAGCTTCAAGCCTTGCGAAAATCAGATTTTCAGGTACCATTGATGAGGAAATTTTGAAAATTTCAGCTATTACCAGAGGAAATGTAATTAATGTGGCACTTGTTGGTAATCCAAACTGTGGCAAAACAACCCTGTATAACTTTGCTTCCGGTTCGCACGAGCGGGTTGGGAATTACAGCGGAGTAACTGTTGATGCCAAAGAAGCTACTTTGCGCAGAGGTTCGTACCGTTTTAATATTGTCGATTTGCCCGGCACCTATTCCATTACCGAGTATTCGCCCGAAGAACTTTATGTCCGAATGCATATTACCGATAAAATGCCGGATATAGTTGTAAATGTGGTTGATGCCTCCAATCTCGAACGGAATCTGTTCCTCACCACCCAGCTTATTGACATGAATATTAAGGTAGTAATTGCTCTTAATATGTACGATGAGCTGGAGAAACGGGGAGCGAAATTCGATTTCAATGCCCTTGGGAAAATGATGGGTATTCCGATTGTTCCAACTGTAGCTTCAAAAGGAAAAGGAATTGATGAATTGTTCGACAGGCTGATTGAAGTTTATGAGGATCGCGATCCGAGTGTAAGGCATATCCATATTAATTATGGGAAAGAAATTGAGGATGCTATTGCTGTAATCCAGAAGGAAATCCGACTGAATCCTGAAATTACCGACAAACTTTCGTCCCGTTACGTTGCCATTAAATTACTCGAAACGGATAACACTACGCTCTCACAGCTTCATCAGCTTAGCAACATTGAGCAAATACGCTCTACAACCAGTTCCGAAATAGCGAAACTCGAAAAAGAATACGGCGAAAAATCGGAAACCATAATCACCGATGCCAAATACGGTTTTATTGATGGCGCGCTGAAAGAAACTTTTCAAGAGAAACCCAAGGAAAAAAGAGATCGCAAAAGAGAACTCGACGATATGCTCACGCATAAATACCTGGGTTTCCCGATTTTCCTGTTTTTTATGTATTTCATGTTCCAGGCCACATTTACTTTGGGCAGTTACCCAATGGATTGGATTGATGCCGGTGTAAGTATGCTTGGTTCAACGTTACAAAATAATATGCCCGAAGGCGCTTTACGCGATCTGGTTGTTGATGGAATTATCGGCGGAGTAGGCGGAGTAATTATTTTCCTGCCAAATATCCTGATTCTCTTCTTTTTCATTTCGCTGATGGAAGATACCGGCTACATGGCCAGAGCATCCTTTATAATGGATAAGCTGATGCACAAAATCGGGTTACACGGCAAATCGTTTATTCCTTTGGTAATGGGATTTGGTTGCAATGTTCCGGCAATTATGGCCACCCGGACCCTCGACAATAAAAAGGACCGTATCCTCACCATGATCATAACCCCGTTTATGTCGTGCAGTGCCAGGCTTCCGGTGTATGTTTTGCTTATTTCAGCTTTCTTTCCGAGTTACCAGGGATTGGTACTGTTTTCTATTTATCTGATTGGCATTACTTTGGCAGTAATAGTTGCATTGGTAATGAAAAAAGTGATGTTTGCAAAAAAAGAGGTTCCGTTTGTAATGGAGCTTCCTCCTTATCGCATCCCGACAATGAAAAGCGCTACAATCCATATGTGGCATAAAGGAGTTCAATATCTGAAAAAAATGGGCAATGTAATTCTTGTCGCATCCATACTGATATGGGCTTTGGGATATTTCCCCCGCAATGTGATTTTCTCAACAAACTATGATAGCCAGATTCAATTGATTGAATCAAATGCTTTGATAGCAAAAACTGACAAAGAGCAACAAATCGAAAGTATTACACTTAAAAAAGAAGCCGAGCGGCAGGAGAGATCGTACATCGGACAACTTGGCCACGCCATTGAACCGGTAATTGCACCACTTGGCTACGACTGGAAAATGGGAGTGAGCATTCTTACGGGCTTAGCTGCTAAAGAAATAGTTGTAAGCACTATGGGTATTTTATACCAGGCCGGTTCGGATGCGGGAGAGCAATCCAGCACTTTGAAAAAGAACCTGATACAGCAGGAACATGCTTCAGGCGAACTTAAAGGTGAAAAAGTGTTTACTCCGCTTGTAGCTTTCGGTTTTATGCTTTTTATACTTATCTATTTCCCATGTGTGGCAGTTATAGCCGCCATAAAAAAAGAATCGAACTGGAAATGGGCGCTATTTACTATGGTTTATACCACGGGGATTGCCTGGACTATTGCGTTTCTCACATACCAGATCGGTATTTTCTTAAGTTAAT
>JBBSDG010000457.1:0-3777 GCA_038249635.1 Bacteroidales bacterium | reverse complement strand
GGTTTCGATATATTCTGCCGGAAAATCGATGCTAAACCGGGGTTTGGAAACAATTCCGGTTGTGAGTGTTTCAATAACTTCCGGATCAATGATCAGACGTCCGCTCATGATTGGTTCACCTTCACGAACAGGTTCCAACCATAGAATATGCTTTTGGGCAAACCAGTGGTCACTGCTTAGGATACGCTGTACTTCGAGTCGTTTTTCGAGGTCGTCACCCGCTATAACGAATTGGGCTGTTTCGCCAGTTGGCAGAATACCGCGGTGATTGGTGGCTTTTACACCACCAAATTCAGGGAAGTCACCGCCTTCGGGTAAAAGCTCAGAAATGAGTTGGTTGAAGAAATTCGATTGGACATGAGGAGTAAGGGCAAGCAGAATAATGATATACTCTTCGAAGGTGGGTTCATACCTGCCAATGAATTGCGCAAATGGTGAATCATCTTTCAGATAAGCAGAACTGCTTATCTTTACCTCATTTTCTTTATTAGAATATACTTTTAGCCTACTTGTTATTACAGAATGCAAATAAGTATTCGAAGTAGACAGGTTAGGATGGTTATACATTTCTGGTTTAAATTAAATGAAGAAAGCTTTATAATATTTCATATTTTACAAATTATAAGGAACTAAATCGGGCTTATTGTTTCTTTTATTGGTAATTTACCAAAACTTGATATTGTGTAAGGAAATTAAATCTTTCGTGCTTTACCCTCAAAAAGCTGTGCTAGTATACTTAAGTGTTCCCGAATTTTAACCACTTCAAGCTTTGAACCTTCGAGGCTTCCGCCAAGGGGCAAAGCAGGAACAAACGCATAAATTTCATCGGACCTAAGAACTTGTTTCTTTTCAATTTTCTGATAAATATCAAAATAGCAAGCTTCCAAAAAAGAATCCATAGTAGCCAATAGATTCATAAATTTGCAGAACCGGAACCTACCTTTATAAACATTTCCAGAAACTGGATCCAACTGAAAAATCTTATCCTTATAGCAATAGCATAGACTACCAAAGGCAGTTTTTAAAAATGCGAAACACTCTTTTCCATTTAATCCCCATTCCGAAAAAGTCTGAAAATGATCTTGTGGCATAGTTGTACTGAAAAAATCGTCATGGTAAGTCATGTAACCTTCCTCCTTTAAAAATCCGAAGATATCGGAGGGCGCTTTGCTTTCCACCAAAAGAGCAATCTCCTTATTATCATAAGGTCTTGATTTTCTACTCCTCGGATTAGTTTCTAAGAAATCATTAAGATCACACATATAGTCATGCATTTAGTTTAACATTTACAATCGCATCAGACTTAACGCCTTTCGCCTTTGTATCAACTTCGGTGATTTTGTCTTTCCATTGAGAACCAATGGACGAATTAATATCCGAATCACCCAAAACACCGGTTTTGTCACCATATACCGTCGCACTGCCTCCTGCTACTTGGTCGACTGTGTGCAAAACAGCCTCACCTCTTTTTGAACGACTTCCAATTAGTCTCTCAGCAATTGAGATTGCTAAATCCTTACCCGGCTGGACCGTTATTTTTCCATTTGAGTTAGCAAATTTGAGCAATTTTGTTTTATCACCCGGAGTTAATCCAGCAATTGCATTGACATTCGCAATTATTTTATTTCCAAAATCCTGCGCTCTCATAGAATCAGAATCAACACTTCTTCTTTCACGTCCGAATCCAATAAATCTGGCTCTGTTACGCTGCCATTCACCCACTTTTGATTTTGAAAGTTCAACTTGTTGCATAGCTATCTGACGCTTAAACTCTGTTGCATTACCCATTACGCTGAATGTTACAACAGCCTTCGGCATAGTATCAATAGTCCCTGCGCCATATTTCAATTTCACTAATATATCTACAATTTCGCCAACAAGTTTATCTGCATCCTTCTGCAAAGCCGCTTTTTTGGCAGGATCAGAGGCAGATTTTAATTGCTTATTGATCTTCCCTAAATCTTTTGCCTTTGAAGCATCTCCCTTAAGCTCTTTAATTGCTTCTTCAAGTCGTTTGGGGTTTTTACTGGCCACCATTGGTTCGCCACTATCATCAGAATAAAGGCTATGGTCATCCGCTTCTACCTTAAAACTTTTAGGTGTAAAGAAAGATGAAACCAGATCCTTCACTGCACCAACCATCTTCTTCAAAATATTTCCAATCCAATCAACTATCTTATCCAGTCCTTTATCGATCGGCTGCCGGATCTTATTAATTATCCCGACAATCTTTTCAGGAATATTGCCTAATCCTGCAAACTTAGCCAAAAACGCAATAATAATGGTTAGAGTATTGGCCATAGTTTGCTCAACCTTTTTAGCTGCATTTTCTACCTGGCCCGAGGCAATAGCAGAAATAGAATCAATAAATGAGGCAACTACTGAAGCTATCTGGTTTATTTTCTGGATAAAGAAAGTAATCGTATTGTAAATGGCAATAATGGCCTGAATAACTGCTCCTGCCGGATTGAGCATGCTCACCAGTTTCATAATTGCTGCTTTCACAACTTCGGTGGAGATCATTTCGGTTACCTTGGCAATCATCTGGTCTTTCAGCTCACTGAGTTCAGTCTTGATTTGCTCCCAGGCTGCGGCAGGACCATCTTTAACAAGGGTAACTAAAATACCGGCTGTTTTTTCCAGCACTACCAGTACCGGTTCAGGAATGATTTTTACCAGTTTACTTCGGATGTTTTGCCAGGTCAATCCAAGAACCGAAAGCACTAACTTGATGATTTCCATCAGCGAGAATGACTGTGGAATATAAACACCGGCTTCGCCCAAAGGTCCGGTGATCCACTTAATAAGCGCCGCTTTAAGATGGGTGACGATATTGGAAGCAAACTTCTCGAAACCTAATTTCCCGGCTCGTACCAGGTTGTTTACAAAACCGATCGGATTTTTAATGATCGTAGTAAAAGCTGCCTGCGCTTTTTTGATATATGGCATTACACCTGGCGCAACCACCGAGAAGATAATTTCCAAAAGGCTCAATACCTGGTTCAATCCCCAACTGATAAAATCGCTGGCGATATTCACAAAAGCACCTATAATTTTGCCCAATGCTCCGACCACAGTGATGATATCCTGAAAAGTGAGGGAAGTTATTGTGTCAATAATCCGTCGTGGTATAGCACGTACAAAACCCATTAACCCACTAAGTGCTCCCTGGAACCATGCCCAGGCCCGGGCAATAGCATTCCCTCTTTTAATGTTTTCCCAAACTTCCTCCTGTCCGATCAGTTTCATAAATCCGCCGATAAGCGTCTCCGCATTTCTAGGGACAGGTTCGCCCGTAATTGGATCTTCACCTAACACTGCCTTCAGCAGATCGTACCCTCTGGTTCCCTGAGCCAGTGCTGCAAGAGGTTTAAGAACAGTATCTTTAACAAGTTTAAGCAGACCTGTTACCACGCTTCCGGCAAATGAGATGAGTCGCCCGATTGGACCGGTAAAGATCCGTTTAGCCCTATCCCAGATACCGCTAAGGTCAAAGATATCCCTCCAACTGAGTGAATCAACAAATTGCTTAAGACCAGAAACAATTTCTCCACCAATGTTTCCAAGCGTATTTATCTGTTGCTCAACCCATGCTCCGGCTTTTGTGAATACACCGTGATTGTCGAGTGCCTGAGTGATAAAATGGCCTCCAGGTATTAATTCGATTAATGCCCGTAAAATGTTGGCGGCACTGCGATCAGTAGCACGCATATTGATGGGATTGAAACCCATCAGGATAGTGAGCATTCGGAATCCAGGAATATAGTAAGCTTTATC
>JBBSDG010000456.1:0-3803 GCA_038249635.1 Bacteroidales bacterium | reverse complement strand
GCATATCTAAAAATAGCTGAAGGCTGCGATCGTTCCTGTTCCTTCTGCGCCATTCCAGGAATACGTGGGAAGCACATTTCAAGACCCATTGAAGATATTGTTGATGAAGCTAAAAAACTGGCAGCTCAGGGCGTAAAGGAGCTTTTGCTTATTTCGCAGGATCTTACATATTACGGCATCGACCTGTATAAAAGGCAGATGCTTCCAGAATTGGTCACCATTCTATCGGATCTCAAACTATTTACCTGGATACGGCTGCATTATCTTTTCCCCACAACTTTTCCTGATGTGTTACTTGATGTAATATCTTCGCGTGCTGATGTTTGCAATTATGTGGATATTCCGCTTCAGCATATCAGCGACCGGATTCTGAAAAGTATGCGGCGTGGTGTGGATAAGGAAGGTACTTATGCGCTGATGACCAAATTCAGGCAAAAGTTGCCCGGTGCCGTTGTCAGGGCTGCTTTTATTGTCGGCTATCCCGGTGAAACGGAGGAAGAATTTGAAGAGTTGAAAACTTTTATCCGCGATACGAAATTTGATAGGGTAGGAGTGTTCACGTATTCGCATGAAGAAGACACATTTGCTTTTGGTCTGGTGGATGATGTGCCTGCTGAATTAAAGCAGAGCCGTGCCGCCGAAATTATGGATATACAGCAAAATATATCGTTTGATCTAAATCAGCTCAGGATTGGAAAAACTTTCAAAGTACTAATTGATCGTCTGGAAGGTGAATATTTTGTTGGTCGCACAGAATTTGATTCCCCTGAAGTAGATAATGAAGTTTTAATTAATTTTGCAGAGAAACTAAAAATAGGCGAATTTTACAACGTAACTATTACCTCAGCAGATGCCTTCGATTTGTATGGGGGAATTGTAAAGGGTTAAAAATTGTAGGATTAGTTTTGAATTGTTTTAATTGTTTGAAGAGTTTGAAGGGTTTGGCACTTCGACTTGGTTCGGCTTCGTTCACCAACCATCGTTCAGTGTAAAGTTTTGAATAGTTTTGATTGTTTGAAATGTTTCGGTGATACTGAGAGTATTTTAAATAAAAGATAGTTCATGTTGCAATAAGCGTTTAACCCTTTGAAATAGTATCTTGAAATTTGAGACTTTGAATTTGTTACACGGTACCCGGCAGCATGTAAAAAATATACTGATTTAGAAATCTGATAAATCACTTCATATAGCAACTTAATTCAATAACATTTCTATGAAAAAGATCCTTTTAATTTTCGTTTTAATGGTATTTTCCATTTCGGCTGTTTTGGCTCAGCAGGCTGATAATAAAACAGATGCCAGCGGCAAAAAACAAGGTTTATGGGAGGAAAAATCTCCCATGGGTTCATCGAAAGGAACTTATGCCAACGATTTGAAGGACGGCTGCTGGTCCAGTTATGCAACCGATGGCAAACTAACTCGTATTGAGAATTTTAATGACGGTTTACGCAACGGAATTGCTGTTGATATTGATCAGCGCGGTTACCTTGTAAGCGAAACTTATTATGCGAATGATCTGATGGAAGGAACAGCCAGGAAATATTTCTACGGAACCAATCCTGCTTCTACGATTGACTACGCCCACGGTAAAATTACCGGGAAGAAGAAAATTTACTACGAGAATTCTGCCGGAAAACTCCTGGAAGAATCTGAATATAAAGATGATGTAAAGAATGGCTCTTCGAATTTTTATTCCCTGAACGGCGATCCCATCGCTGAATACAATTATGTAAATAATATGCTACAGGGAGTGCAGAAATCATATTATCCGGGCAAGAAACTGATGAGTGAGCAGGAATTCACAGACAACCTGGAGAACGGTTTCTTTAAAGAATATTACGAAAACGGCAAACTGAAATCAGAAGGCACATATCAGAACGGTTCATTAAACGGTCCCTGGAAGGAATACGATGAAGACGGTAAATTGAAGGCTCAGGGCAACTATTCGAATGGTGAAAAAGAAGGTAAATGGCTTGACTATGATACTGCCGGAAAAGTTATCAAAACCACAAACTATCTCAAAGGAAAGATTAAATAGCCTGTATTACATGATATTAACACATAAATGCCTGTGAAAATCCGGATATTTTTTTTCTGACAATCATTTCATAAATTGTACACATGCCTGATTCTATTCTGATCAAAAACCCCTTTCACAAACTCGAAGGATACAATTGTTTTGGTTGTTCGCCGGATAACGAATTTGGCCTGCGCATGAACTTCAGGATTGAGGGAGACGAAGTGCTTTGCGATTGGCAACCCGAAAACCATCTTGAAGGCTGGGTTGGTGTTTTGCATGGTGGCATACAGGCAACCCTTATGGATGAAATTGCCAGTTGGTATGTTTTTGTAAAGCTGCAAACAGCGGGTGTAACTTCAAAAATGGAGGTAAAACTTCTGAAACCCGTTAAAATGGACAAAGCTCCGTTCAGATTACGAGCCAGATTACAGGAAATGCAACGTAACATTGCCATTATCCATGTAGAACTTTTTATGAACGACGGTACACTTGGGGCTCAATCACTGATGCATTATTATACTTATCCTCAGGAAGTTGCTAAGAAAAGACTGTACTATCCTGGAATTGAAGAATTTTTGCCTTCCGGAGAAATTGATATGGCATAGTTATCAGTTGTAAGTCTGATAATGATTTAGTTATAGATTAAATTTAGGTCGGAATTATACACTGGGAATTTGCTTTTCCTGAATAAGATTGCAGATTCTTAGATTTGAAGAGAATTTTTACTGACGTATTGCTTTCTTTTAAGACCTTTGCACCTGTAATTGTAGGAATTGAATCAAATAGATTCAGTAAAAGTTATTTTCTTTTTATGGCTAAGCAACCTGACATACAATCACTTTTGAACGAATGCCGTTTCGAGGCTACCCGAAGCAGTGGCAGCGGTGGTCAGAATGTGAATAAGGTCTCAACCAAGGTTATATTGTTATTCGATGTTTTGGAATCCAACATTCTGGATCAGGAGCAAAAAGATATATTTTTGTCGAAACTTCACACCCGTATTTCGAAACTCAGCATTTTCAGGATTAGCTCAGGCCGCGAACGAACCCAACTGGCAAACCGTAAACTGGTTACGGGAAAATTTATCAGTCTTGTTACTAAAGCGTTTGAAACAGAAGAAGAGCGGATTCCAACCAAGCCAACTGCAAGCTCTGTGCGAAAGCGAATTGAAGGCAAGAAGGTTCAATCGGGCAAAAAGACAATCAGAGGTCAGAAATGGAATGAGGAAGATTTTTGATTTTAGGAATGTGGAATCCGATTTCGGAAATGCAACGCGAATGACACGGAAAGAACAGATTAACATAGATTTCGGAACTCTGTCTTAACTCTTTAACTCTTCAAACACTTCAAACTCACCCCCGCACAAAATGCTGCATATCCATCGGTATTTCCAGTGAAAGTTCAATCAGCCCGGCAAATTTTCCTTCCTTATACCAGGGCGACTGGTAAATAATCTTTTTAATGCCATTTTTCTCGATGGTATATGCATTTTTAGTAGCGGTATCAAGCAGTTCGCGCAATTTATCTGACGAGGCTCCATGGTGATATAGGAATAAGCTGGTGCCAATAATATCGGCTCCGCCGTATTTTTGGAAAGTGCTGATTGACCGGTCGTTCATATATAAAATAATAGCTTCGGTATCGCATACAGTTATGGCAAAAGGTAATTCTTTGGCCATTGCCGGTAGCTGAGAAAGGAAATCATTTGTGTTCATAAGCTGAATTTTCAAGATTAATCGCAAAAATAGCTTTATTCCGTTTGCGAAATTAAATAAAGTTGTAT
>JBBSDG010000455.1:0-3850 GCA_038249635.1 Bacteroidales bacterium | reverse complement strand
TCCCAGATCTTTCTGCTTATTGGTTTTTTTAGCTACCAGGGCATCGAAGCCCATTCCGGCCATATTAATGAAATATCTTGTCTTTTCCTCACCTTCGGACGAAATGTATTTTATAGTTCCGGTATCCTGGGTGAATATTTTTCGCTTCGTAATCAGCTTTATAGCCTGTTTATAGTCGCCGGGAATATTAAACATGCGGCACCAGTCGTTGCCGGTTCCAACCGGAATCATTGCCAGTGTAATTTTTTCGGAAGGTACATGAGCCTGGGTAAAAATGCCGTTAACCACTTCGTTGAGTGTGCCATCGCCACCAACTACAATTATATTGCGATAACCGTTTTCGACATACTTACGGGTAAGCATAACTGCGTGTCCGCGATGTTCGGTAAATACGCTGGCATACTCAATTCCGGCGGCGGTAAGCTGGGCTGCAATTTCGAGCCAATCCTTTTCCCCCTTACGTTTTCCCGCGTTGGGATTAACTATTACAAACCATTCCATAGTAAGTGGTCAAAATGAAAACCAGGTTTTAAAGGCTGAAAGATAGGAATAATATTTTAATCGTTTCAGGAGAATTTCTAAAATCAGTTATGGTTTTTTACTATTGAACTTCATGTCTCCCCATCTCCCACTCTCCCACTCTCAAATAACCCGTCCCTCCCATTTCCCTCTTTTCAAATAAATCCACGAAAGTGAACCTAACACAATAGCGTACATATATTCGCACAACCATACAATCTCGATAGGCTGTTGCAATTTAACGGCCAGAAGCCAGGCAAAAACCAGGTAAAGACTAAGCGTAAAAACCTCGATAGCCAGTCCCGAACGGGTATTGCCGGTACCAAGCACACCGTTAAATAAAACGATGGTAGCCGAAAACAGGATTACTGCCCCTAAAATTATATAATATGAGGCAACAGACATTTCGAGAAGATTGCTATCACTGGTATAAATTGAAATCATAAAACGGGGAACAAATGCCGCCAATAGCGCAACAGCAAGCATTATTGCCATGCTGAAAACCAGTACTTTCTTAACAATCGGGATCACTTGATTATTAAAACCTGCGCCTATGGCATTACTAACAATGCTGCTGGTGGCCGAACTCATGGCCCAAGCCGGAATCATCAGCAGCATATAAATACTCCTTATTATATTAGAAACAGCCAGCGAGGTTTCACCCATTTTCTCAATTAAAAGGAAAAATCCAAACCAAACAGCATGTGATAATACAAACTGAATCATAATATAAAGCGACACATCCAGTGTTTTTTTTATGATTGACAGATCAGGTTTTACAAAGGCAAAAAGTTTATACTTTTCCAAATGTGCCTTTCGTGCAGTGATGGCGAAAAAGAATAACAAGGCGCAGGCTTCGGAAATAGAGGAAGCCAGTCCTGCCCCGGCAATACCCATTTCAGGGAAACCAAGCTTACCGAATATCATCCCATAATCAAGTATCACATTGAGGCCAGCCATGATCGCAGCACTTATGCTGATATATTTGGTGAAAGCTATACCTGTATAAAACGACCGGAACAGCAATGCCGAAGAAGCAAAAAACAATCCGAAAATCCGGTATTTCAGGTAGATAGTACTGGCCTGAAAAACAGCGGTTGAAGCAATAAACGGTTTGAGTAACTGCGCTCCGAATAGAACAATTAACGCAGTGATAATCAATGTTGAAATCCCAAGAAAATAGAAACCATTATCAAAAATGGAACCTATGGCCGGGTAATCTTTTTCGCCGTGCCTGCGGGCAATCAAAATCTGTACACCAGTTGTAAAACCATAGGCAACCATAAATAACGTTACATAAAACAATCCGCCGATAGCCGAAGCGCCTAGTTCAACAGCACCCACATGCCCAAGGAAAGCTGTATCGGTAACATTAACAATATTCTGAGCCACCAGGCTAATCATAATCGGCCAGGAGATAACCCAGATTTTTTTCAGGGATGGAGTGTGGGGCATATTTGGGAAGGAGATTAAATGGTTTTGATTAATGCAAATTTGGATGCTTTTGCGGGTTCAGTTATAGAATTACTTATTATTCAATTTTTGGACTATCTATTGCAACAGCAGACGCAACAAAATATAAAGGCAGGAATGTAATCTTCTGCTCTGGAATCTGTCCATAATTCCTATCCGAAAAAACAAAGGCGTTTTCAACATTGCTATATGTTTTTAGCAGCAAATGCAAACTTTTGAGGCTTCCGCTTTTTCCACTTTTCACCTCAACAGGTACAACTTTGTTTTGTTTTTCGATAAGATAATCAGTTTCAGCACTGCTACCGCTTGCATCTCTTGCCCAATAGTAGAGTTCTGAATTGGTTGAAGCTAGTATTTCCTGTCCTACAAATTGCTCTGCCAGGGCACCCCTGAAAACTGACAACAAATCACTTTTCATATACTCTATGGAAATATTGATTCCATTTAAATGTGACATCAGTCCAATATCAAGCATTACAGCTTTAAACTTTTTGTCATTAGCGCTTGCGCCTAATGGTATTCCGGAGGGATTTGCACCTTTAACTTTTTTGAACAATCGTGCAGTTTCGAGTAAATCAAAAGCTTTTTTAATTGTAGGATTTGAAAACCCATCAGCTAATTCAGAGTATTTGATCTGCCCGCCAACTTTTTGCGAAACGTTGAATAGGACTGAATTTAAGCATGAACTATCAGCTTTTCCGGCATATTTGGTAAAATCCTGCCGAAAGGTATTGATCAGATCCGACTGAATTTCAAATACCTCGGCAAAGCTTTTTTTATCGACATAAGTTTTTACACATTCAGGCATCCCACCTATAAAAAAGTACTTGCGGACTTCGCCATTTAACATATTGTGAACGGATTCAGACAATTCCTTTGGTTCATTATAAATAATATCTGCAGCTATATCATTTCCTGTTGCCATAAGAAATTCGTAAAAACTCATTGGGTACATATTCAGGAGTTGTACCCGCCCCACAGGAAAAGAGATATCCATCAAAGCAAATTCAAGTAAAGAACCGGCAGCAATAACATGAAGTTCAGGAATTTCCTCATAAAAATAGCGAAGTGATACAATCGCTTTAGGACATTCCTGTATTTCGTCGAAAAACAATAAGTCCTTCCCAGGCGTAATTTTTTTTTTGATCAGAATTTCTAATTCGGAAATAATCCTTAGTATTTCATAATTCTGTTCAAACACAAGATGTAAATCCGGCCGTCGTTCAAAGTTAATAATATGAGTCGTGCCTTCAAATTCACTATTCCCAAAAGCAGTAATAGAAAATGATTTGCCCGTCTGCCTTGCTCCCCTTACTATTAAAGGCTTTCGGTTCTGTTTTTCTTTCCATACCAGTAAGCTTTTAGTGATATTTCTTTCCATATCAATCATTATTTGCAATGCAAAGATAGTACATCTTTTAGAATAATGAGGTTGTTTGTATAGTTTTCATTTAAAATAATAAGGCTGTTTGTATAGTTTTACTTTAATATAATGAGGTTTCTTTCTGAAAGATAATTTTTGAGAATAGAATATACAGAGTTAATAATAGATGAAATTAGTAGAATGACAAGTAAATATGATTTTAAAATCCAACTTTAATTTGACTTACTTATTATTAAACTCCGACATCGTAAGCGTTGCACCAGCAAGCACAAAACTTTTAACGATCGCTACTGCAGATTCGATGCGCGGAAGCAGAATTTTCTCTTCTTTTTTCGACCACTGCCCAATCACATAATCCACCTGGAAACCTCTGGCATAGTCTTTCCCGATTCCGAAACGGAGCCTGGCAAAATCCGAGATTATAAGCGTTTCGATAATGTGATTCAACCCATTGTGACTGCCTCCGCTTCCTTT
>JBBSDG010000454.1:0-3896 GCA_038249635.1 Bacteroidales bacterium | reverse complement strand
TTTTTGGTTCTTTTGTGTCATGACAAAAGAACAGAAAAGAAATAAAGAATAAAGAAATTTGACTTATGAATTCTTTTCCCAGCACATCAAAATAATATTTAGCCATAAAAAAAAGGAGCAAATTGCTCCTTTTTAAAAAAAATGAGTTGAATATTATTCAGCTTTTAAAAGCCTGATTGTATCAGTAAATTCAGAAGTGACGGTCTTTACGCGTATCTTGCAGATATAGTAACCCTTTGTCATTAGTGAAGCATCCAGATTAACTTCCTGGTAACCTGCATTTAATTCGCCGGCTGAAATCTTTTTTACCAATTGGCCGCTTGTACTATAAATTTCTATAAAAGCATTTCCGGCTTCAGGGCTATAGATATTAAGTTTGGTTGAGTTTTTAAACGGATTGGGATAGTTGCTGAGTTTGAGCGATGGTTTGCCAAACTTGATTATTGGACTTGCAAATTTAAGATTGGATTCCTGTTTGTTAGAAGTGTTAACAAGGCTGGTGCTTCCGTCCATACTTATACTGGCAGTCATTCCTTCTTTAAAAGAAGCGGTGCTTTTTCCATGAATGGTTATTAACGTTTCTCCATCATTGAAATTAATAGGAGCAACATCGGGATTACCCCAGATAAGCCTTATTTGTCCGCCTTCGATATTGTATTCGTAATCAGCACCTTTAAATTCAACCGACTCAATCTCAAGTAAATCTGACGGATAGTTTATGATAAGTCCGGCTCCTTTGATGGATAGATTGTTGTGGGTAAGAATTTTAGTGGTAAAAGTATCCTCGCCAGATACATTTATTACACCTTCCTGGGTAACAGGTAATGCAGGTAGGTTGTTTGCAGTGGGAACAAATGAACCCCCTACATCGCCCGAGCAAGTTCCACCAAGGCCTCTTGGTTCAACGGCTTTTAGATTGGAGATTGTAAAGGATGCAATTTCAAATCTCCATTGGCCTGCAGAAAAAGCCTTTTTAGTCAGAATATGATTTAGTATAAGCTTAAAGTCATTCATTTCGACTTTACCATTTGCATCTACATCGGCAGCCAGCAATTGAATGGGTGAAAGTGATATAGCTTTGGCCAGGTATAAGTAAACCAAAGCAGCATCGTAAAATGTGCCGCCCACACCGGCGATATTTGTTGTGCCTGTTAAAATGTAATTTCCATTAGGCACATTGGCAAATTGGTAAACGCCATCTGCTCCTGTTTTGAATGCCTGGATTGAATTATCGTCAATGTTTTTCATGGTAACCATACAGTAGCCAATCGGCCTGGCTGCATCGCCCTGGTATAATGCTTTTCCACTAATGTCAGCTGCCTTAAGGGTTGAAGCTGAAAAGATTGACAACAATAAAAGTGTTAAAAAAGTAAATCTGTTTTTCATGGCGTTTTATTTTAGTGCTGATTGTTAAGTGTGCAAGTTTTTTCCCTGTTAATATGATCTGAACGAATTTTTGTGGTTGTTTTTTTTAATCCTGATTAATTTAATGCCATTTCTGACTGGTGATTACAAGACTTAATCCGGAATTTTCAAAAAGGTAATACCAAATTCATAAAATATTTGTAAAAAAAATTCAAATTTGTTTCATCTTTGCATAGGAATTGACTTAAATCTCAGTTTTTTTTAGTTGAAATTTAGGTTTGTGGATAAAAATGTTAATAATTTTCGGTTAGTTTAAAGACCAGATTAACAGAGTGTTGAAATTTATTTTCAATATTTTTAAAAAAAAGTTCAAAAAATGGTATTTCCTTTTTTAAAAATCTGGATAATATAATAAGTGATGATACATTATTCTGATGAAGCGATATTGGAGGGGTTGAGGTTAAGAAGTGATTACATCATTAATTTCATCTACAAGGAATTTTTTCCGCTTATCAAATTCCTCGTAACAGAGAATGGAGGTGCCGGAGAAGATGCTGAAGATATATTTCAGGATGGGATTATCATCATTTACAATAAAATAAGCCTGAACGAATTAAAATTAACCAGTTCTTTTAAAACATACATGTATTCGGTTTGCCGGAATTTATGGCTTCAAAAGCTTAGCAAGCGTAAAGCTATTTTCGATAAGCTTACCGATGTAGAAGAGTATATCGATCTGCCAAAGGACGTGCTTCACGAAGCAAGTATTGAAGAGACCGAATTGCACAGGATTATACAGATACATTTTCTGTCGTTGGCTGACGATTGCCAGAAATTGTTACGACTGTTTATTAAAAATATTCCTCTGCGCGAAATTGCTTCAATGCTTGGTTATAAAACCGAAAAGTATGCCAAAACCAGAAAGTACCTTTGTAAGGAAGAATTAAAAAAACGAATTGCAACTGATCCACGAAGCCAAAAAATTTTAAGAAATGACAATTAATTTAAAACATTCCGCCAGTATCGAGCAATACTTAGCCAATGAAATGGCACCTTCCGAAAGGGCTGCCTTCCGCAAGGAGTTGCGATCAAATCAGGGTTTAGCCAACGAATTGAAACTCTCGCAGAGTATTGATGCGGCTATACTCAGGGATGATATTATTGATCTGAGGCAGAAGCTGATTTCTGCTAACAGCTCCATCCATGCCGATGCCGTTAAAGCCGAAGTTCCTGTTATACGCATGTATGCAAGGAAATTCTGGTATGCTGCCGCATCGCTGCTGGTACTCTGCGCCGTTGCCGCTACCTTGTTTTTACAAACCAGTCGCAATGTTTCCAATGATGCGCTTTTCACGCAATATTATAATGCGGAGAACATTGTTGATCAAACCCGCGGCGATCAGAATATATTAGAAGCTGTGATCAAATTCCAGGAAAAGGATTTTGCATCGGCATCTGTATTATTTAAAAACATACTCGATAAGGACAATTCGAATATTGCCGTGTGGTTTTACTATGGTATCTCAAATATTGAGACCAAAAATTATGACAATTCGATAAAAGCTTTCAGCACCATAATAAAGCAGAACGATAACCTCTATATCGAACATGCCGAATGGTACCTTGGCCTCTGCTACCTGAAGAACAACCAGAAAGATAAAGCTATTGACCAGTTTATGGTTGTTGCTTCAAATCCGGATAATTTCCACAGGCAGGAAGCCAAAGATATCTTAGAGAAATTGCAGCTCAAATAAACACTTACCCACACCCGTTAACGAAAGAAAACCGGCTCCCAGCCGGTTTTTTTATGCCTGGTAATTTTGGTTTGAAAATAGTTGCGGGTAGATTCTTCCATGTCTTCCTACTTCATACTTCCATCTTCCGACTTCTAGCCATCCCCCAATCATAACTAAAAAACCCTGGCCTTTCGGACCAGGGTTTTTGTGAGTTTAAGCAAAATCAGATTATTTAAGCAACTGATCCGAACCCAGCAATAAGTCAATATACTGTCCGCGTTTGTAAACAAAAGGATCTTTCAACTCTTTTTTGGAGAGTTTCCCCCTGAAATCGGATAAGGAGCTGTATTTTTTTGCTTCCATCCAGGCTTCTATCTCCGTCAGCATGGCAGCAATATGTTCGGGTTTGTTTTTATACAAAGTACTTACCACCTGTACGCAATCGGCTCCGGCAAGAATCATTTTTACAACATCCTTACCTTGATAAATTCCGGTATTTGCGCATACCTTGGCTTTCAGGTTGCCATAAAGCAAACCTGCATAACGCAATGCCAATCGGTAATCGCCTTCATGGCTCAGGTAGAACGGTGCAACGTGTTTCATGTCCTGAACATTAATTTCAGGCTCAAACATGCGGTTGAAAATTACAATGGAATTTACGCCTGCTTTATCGAGTTTTGAAATAAAGTTCAGCGGGTTTGAATAAAACGAACTGAGTTTAACACTAATCGGTATAGTGATTTTGGATTTAATGGTTTTCACCAGGTCAAGATGCACATCTTCTATGGATTTGCC
>JBBSDG010000453.1:0-3904 GCA_038249635.1 Bacteroidales bacterium | reverse complement strand
GGAAGATGTCCACTCCCCTGCCGAAACCCGCGTAAATGCCATTGTTTACAACATACCGGCATTTTACGCCGCATTCGATATAAAACCCGAAGGCAAAAGGTATATTGCACCTGAAAACCGGGCAGATATCTGGTAAATTTCGGAATGTAGATTTCGGATTTCGGATCGGGAAAATTTCTCTAAATTGGGAATCCGAAGTTTCACATTCAAAAGTTTAATTCATCAATCCCTTCAATCCCATCAATCCCTTCACCCGCTAACATGAAAAGCAGATACAAAATCCTTATCCACGTCCTGTTTTGGATCTATATGCTGAACCAGGCATTTTTCCCTGTGTATCTCAACAAGATAGACACGAAACTGCTGCAAGACTATATTTACCTCAAGGATATTTTCATTACCACGCTGCTTAACATTGTTGTTTTCTACACGGTTTACTTTGTTATTCCGAATTTCCTGAAGCTTCGTCGCAAATGGTTTATTTTCCCTTTTGTGATACTGCTGGCGGCTGCTTTATCAGCGGTGAGGCTTCCAATTGAAATTGGCTACTGGAAATATATCGTGAAAATGCCTGCGAGCGAACTTCAGTTTCAATATGAATGGATATGGGCAACCCTGAAATATACTGTTATTATCAGTATTTATGCCATGTTGATCCGGTTCAGTATCGACTGGTTCGAATCGCAGAAGTACAAGGATGAATTGATTAAGGATCGTCAGGCGAGCGAAATTGCCTTGCTGCGTTCACAGGTAAACCCGCATTTTCTTTTCAATACACTAAATAATATTTACTCGCTGGTGTACAATAAATCGGACGAAGCACCCGAAGCCGTTATGAAACTTTCGAGCATCATGCGGTATATGCTTTATGATTCCAATACCAATTTAGTACCAGTAAATAAAGAAGTTGAATATCTGAACAGCTTTATTGAATTGCAGCAGTTGCGAATTACGCAGAAAGGATTTGTTGAGATAAAGGTAACAGGCTCAATGGAAAACCGCACTATTGCACCCATGTTGCTAATTCCTTTCGTTGAAAATGCATTTAAACACGGTGAAAAAAATCATGAACCCGGAATTATTATACATTTGAACCTGGAACCAGTCAGACTTTTCTTTACAGTAGCCAATTACATGAAAACTAATAATCAGGGAAGCAGCGAGGATTCAGGCGGTTTTGGTCTTGTCAACATAAAAAGAAGGCTCGGACTGTTATATCCTGACAAGCATGATCTGAAAATTACAGTGAGCAGTGAGATGTATAAAATTGAACTAACAATCATTAATTAACATGAAAATCAATTGTATAGCCATAGATGATGAGCCACTGGCCCTTGATATCATTAAAGCCTACTGCTCCAAAGTTCCGTTTCTGAACCTGGCAGGGACTTTCAGCAATGCCATTGATACGCTTGAATACCTGCGTAATAACACGGTTGACCTGATGTTTCTGGATATTCAGATGGAGGAACTTACCGGCATACAATTGCTAAATTCATTAAAGAAAAAACCACTCGTTATTTTTACTACAGCTTACGATCAGTATGCGCTGCAGGGTTTCGATCTCGATGTACTCGATTATTTGCTGAAACCCATACCGTTCGAACGGTTTGTAAAAGCCTCAAATAAGGCACTTGAACAAATGCAGAAAACCTCAGGACAAGTTGTTTCTGAAAAACACGAAAGACCGGCGAATAATACCAACACCTTTTTCTTTGTAAAAACGGAAACCCGGATCGAGAAAGTAAATGCTGCCGAAGTACTATACGTTGAAGGCATGGGCGACTATTGGCGGATTGTTACCAAAAACCGCCGTATCATGACGCTGATGAATGCCAAGGGAATTGAAGAAAAACTTCATGAACCTGCTTTTTGCAGGGTTCACAAATCATTTTTCGTGGCGGTTGACAAAATTGAATTTGTCGAACGCAAACAGATCAAAATAGGGGAAATCCTTATTCCCGTAAGCGATACCTACCAGAAGAATTTTTTCGAGCTGATTGATAAGCATAAAATGATGTAGATAAGGGGTTGGGCGTTAGGATTTTGAGATTAGGGATGCAGGATTGTTGATGTCGGTTTCAGGATTTTGAGTTCGAATCCTGAACCATCAATCTCTTCAATCCCTTCAAAACTGTTACACTTAGCGATGGTTGGTGAGCGAAGCCGAACCAAGTCGAAGTGTCAAACCCTTCAAACCCCCAATTCCTTCCCAACCAGATAACCCATCGAGAACGCCGCCTGCAAATTATATCCGCCGGTATCGCCGTCAATATCCAGCACTTCGCCCGCGAAATAGAGTCCGGGAACAAGCTTCGACTCCATGCTTTTAGTATTTACTTCATCCAGACTAACACCACCTGCAGTTACCATTGCCATGTTAAAACCTCCCACTTTCTCAACCACAAACGGGAATTCGCAAAATACTGCCACTAATTGGATCCGTTGGGGTTTGGTGATATCAGCCAGCCGACACTCAGGTTCAATATGAATGGATTGAAGGATCAGTAATACAAGGCTGCGCGGTAAGTCGAACTTTTTAAGATAAGTTTGTATGGCTGTTTTCCCTTCTTTTTCGGAAGCCACTATTAGTTCATTTCTGAAATTGTCAGTTTTTAAATCTATAAAATTTACTTTCAAAATATCACCACCAAGGATATGCCTCGAAAAATCGAGTATTCCCGGTCCGCTAAGTCCTTTGTGAGTAAAACCTATATCGCCGCTATGCTCGTTGATTTTTTTATTGGCACGGTACAAATAAATCATCTTGTCCTGCACCGAAACACCCGAAATGGAAGCCATACCATAATTACAGATAAAAACCGGGCTGAGCGATGGCTTGGGAGGTACAATGGAATGACCCAGTTGTTTCGCAAAATGATAACCGTCGCCGGTTGAACCTGTTGCAGAATACGACATTCCGCCAGTGGTAATTACAAGGAACCTGGAGGTAAATAATCCTGTAGCAGTTTTCACTTCAAAACCGGTTTCAGTTTTTAAAATTCCTGCAACTTGCTGATTACATTCAATTTCAACCTTATTTATAGTGCAAACATCAACAAGAACCTGCAATACATCAGCAGCTTTTTGAGATGCCGGAAACACTTTGCCGTTTTTATCAACCACAGTTTTAAGCCCGTGATCCGCAAAAAAACGAATCAGATCGGTATTGGTAAAATTATATAAAGCTGTTTTCAGAAAACGGTGGTTTTCGCCGTAATGATCGAAAAAATCGCTCAGGTTGCAATCGTGTGTTAAATTGCAGCGGCCGGTGCCTGATATCAGGAGTTTTTTACCGGGCATGATATTTTTCTCCAACAAAATAACCTTTCGGTCGTTGCAATGAATGGCTGCAAACAGACCTGCAGGTCCTCCGCCTATAATCAGTACTTCAGCAGTTTTCAAATGGGAGATTAAAATAACAGTGTGATGCCGGCAAAAGTAGGAAGAATTTGAAGTATCGCGAAACGAAAATCAACAAGGTCGTGCATTCTATGTTCCCAAAAGTTGGCGACTCAGCCTTATGATTAAATATACCTGTCCTGCCCTCTGTATAAATTTTTCTTCCCCACACAAGCGATTGTAAGCTTGCAAACATGGCAAACATCACATATATGTTCGTACAACTGCTTTTAAGTGCTATTTGTCAGGCACTGGCTTTTCCTCTTTTAATTAAAATCGTTAGTTCTTAAATGTTTATTATTATACTGTATTTTTTCTTTAAGAATAGCAATTTCAGCTACTATTTTGGGCTATTGATTCACTGCTGTTATGACTTCTTTTAAATTTAACTTTGCTTTTTTGATTCCAAATTTTTTCGCAAAGTATAATAAATCGTCACAGTTAAAGTTGTTGGATTTTCCCTTAATTGATGATTGGTGTAGATTAATCCATTTTCCTTTAT
>JBBSDG010000452.1:0-3919 GCA_038249635.1 Bacteroidales bacterium | reverse complement strand
CAGCAATGTTGCCCATTTGTCGAACCAGTTCAAGAAAACTACAGGTCTCACTCCCTCTCACTTTAAAAACCTTAAGCACAAAAGGCGTATTGCGCTGGAAAAAGAATAACCGGAAAGGTTTTGGTTTAAAGTAATTTTTTGCCCAGCCGTCCTTTATAGAGTCTGTTAATTATATCATTTTTAAAAATCGAATTCACTTTTCGCCTCCCGAAATCAGGGTTTAATCCTTAAACTTTCAGGCTGAAAAGTTCCCCTGATTATTCTCTTCCTGATTTTCAGATTGCAGGCATTAGCCTCAGTTACATCAGATGTGTATCGAATAGTATTGATTTTCAGGCAATACAGACATACGGTGAAAACCTGGCATTAAATACAATGTGTGAATGATGTAACATTTGATCTGAATTGTGTAACGCATCGCCATAGCGACCAATGTACCTTTGTTCCTGTTCTCAATATCACTAATCAATTGAAATTTTCGACATACAAGGCGACAATTTCTATAAAAAAAACAAACTAAATAAATAAACAGAGAGTCATGGGAAATCTACTTTACATCATCGCAGTAATCCTAATCATCGCATGGGCGATAGGATTTTTCGCCTATAGTACTGGCGGCATCATTCACATACTGCTTGTTATTGCGGTAATTGCAATAATATTCAGAGTAATTCAAGGCAGAAGTGTATTATAAACAAACCAATTTAAATTTAAAGAAAATGAAGAAAATCACCTTTGTGGTCATGGCAATGTTCTTGTCGATGGCATTTTACCCAACAACCTCCAATGCTGCTGTTACCAAAGAAGCTGCAAAATCAACAATGGTAGTAACACCATCTGCTCAAACAGCAGAAACCAAAGCATTGCTTACCAGACTCGACCAGATTGACAAATTGGATAAATCGAATCTGAAGGGATCAGAAAAGCAAGCATTAAGGAAAGAAGTTCGCTCCATTAAAAAGCAACTTCACGAAACCGGTCAATACGTTTATGTTTCGGTCGGCGCAATACTTCTTATTGTTATCCTGCTTATCATCTTATTATAAACCTTTAAAAACGAAAAATTATGAGCTCAGGAAAAGTTGTATTAGGATTACTGGCCGGAATTGCTGCCGGCGCAGTATTGGGAATTTTATTAGCTCCCGAAAAAGGATCAGATACCCGCAAGAAAATATCGAATAAGGGAAAGGATTACTCCGATTCATTAAAAGATAAATTCACCGAATTTAAGGACAGCATCACCCAAAAATTCGAAAAAGTAAAGGAAGATGTTGATGGTTTCGCCGAGCAGGTTCAGGCTACTTCCGAAAAAGTTAAAAAGGACGTTAAAACCGCCCAAAACTAATTTGCCGGAATAGGTTCAAACTGTTCAATTTCACAATACTTTAAAAACAGTCAAAGTATTGGGCAACCTTACAATTAAATAATTGAAGGCATCAGATGCGGTTACTCATTTTATAACCTGAGTCTGATGTCTTTTTAATCTTTTTCCTGTTAAAAAAAATATCCTTGCTATCAAAAAGCATTAATTTATTTGTATAGTTCGACTATAAATTCACTCTCAATAAAGAAATCATTTAAATCATAATGCCGTGACCGATAAAGTATTCATATTCCCCTTTTACGCCAAGGCTTCGCTCCTCATTATAGGATTGTTTGTATTTATAAGCATGTTGTTTATAGGGCAAAGCATTATTGTTCCTGTTGTATTTGCAGTTATTATTGCTATTGTTCTACACCCTGTTGTAAACTTTTTTGTGAAATACAAAATACCGAGGGTAGCTGCAATAGTAATAACACTTTTACTTTCCTTTATAGTTGTTGCCGCAATAAGTGTCCTCATATATAACCAGGCAATCCGGTTCAGCGATTCGTGGCCGGTGCTGGTCGATAAATTTACAGTAACGTTTAACCAGACTACCGCCTGGGCTTCGGGCTATTTTGATATCAAACCGAAAGCAATTCAAGAATGGTTGCTGAAGACCAAAGTTGAACTAATGGCTGGCAGTAATGCAGCAATAGGGCAAACTCTTTTCGCAGTTGGTAACGGGGTGCTGGTACTATTTTTAATTCCTGTATATGTATTCCTCATCTTGTATTATCACACCCTACTCATCGAATTTATACACAAGCTTTTTGTTTCCAGCGACCAAAGCCAGGTAAGCAGAATAGTAAACCAAACCAAAACACTGATACAGCACTACCTTGTTGGACTGGTAATTGAAGCGGTAATTATTGCAGTTATGGAAATAGCAGCCCTTTTGTTACTCGGAGTTGATTACGCAATACTACTTGGAGTTATAGGTGCATTGCTAAATGTAATACCGTATATCGGTGGAATTGTAGCAGTTGCCTTACCCATGATGGTTGCTTTTGCTACAAAGGACTCAGCCTGGTACCCTCTTTACATTCTGGTTATCTATTACATCATACAGCTTATCGACAATAATTTTATTGTACCTGTAATTGTTTCGTCGAAAGTAAAAATTAATGCGTTGTTCTCCATCATAGTGGTTTTTGCAGGAAATGCACTCTGGGGTGTACCTGGCATGTTTCTATCTATTCCCCTGATTGCCATTGTAAAACTCATTTTCGACAATATTGAACCTCTGAAACCATGGGGTTTTGTGTTAGGCGATACCTTGCCTGGAATGTTAAAAGTAAAACCGATCCGTGTAACGCGTGTAAAAAAAATGCAAAATGATAAAGAGTAAAGTAGAAGTAAACCAAACCCCAATGGCCGTTATTGAAAATAGGGGAAACGGTACATTAAATCCTTCAGTTATGCCAGCAGGTTTTAACAGAGGCGAATTATATATGCCTGAAAGAAACGGAAATTATTCGGGTCTGGGTTATAGTCATATGGATGGCCCACTCACAGAAGCCGAACGATGGGACATGCCTTTTGTGAACCCTGTATTCGAATACGAAACACAAACTGAAGATTAGTCTTTGTTTCGTAGAATTTCCTGAAACTAATGTCGAATCTTTTTAAATGAAAATGTAAGATGAAAAACAGACCCTTTGCCAACCCAATAAATGGGCTTAACGAATATAATCCAATGATAGGTACACAGAATCACTCTTTAAAAATGAGTTCATCTTTTGCCGATTCCGTGAAATCCAGGCAAGACCCTTCCATTGACCTTGCAGAAATCCTGTTTATTTCTTCCTATCCGCCCAGGGAATGCGGCATTGCAACCTATTCGCAGGATCTGATAAGGGCACTGAATAACAAGTTCAGTAATTCTTTGTCTATAAAAGTTTGTGCACTGGAATCAGGGAAAACAGATTATGAGTATCCGGATGAAGTAAAATATGTACTTAAAACTTCCCTACCAGCCGAATATGAAAAGCTCGCGTTGAAAATCAATAATGACGAAAAAGTCAAAATAGTTTTCATACAACATGAGTTTGGCTTTTACAGGCTGCAGGAACAAGCTTTCCTGGAATTTCTGTATAATCTTTCGAAACCAATTGCCATTGTTTTTCATACCGTATTACCCAATCCGGATGAACAACTAAAAACAAAAGTAAAAAGTATAGCTGATATTTGTGAATCCATAGTAGTGATGACACATACTTCGGCCGGAATACTGACAAAGCAATACGGTGTACCTGAACAAAAAATAACGGTTATCGCCCATGGAACCCACCTTGTTCAGCACCTTAACGAGAAAGTACTGAAGAAAAAATATGGATTAACGGGTCGTAAGGTTATAACCACCTTCGGGTTGTTAGGTCCGGGAAAAAGTATTGAAACTACGCTGGAGGCCATGCCTGAAATACTAAAAACCCACCCCGAAGCCATGTTTCTGCTTATAGGCAAAACTCATCCGGAAGTAGTAAAGGAAGATGGTGAAAAATACCGGGAAATGCTTGAGCAAAAGGTTATTGAATATAAGCTCCAGGACAATGT
>JBBSDG010000451.1:0-3920 GCA_038249635.1 Bacteroidales bacterium | reverse complement strand
TGTGATACTTGCAGGCGGCACCGGGAATCCATTTTTTACAACCGATTCTGCAGCCGCTTTAAGAGCTATAGAAATTCATGCCGATGTGTTATTGAAAGGCACCCGAGTGGATGGCGTTTATACCGCTGATCCTGAAAAAGATCCTACTGCTACCAAATTCAACTCGCTCACTTTCGATGAAGCATATCGCAAAGGCTTGAATATTATGGATATGACTGCCTTTACCCTTTGCCAGGAAAACAAAATGCCGGTTATTGTTTTTGCTGTTCACAAAGCCGGTAATCTGAACAAAATATTGAGCGGTGATAATTGCGGAACGCTTATCAGCGTTTAAAGGGTTTGAATCGTTTCGGGTTTTAAATGTTTGAAGAGTTTTCACTCCGCTTTTGGATGATACGATTTTAAGTCGTAGATTTCAAAAACTGCAAAATTGCCTTCGCGTCAGTAGAAAGATTGGCTCCGATCAGCGACCTAAGTGTTAGCTTGAACTTTTTGGCTCTCACTAAACCCTATCACACTGAGCGGTCCCGATAGCTATCGGAAGGAAGTGCCCAAAATCCTAACGCCTTCTGAAAAGTTCTTTTTCAACAATCATAGTACATAATTCCGAACTATTTCTAAATTTGCATAACAAATCTATTAACCATGACTGAAGAAGCCAAGTTTATTCTCGAAGAGATCAAAGAAAGCATGCAACATGCGCTTACGCATCTCGAAAAAGAGTTCCATAAATTCCGTACCAGTAAGGCCAGCCCGCAGATGCTCGAAGGCGTAAAGGTTGACTACTATGGAAATCCGACTTCGGTTGATAAAATTGCCAATATCAACACACCCGATGCCCGCACCATTGTGGTTCAGCCATGGGAGAAAAACATGCTTAACCCTCTGGCAAAAGCCATACAGGATGCCAACCTGGGTTTCAATCCGCAAAATAATGGTGATATATTGCGTATTGCAGTTCCTCCGCTTACCGAGGAGCGCCGCCGCGACCTGGTAAAAAAAGCCAAGGGCGAGGCAGAACTTGCACGGGTTGCCATACGCAATATCCGTCGCAATGCGGTTGAGGATGCCAAGAAGCTTGAAAAGGAGGGCGTTTCGGAAGACGATATTAAAGTACTGGAGAAAGATATACAGCATATCACCGATGGCTTTATTGCCCAGGCTGACAAAATTCTGGAACATAAGGAGAAGGATGTGATGACGGTATAAACGTTTTTTATGGTATTAAAAGAGCAGCTTCAGGGCTGCTTTTTTGGTGTTTAACAAAAAAATATAAGATTAATCCTATTCCGCTATTTTACAATTAGACGCCTTCGCCTTATTATCATCAACCTTTCCGGCAGGTAAAAACATCTTTGGGCAGGTATAATTTTGTTGATTCTTTTCGCGAATGGGTTGCTTTTAATGTTATTTATTTACTTTTGACAATAATTCATTCTAGCTACATTAGATTTTAAGGATTTCTAATTGATAGCATTGCATTATACCACTTGAAAAAGATTGTTAATTAAAAAATATCCCATTAAAATGAAAAAAAATCTGATTATCCTTTTAACTGTTTTCACAACTTTAGATCTCTTTTCCCAGATTAATAAAGGGAATTTCATTGTTTCAATTGAAGGAAACTACATGAAAACAAATACGCAAAGCGGGGTAACAACTAATTTGTTAACTACAAAGGGGCAATATTTAAGTATAGGCTCCTCGGTTGGATATCTTTTTAAAGATCGTTTTGTGGCTGGTGTCGGACTTGATTATAATTGGGATAAGGAGACACGATCTAATCAAATTTATTTTAATAATTTCATGCAGCAAGAGCAAATGGAAACAAAAGCTCACGTTTTCTTACCAAATATATTCATGGGATTTTACTTTCCTATAACTACCAAATTATATTTTAACACCAATTTAAAGTTAAGTTATGGGAAAGTTAAAAGTGATTATTCCACAAAATATGCAGGTACAGGTTCAATTGCTAATTCCCAGCCTTATATGTACGGTTCAGCAAATGAATCTAAATCTGATTATTTCAGTGCTCTGATTAAGCCGGAAATGACTTATTTTATTACCTCGAAATTTTGTTTATACTTAGGGTTAGGTGGCCTGGAATATTCATTAATTGATTGGGAAAACCAAAACTCCAGCCTGGCAGTAAATTTTAATCCAACTTATTGGGCACTCGGAATCAAATTTAAAATATGAATTGATGATGCTTTCATTAGTGAATAGCAAGATCAAATGTGAAAGATGAATTGAATCAGCCCTATTTTAAGAGGCTTCATGAATTTTCTTATTCCATCATCTTCGTATTGAAATTCTTCGCCTTCTCATCATCAAACTCTCCTTCCCATCTTGCAACAACCGCTGTTGCGAGGCAATTACCAATAACATTTGTGGCAGTGCGGGCCATATCCATCAGTTCATCAATACCCAGGATAATAAAAATAGGCCAGGCAGGAAGTCCGAAACTGGCTGCTGTTCCTAACAGGATTACAAGTGATGCCCGCGGAACTCCTGCGACGCCTTTACTGGTAAGCATTAGTGTGAAAACGATGAGTAATTGTTTATCAAATGATAAATGAATACCAGCCACTTGTGCAACAAAAATTGTTGCCAGCGAAAGGTAAAGTGTGGTTCCGTCGAGGTTGAAACTATATCCGGTTGGAATTACGAAAGCGACAATTTTTCGTGGAACACCGAATTTCTCCATCGCTTCCATGGCTATGGGTAAGGCTGATTCCGAGCTGGTTGTAGCAAAAGCAATGGTTGCCGGTTCCGACACAGCTCGGATAAAATTCCGTACCGGGATTTTCATAAAAAGTGCCACGGGCAAAAATACTCCTAATAAAAGAACTGTAAGGGCAACATAAAGGGTTCCTAAAAGCTGGATAAGATTCCCCAGGATACCGATACCCATATGTCCGACAGAATAAGAAATAGCTGCAAAAACGGCAACCGGAGCCAGTAACATCACCAGGTTGGTAAATTTAAACATGGTTTCGGAAAGGCTTTCGGCAAAACAAACCATGCGGTTGCGATGCTGATCTTTGAGCATAGCCACTGCAATACCAAAAATAATACTGAATACCACAATCTGCAAAACCTGTCCTTCATAAATCGATTTTGCAATATTTTCGGGAAACACATGCAGGATGATTTCTTCCCAGGTTTGTGCTTTAACTTCAGGAATTCCGGCTTGGTTAATTGCAGCAGGTATAACTACACCTACACCTGCTTTACTTATATTTATTGCCAGAAGTCCTATAAACAGAGCTATTGTGGAAATCACTTCAAAATACACAATTGATTTCCATCCCATCCGGCCCACCTGTCGTAAGTTGGAGTGGCCGGCGATACCTACAACCAGCGTAGCAAAAAGCAAAGGCGCGATAATGGTTTTCACTAAATTGAGGAAAATCCTGCTGAAAAGGTTTAGGTGAATAGCAACAGATGGTACATCGTGGCCAAATTCGGCACCCAGTATCATACTGATCAGAATCCAGGTAGTAAGGGATTTTTTACGAAAGGCGTATCCAGCCAAAAGAGCCATTACAGCCCAACGACTTACCAGGAGGATTGTTTGACCAATATCCCAAAATGAATAAATCTGCCCGAGATTTAGAATAAAAGTAATGGTAATTACAGAAAATAACAGAATCGGGAAAATGCGTTGAGGTATTTTTATCATACTACTATATGGGCAAACGGAATATTTCCTTTTTGATTTTTGATTACGAAGATAGTCGCTGGGATTAAAAGTTAGACTGATCAGAGTGGCGAACTCAGCAATAAATAACCAAGTCTTCCAATGGCTTGCGCATAATTACTGTACGTTTGGTATATGTTTCGCGGGGATAGCCCAGCGGTGTTATTCCATAAACCTTAACGGATTCCTTTATTCCAAGTGCTTTCCGCAAAAT
>JBBSDG010000450.1:0-3934 GCA_038249635.1 Bacteroidales bacterium | reverse complement strand
TCTTTCGTGCAAAGGCTGCAAAAGCGAATGCCCGAGCAATGTGGATATGGCCAGGTACAAAGCAGAATTTCTCCAGCATTGGCATGATGCCAATGGCATTCCGGTCAGGACAAGGATAATTGCCAATATATCAAAACTCAACAAGGTTGGAATGCTTGCTCCATCGGTGTTTAACTTTTTTGTTACCAATGAATTCACATCTGGTTTGATGAAGAAATCATTAGGTTTTGCACCAAAACGTTCCATACCGGTTTTGTACAAAATAACGCTTAAAAATTGGGTGAAAAAGTTGTCTCCTTCGGAAAACACAGGAACAAAAGGGACGGTATTTTTATTTGCCGATGAATTCACCGACGTAAACGATGTCGAAATCGGTATCAAGGCTGTTAAAGCTCTTAATAAACTCGGTTACAAGGTCGAAATACCCGATCATGTTGAAAGTGGAAGAGCGTATTTGTCGAAAGGACTGGTTCGGAAGGCACAATTGCTGGCCAAAGAAAATATCTCAAAACTTGGCTCAATAGTAACTGCTGAAACTCCTTTGATTGGCATAGAGCCTTCGGCAATACTGAGTTTCCGTGATGAATATCCAGATCTTGTCGGTAGTGAACTTAAAGCTGCTGCTTTGAAAATCGCACCCGATTGCCTGATGTTTGATGAGTTTATCATGCGTGAGGTGCAGAAAGGTAATATAACTGAATCGCAGTTTACGGATGCAAAACAGCATGTCCGCCTTCATGGACATTGTCACCAGAAAGCGCTTGCATCAACTGGTCCAACCACAGAAATGCTATCGCTGCCTGCAAACTATACCATCGACGAAATAAAATCAGGTTGTTGCGGAATGGCAGGCTCATTTGGCTATGAGGCTGAGCATTATGATGTCTCGATGAAAGTCGGTGAGTTAGTTTTGTTGCCCGAAGTGAGGAAAACACCTGAGCATACGATTATTTCTGCTCCGGGTACAAGTTGCAGGCATCAGATAAAAGATGGCACAGGACGCACTGCATTGCATCCTATTGAGGTGCTTTATGATGCACTCATCAAATAAGTTAGCGGAAAAATGCACAGTCAATTCAGTCCTTTTAAAGTATTCAAATTTTGTCCACAATGCGGGAAACCCGGCTTATCGGCCGATACGGAAAAATCATTGATTTGCGGCAACTGTGGTTTCAGATATTTTATAAATATGAATGCCGCTGTGGCAGCAATTATCCGTAATGAAAAGAACGAAGTACTTTTTACGATCCGAAAACATGATCCTGCCGCGGGATTGCTCGATCTGCCTGGCGGATTTGTTGATCCGGGAGAAACTGCTGAAGAAGCTGTAAAGCGGGAGATTTTAGAAGAACTGAATCTGAAAATCAGTATAATAGATTTTGTTGGCACTTTTACTAATAAATATATTTACGCCGAAATAGAATACCAGACACTTGACCTTATCTTTAACTGTTCGGTTGACTCTTTTAAGCATTTACAGGTTGCGGATGATGTTTCAGGATATGTTTTCCGGGATCCGGCTTCAGTGAAGCGCGAAGAGATCGGTTTAGAGTCAATCAGAAATGTTGTTGATTTTATGGTTGCGAATTCATAGCGTTGTCTGGTTATATTGCCTTCAATATCAAAAAAATCAGACAATAATCTAACTTATTTATTTTGCAAAAATGATAACATCTGAAACGCCCCAATTCCAGGAATTCCATATTGAAGGAATGCATCATGTCACGCCTCAGAATGCCTTGGCAGAATTAGAAAACGACACAGCTATTATGATCGATGTACGTGAAGAACCAGAGTATAAGCTTGAATATATTCCGCACCGGAATGTTTCCTATTTCGCTATGTCAGGAATAGTTTCTCAGGTTAAAAACATCCCAACCGGTAAGCCTGTCATAGTGATCTGCAATGCTGGTATCCGTAGCCTGAAAGTCGTTAATTGGCTCAACCTGAATGGGATTGTTTATTCAGTCAACCTCGATGGCGGCATAATTAAATGGAAAGCGTTGGGATTGCCGGTTGAGTCAGGATATTCAGGCGAAAATAGTTTTCCTGGAAAAGGAATTTAATTGTTATATCACTTTGACGTTATTCTTTAGTTAGAAAATCTTATAAAGTAATCTTTCAACATACTTGCATCAACATTTGTAGTACATTTGCCGCATAGTTTCTTTATGAAAATTATTGCCATCATATTATCCTTCTATGTGTTAGCGCTCACTGCAAAACCCTGCATTGACGTTAAAAAGGATATGGCAATACATCAGACTGAACTTTCACAAACAAGCCAGGATACTCACCATCATAGCGACAAGGATAACTGTTCGCCGTTTTGCACCTGCAATTGCTGCGCTACTTCAGTAATTTTCCAGGAATACCTGGTGCAGCTGAATAGCTTTTCATTTTACGAAAAACAGTATTTTCCTGTTTCAACCCTATTCTTTTCTGATCCTTTAGCCTCAATCTGGCAGCCTCCTAAAATTTCTTAATACTAACCGAAAGGTATTTGCTGGTTCCTGCATTTTCATCCAATGCATTGGAGACGGTTTATATTTAGCATTAACTTTTTCAGGAAGTAATTATGATTGAACGAATCATCTATTTTTCAATAAAAAACAAGTTCATTGTCGGGCTTTTTGTGGTTGCATTGATTGGCTGGGGAACCTATTCCCTTACCCGGCTTCCGATTGATGCCATTCCCGACATTACCAACAACCAGGTACAGGTTATTTCGCTCGCCCCGTCGCTGGCGGTGCAGGAAGTCGAAAGCTTTATTACTGCGCCCATCGAAGTAGCCGTAGCCAATATCCCCGATATCATTGAGCTGCGCTCCATTTCAAGACTCGGCTTATCGGTTGTGACGGTTGTATTCAGAGATGGAGTTGATGTTTACTGGGCGCGACAACAATTGAGTGAACGTTTAAGAGAAGCCGAGGAGGCAATTCCTGCTGGTATGGCAAAAATTGAGCTTGCTCCTATTTCGACCGGTTTAGGTGAAATATACCAGTACACGCTTTCTGTTGATAAAGCTTCTCCAATTAAATATTCGCTGATGGAACTGCGTACCATACAGGATTGGGTGGTTCGCCGCGAGATGCTTGGCACACCCGGTGTAGCTGATATTAACAGCTATGGCGGTTTTGTAAAGCAATATGAAATTGCCGTTAATCCAGAGCGTCTCAGAGGAATGAACCTTACGCTGACCGATATTTTCCAGGCCCTCGAAAGAAACAACGAAAACACAGGTAGCGCTTACATTGATAAAAAGCCTACAGCCTATTTTATCCGTGGCATCGGTCTGGTGAAAACGCTGGAGGATATTGAAAAGATTGTCGTTAAAAACAGTGCTTCCGGAGTTCCTGTTCTGATCAGGGATGTAGCAACGGTTCAGTTTGGCAATGCAACGCGCTACGGGGCATTGGTTGTTGATACAACTGAGGCTGTTGGTGGTGTAGTTATGATGCTGAAAGGTGCAAATGCTCATGAAGTAATTGATAATGTAAAAACCCGGATCGAAACGATTCAGAAATCTTTACCCAAAGGAATTATTATTGAGCCTTTTCTTAATCGCTCCGATTTGGTGAGTCGCTCCATTGGCACAGTTTCGCGCAACCTGGTGGAAGGAGCACTTATCGTTATATTTATTCTGGTTCTGTTGCTGGGAAACCTCAGGGCTGGGCTTATTGTTGCATCGGTAATTCCGTTATCCATGCTTTTTGCCTTTTCGCTGATGAATATTTTCGGTGTTTCGGGTAATCTGATGAGCCTTGGAGCTATTGATTTCGGGCTGATTGTGGATGGTGCAGTTATTATAGTCGAGAGTGTCGTTCACCGGATTTCGATGAGCAAGCATCATCATGTTGGTGTTGAAAAGCTTACTCAGAATCAAATGGATGATAATGTATTTCAGTCGGCCAAGCGAATGATGAGTTCGGCC
>JBBSDG010000449.1:0-3938 GCA_038249635.1 Bacteroidales bacterium | reverse complement strand
TTTTCGACTGGATCTTGAGAAGACCTTTATCGATTGCCTTGATATAGTTTTTACGCGCTTCAACATATGGAAGTTTGATTTCACCTTCTGTTACGAGGTAATCAATGGCGGCAAAGGCAAGATATGGATTAACAACGCTGGCGCCATAACCAAGCAACAATGCAAAGTGCATAACCTCGCGAGGTTCGGCAGTTTCGACAATGATGCCGATCTGCATTCGCTTTTTTGTTTTGATCAGGTGGTGATGTACCGCGGCAACAGAAAGAAGCGAAGGAATAGGAACCAAATCTTCCGAAATATTACGGTCGGTAAGAATGATAAAGTTCTTCTTTTCATCGACGGCTTTTTCGGCAGCTTCAAGCATTGCTTTAAACGACTTCTTAAATCCTTCGACACCCTCTTTTTTCGAGAAAAGCATTGGGATCGTTACATGATTAAATGTCTCATGTTTAAGATCTTTAATCTTTCCAAGGTCGGTATTTGTAATAATCGGACTTTCGAATTTTATAAGTTTGCAATGGTTCGGTGTTTCATCAAGGATATTGCTGCTCAACGAACCGATGTAATTTGTAAGCGACATAACAAGTCCTTCGCGGATAGAATCAATCGGTGGATTGGTAACCTGCGCAAATAATTGCCGGAAATAACTGAAAAACCGTTTTGGTTTGTCTGAGAATACAGCAAGCGGTGTATCGTTACCCATCGAACTTGTAGGTTCCTGGGCGGTTTCAGACATTTCTTTGATGATCAGCATCATCTCTTCTTTGCTGTAACCAAAAGTCTTAGAGTAGGGACCAAACTCGTCACCCATTCCTGACGGAACACGCTGTTTTACTTTGATAGCTTCAAGCTCTAACCTGTTTTCTTTTAGCCAGTTGACGTAGGGATTTTTGCGGCTTAATTCTGCTTTAACCTCTTTATCAGGAATGATAATACCTAACTGTGTATCAACCAAAAGTAATTTTCCTGGGCGCAAACGTCCTTTTTCCTTGATTTCGCTGGCTGGAAAAACCTGAACTCCAACTTCCGAACCCATTACGATCAGATCATTTTTGGTAATGATGTACCTCGAAGGACGTAAACCACTTCGGTCGAGGGTACCTCCAATGTAACGACCATCGGAGAAGACCATTGATGCGGGTCCGTCCCATGGCTCCATTAATGTGGAGTGATACTCATAGAAAGCTTTAAGACTTTCTGGTATTGGATTCTTTTCGTTAAAAGACTCAGGTATCAGCATACAAAGCGAATGCGGTATGCTACGTCCGGTCATGTTAAGGAACTCAAGTACATTGTCGAACGATGCAGAGTCAGATTTCCCAGGTTCTACAATTGGGAAAAGCTTGTCAAGATCGTCACCGAAAAGATCGGACTGAAGCAGCGATTCGCGTGCGTGCATCCACTGACGGTTTCCCTTAATCGTATTTATTTCGCCATTGTGGGCAATCATCCTGAACGGCTGTGCAAGATCCCATGTTGGGAAAGTATTTGTACTAAAACGGGAATGAACGAGCGCGATAGCACTGGTCATGGCAGGATTGGTGAGGTCTTTGAAGTAACCGCGAAGCTGTTCTGCGGTGAACATCCCTTTGTAAATGATCACTTTACTTGAAAAACTTGGCAGATAGAACGAATCTTTTTCAGCCAGTTGCGATCCTCTTACAATTCTTTCAGCTTGTTTCCTCGCAAGGTAAAGTTTCCGTTCAAGAATATCCTGTTCGTAATTGCCTTTTACAAATATTTGACGGATACGTGGTTCCGAACGTTTAGCTATTTCACCAAGCACCGAACTATCAACAGGCACATCACGCCAGCTAATCAGTTGAAGACCCTCCGCTTCAACATAGCGATTGAGCACTTCGATGCAATAGGCTGCCTCTTCTTCATTTACAGGAAGAAAAACAAGTCCTGTACCGTATTTACCGCTTTCGGGTACGGCAATTTTCAGCGAAACATAGAAATTGTGTGGTAATTGCAACAATATGCCAGCGCCATCTCCGGTTTTATTGTCAGAGCTCGTGGCTCCTCGATGATCCATATTCAGCAAAACAGTGAGTCCGCGTTGAATTAAGTCGTGCGACTTCTGTCCTTTTATGTGGGCGACAAAACCGATCCCACATGCATCGTGTTCATTACTGGGATCATACAGCCCCTGAGCTTTTGGAAAACTATTTTGTTCCATTTGATATAAAATTAGCAAAACTCTCTACCTGTTGTCAGATAGAAAGTATTTGAAAGAATCTGTTTGTAAATATTCAATGAAAAGCGATAATCTGTGACGAATTGAAAGAAAATAACAGTTATTACTTATTAATTAAAATCAAAAGTACATTTTTTACGTCGAAAATCAAACTTCGTTTTGTTCCCGGAAATAAGAAATTAGCTCCGTAACACGGGAATTTAAGGTAATAAGGGTCGGCGTCGGTTAATAATCAATTTAATAGCCATAAATATTAAATAATCATTAAATGTCATTAAGTAAAAATAAACCGCCCAATTCAGACAAATTGAAAACAAACAGGTCTATTTTTGGTTGAATTCATTAAATCTAGGGGTGTCAAAAAATCAATTTATTACCGCATTTTGTTGCCGGAAATAAGAAGCTCAAATGCTTTTTCTGCCTTGCTGAAGTTGAAACTGTTTAAAACGGCTGCCATTTTTTCGCGTATCTGGGGCAGACAAAGATTTCCGATGCTCCCTTCGTGCGTGTGGCAAACGTTTTTGTCGGGGTGAAAAGTCCCTTTTTTGATCGATTCCCCAACCTGACGGTAAGCGTCCCTGAAAGGAACACCTTGAAGTACCTTTCGGTTCACCTCTTCAACGCTATAAATATTTTCGTAGCGGTTATCATCCATAATTTTCTCATTTACCTTTATGTTACTGATTGCGAAGGCAGCAATCGTCAGGCAGCTTTTCAATTCGGCAAATGCGGGAATAAAGACCTCTTTGATTAACTGTAAATCTCTGAAATAGCCGCTTGGTAAATTGTTGGTCATTAGCAGGATTTGGTTAGGAAGCGACTGGATCTTGTTGCAGTGCGAACGAAGTAACTCGAAAACATCAGGGTTCTTCTTGTGGGGCATTATACTTGATCCGGTTGTCAATTCGTCGGGAAGTGATACGAAATTAAAATTCTGGCTCATAAACAGGCACACATCATAAGCCATCCGCGATAAGGTTGCTGCCACCGAAGCAAGGGCAAAAGTTACACTTTTCTCCACTTTACCACGTCCCATTTGTGCGTAAACCACGTTGTAGTTCATCGATTCGAAACCTAAAAGATCGGTGGTCATTTGCCGGTTGAGCGGGAAAGAGGAACCATAACCTGCTGCGGAACCGAGCGGGTTCTGATCGGAGATGCGGTAAGCCGCCTGAAGTAAAAGCAAATCGTCGGTAAGGCTTTCGGCATATGCGCTGAACCATAATCCAAACGATGAAGGCATTGCAACTTGCAAATGGGTATATCCGGGCATCAGAACATGCTTGTATTTTTCGCTTTGAGCAATCAATATTTCAAAAAGCTCAAATGTCTGTTCAACGACCGATTTTATTTCGCTTCGCGTAAAGAGTTTTAAATCAAGTAACACCTGATCGTTTCTGGATCGGCCACTGTGAATTTTTTTGCCAACATCACCCAATTTTCGGGTAAGCATCAGTTCAATCTGTGAATGGACATCTTCGCTTCCTTCCTCGATCACAAAATTGCCATCTTTGATTTCTTTGTAGATTTTGCGCAATTCACCTGAAAGCAACACCAATTCCGGAGCCGTTAATAATCCGATCGATTCGAGCATTGCAATATGTGCCAGTGAGCCAACTACATCGAATTCCGCCAAAAAATAGTCCATCTCCGTGTCGTGACCAATTGTGAAGGTTTCAATCAGCTTATTTATTTCAGTTCCCTTATCCCAAAGCTTCATTGCGTTTAATAGTTATGA
>JBBSDG010000448.1:0-3945 GCA_038249635.1 Bacteroidales bacterium | reverse complement strand
TTTGAAATGAAATTTTGCCCTGAATGCGGAACATTATTCGAACCCAATGCCCGGTTTTGCATGGAATGCGGTTTCGACAAATCAACTGTAAAATTGGCTGAACCAACTGATCCGTCAGCACCGGTTTTTGTTGTTGAAGAATTAAAGCCGGAATCTTTTTATCCTGTTGAAGTTCCCGTTCTAAAACCGGAAGCTGAGCTAAAATGCGTAAAATGCGGAAGCTTCCTTGAGCCAGGTGATCTATTTTGCCAGCAATGTGGCCAGGGTATTTCTTCTCCTGAAGTTGCTATAAATTCAAATTTCAAACCGGTTGATCTACCGGAAGTAATTTACCAACCGGCACCGCCGTACAATCAGCCAGTGGTTGAAGCGGTAAAACCTGTGGTTGAAGCCCAACCGGCTCAACCGTTTGTTCCACCGCCATCCGAACCGGCAAGGATTCAGCCAACTTCAAATATGCATCAGGAAATAAAAGCTCAATCTGTAATTCCGCCTGCGAAGCAGAAAAAAAGCAAGCTGAGGATTCCCCTGTACATCATCTTACTAGCTGTGTTAGGAGTTGCTGGCTGGTTTGGTTACAATACCTTTATGGATATCCAGGAGTCAAAAACACCTGTCACTTCATCAAACATGGAACTTCCGCCAATTCAGGAAGCCGAACCGGCTGCACCGAAAACTGAAGTAACAGAATCACCTGCTGAACAAGCCCCGGAGCAGCTAAAAGATAATTCAAAAGCAAAAAGTAAAGTTGATCAGGAACTGACAAGGCAAAAAACAAAAGAGCAAAAAAAGCCGGCACAGCAAGTTGTAGCACCTGCTCAGAAAACAAATCCTGATCTGATCGAAAAAGCGTTGGCAAAATCATCTGTAAATAATAAACAGACAAAAGTTATATTTGAAGTCGGTAGAAATGAAGAAGCCAAAAGCAAATTCCCTAAAAATCCAACAAAAGTTGTAATTAAGCGACCGACCATGATTGTAAGGATAACTACCGATCATTACAATAAAGGCATGGGTACTTCAGGCGGAGGTACAATCAGTATAAAAGATAGTAAAGGCAATGCAGTCGGGACGTTCAGGGCTTATGGCAAGAACGGAAAAAACGGTACACCGGATGCCAAATGGGTAGCAGAACCACACAAGATACTTCAGGAAGGAACTTATTTTATCTCGGTTTCAGATATGCCTACCTGGTCTAAATCTTTTTGGGGAACTGGTTTTGTAATTGTCGAAGGCTATGAAACAGAATAGCAACAACGCACAGGGTATAGCTTTTCTTTCAATTTATCCTTCCCAACTGGAAATGCTCTCCTGTGAATTTCTTATCCCATAAATGAAGAATCCGGCCTCCTTTCACCGCCTCGAACCAGGCATTAAACTGCGAAACTTTCCCGTTCTGATCCGTTGTGGATACATCCCAGTTAGTTGTCAGATAGCTCCCGATTTCCTTTTCTTTTGAGTAACCTCCGTTTGACACAGATTTTACATCCGTGTTATAAGCAAAGCTGTTCACAAAAGTGTATTTCAAGTTCGAAACCGTTATATTCATACCTGCATAATTACCTGACTGAACATAGTAATACTGGGTAAAAGCGCCGCCGCCTTCCTGCCAGGTTCCGATCAAATCATTCGTACCCAGAGCAAACTTATTGAAACCGTACATGTTTTCAATAGATTCAATAGTCTGAAATTTTTGCTGGAATTCGGCTGAAGAATTTGAAATTACTTCGTACCCGTATGCCACGCCGCTCACAACCTGTACGAGGAAGCTTACAAACTTTGTTTTCCCTGTTGCTTTATCCGTTACATCGGCCTGCAGATAATTGTACGGGAAGTTGAGAGCGCTGTAATTGTACGGGTAAAGTTTAATAACCGTATAGCGGCTGCCGGCAAGCAAAGTCCAGCAATTGTTAATAATATCCATTCGCAGAGCATCGGTGAGAGTTACCCCATAATGCAACAAAACGGTAGTATTTGCATCACTTACTTCCACGAAATTATCCTTGATTGTTGCATTCCATCCTTCCACGAAATTGGTGGTGGAATATGTGTAACCTGTAAAAACACCAGGTTTTTCAGGCTCGGCCTGTGGATCCTTCGTACAGGATGAAAAAAGAAAAGGCAGTAACATTACAACCGACGCCAAAAATCTCAAAATAATAGTTTTCATAGGTTTTATATTTACAGAATGTAAATTAAATACTTGATCCACTAGCCTTTAACCTTTACTGATCGCAATCAACATTTAAGAGATTCCGGTCATTGAACTGAATGCTGTTTATCAAATATTTTTGACTACAAATTTAGAATGTTGAATATGTCTGCGCAATCCTCTAAAAACAGGATATTTCAACTTATTTTTGAATTGCCACAAAATCTTCAAATTTAGGCAATGGCGAATTCGGGCAGGTATGTGCTGCATGCATCATTTCGTTAACCTTTATTTTACCGTTAAGGGCTTGTGGCGCATATTAAACAGATTAGGGATACTTTGCCATGGATGAAAATTTAAATGTGCTATGCCTCTGCCTGGGTGCCATGATCAGGCTACTACTATAAATTGATATACTTAGGTTATATTTGTATTGATAGCTCAATGAAACACGAAGAAACTATCAAAAGCTCTAATGTTTAATTTAAAAACCACAAACCCTCATTTTGTAACAATATAATACATATTACCCCTCGTTCTATAAAAATAGTATTTATAATGAAAACGGGATAAATTTTCAAATTCAATAAATCTCAAATTACAAGCTCCAAATTCCAGGTGGGGTTTAAGAGTAGGTCTTGGTTCTTGAGATTTGGGTCTTTTTTCTTTGCTTAATTTTATCCCACACTAAGTATAATCTAACCCCTCAATCAATATTATGCATTCTAATCTTTTAAAAAAGTAATTTTCCACAATCCACGTAAATCGCCTTCCTGATAGCCTGTGGCCAGGTCTTTAGGATACTTTTCACTGATAATTTTGGCTGTTTTCTGATTCATTTCCTTGCCAATAGTTCCATGACAAGTGAGGCAGGCAGCCATAGCTATTTTTATAGGTTTATAGAAAACCATTTGCCCGTTTTCTGCTACTAAAATCGGATTTACCGCGGTTGATGAACTTAGTTGTTTCCAAATTTCCTTATCGTATTCAGTGAGTTTGTTTGCGGGATTACGATATTTATCCGAAACCCTTTGTATCATGCAGTTATTAGCTTTTGCCAACGAATCGGTAAGAGGCATGGCTCGCTCGTTGCAAAAAGTAATGGCATATTCCGGGCCTCCGGTTTTAATGGCCTGCATTACATTTGAAAGCAAAACTTTTTGAACATGGGCCGAAATAGTATCGCCTTTTTTTAAAAGAGCAAACGTATCAATTGACTGAGATAGCTCAGCCACTTTTTGCTGTTGCGAACCGCATGAAGCAACAAATATTGCAATAGCAATTAGTAATAAATCTGTTAAATTTTTCATACCAGAAGCATTTTTAATGGATTCAACGAATTTATATAAGAAAAAAGCATAATCAGCTTTTAATTGCTTATTCCTCAAAAGTCGGCTTAATAACAATTCCATCATACCGCTTTTCAACATCGCCACGATACGTGATAATCAGGAAAGGAGTACCGTCCTCATTAAAAGTTGTCCAGTCGCCTTCGCGGCTGCCGTTCAGATAGTTTCCCTGGTCTTTCAGTTTGCCACTTGGCCAGTACCAGTTTATTTTCCCATTCAGGTTATCGTCGATGTATTCACCTTCGAAACGCAGGGTTCCATCGGCATAATACGATTTCCATTTGCCGAAGCGCGCTCCGCCTTTGTAGCTGCCTGTTTCGCGGTAATTAATAAAATCATAAACCCATTCGCCTTCTTCTGCACCTTCGGCATACTGTCCTTTTACAATCAATCTGCCGGTTTCATCATGTTCCTCGTATTCACCATCTTCCATACCTGCAATGT
>JBBSDG010000447.1:0-3971 GCA_038249635.1 Bacteroidales bacterium | reverse complement strand
TTAATACTTGGATTGGTAATCAGGTCGTTAACCAATAAAACCTGAGGTTCGTAACCTGGTGATGCTATTGTAACAAACTCGTTGTCGCTCTGGATTGTAAAAATAACCGTACCCGTCTTATCTGTTTGTGTATGGAGCAGTCCTTCTCCAAGTACAATTTGAGCACCGGAAATTACATCGCCTTTTTCGTCGGACACTTTTAGTGTCAGTACAATCGCTTTTTGTTTCTTAGCTTCCGGCTTATTCTGAGCTTTCAGGTTTACGGCTGATAAAAGCATTAGAAACGCAACGAGAAGCAGACCGTACCTGAAATATCTATTTTTATTTAGTTTCATATGATCATTAATTTGTATGATTTACCAAATCGGATTAGGTGAAAAATTACGCATCTTGTAGTTGTCTTGGGTTGTGAATGGGAAGGTGTACATCTCATCTTTCCAAAGCGATTGACGGTCGGACGGCAAAGGCGCGCGCAAATACTTGAACCCTTTCGGATAAGTGGTTGAAACAGGTACTTTCTCAATGTCCATACCATAAAGCACCTGTCCCATTGTTACAGGTGCGTCTAACCAACGGCGGATATCGAAATAATAGTGACCCTCGAAACACAGTTCAATAACCCGTTCATTTTTTACCCGTTGCAAAAATACTGTTGGAGATAATCCTGTTGGCAGATTAGGCATTCCCACCCTCGTTCTTACGAGGTTTACAGCCTGAGCCGCACTCAGCGAAGCCCCTGGTGCAGTGCCTGCTTCTCCTCCATAACCTTGTGCTGCAGCTTCGGCATAATTCAGGTACAATTCGGCCACACGAATTATTGGATCCGTAAGATTATAACTTGTTGTCACTTTAGTGTTTGAATCATAAATAGATTTGCGCTGATAATAACCAGTACGGGTTACACCAAGAAAAGCAGCAAAATTTAATAATTCACTGAATACCTGCTTTCCGCCAATAGTCTCATAGTAAATATTTGCAGGATTATATCCGGCTACCTCGGTGGATTGATTATAGATGATCCCCCATGCAAACCGGGGATCCCTGTTTGCATAAGGATCCTGATCGTTGTAATGGCCAAGTGCTATAGCAGCAGCCCTGTCGGCAGGAGTATTGAGCGGTTCGCCCCATTTTGTCTCAAACTTGTCAACCGTATTTTGTGTTGGGTTTTCTCCCGACATTGCTGTGGCCTGTTGTGCAAATATGGCGTTGGTCATCGATTGAATTGATGTTAACCCAATGCTATAGTTTGGATTTGCAATATTCGGGTTGTTATAATTGGCATAATAGGACCATAGTTGCTCATTTGTACGAGGAACATTCATAAAATTATTCTTGTATGCCTGCTTTAAGTTTCCACTTGCCTGAGCCGCTGTTTGCATTGCAAAGCCATAAAATTTGCTGGAGTCAATGGCTGTCCAACATGCTTTAGCCGCATCCTGCCAATCGGTAACACCGTTTTTGTTGTTTTGAGGACTGGCGGCATATAGCAAAGCACGGGCTTTCATCCCGAGTGCTGCAACTCCTGCAGGACGGAACTGCTTTGGATTGCTGAGCTGTAGGTCGGCATCGCGGCGCATAATTCCGGCTTTTCTGAAATAGACATAGGCCGTATCAAAATCCTGTGCAATCTTTTTACAGGTTTCATTTCTGGACAAACGTGTAAGGTCAAATTCGTCACTTGGTGTTAATACCTTCGTAATAAATGGCATAGGGCCCCAAATCCGGAAGAGGGCAAAATGAGCATAGGCGCGAATAAAATGGGCCTGTCCAATCAGGTCGTCAATATCCACCTGCTGGGCATCCTGCAACATTCCGACATTTTTCAACGTCATGTTGCATATTCTGATACATTCAAACATGGAAGGTAGGATAGGAACATTTTTTGACGAAACTGGTCCGGCAAATTTATCGACAGTTCCACCCATCTGACCTCCTTTGATCGATTGTGATTCATACTGACGTCCATTATCACTCATATCGGTCATGCCATCCCAGGTATATTCCATACGATAAGCGAAATAGAGCGGATGGGCAGTTTTTATATTGTAATCGTAAGTAGTTCCGCTAATTACACGTTGTCCGTCATAAACAGAATCGAAAAATTTGACGATGTTCGTATATTTAGAAAACACAACGTCCGTAGTTAATCCTGCATCAGGTGCTTCATTCAGATAGCTCTCCAGACAAGATGGTAAAATCATCGCAAGTATTCCTGCCAAGATTGTTATTTTTATGTATTTTTTCATCTTTTTCTAACTGATTATGGTTAAAAACCAATTTTTAAACCGAATTTTATACTTGACAATTGCGGATAAAAACCCTGTGTAAAGTCCTTACGTTCAGGATCACCTTCAATCAAATTCGTTAAGGTCCAAAGGTTATTACCTGTAATATAAGTCGTCATATTCGTTATTCCAATGGCTCTTTTCAGAAATTCTGGTTTGAAATTATACCCAAAATAGACCTCTTTTAACCTGAGATAATCGGCTTTTCTCCACAAGCGATCCTGAATCGCAGTTTCGTATCCTCCAAAATAGGATGAACCTCCGCCCCAAACAAGATTCGGCAAATTGGCATCTCCTACAAAGTGAATCGTGGAGTGGTTTGCACCCGGGTTTGTAGGTGTCCAATAATCTAACTGTGAAGCATGTATACGGTAGTTACCATTCGGGAACTCAATCTCGTATGCCTGATTGAAAGCAACATATTTCCCCTGGTTTCCCTGTAAATTAAAGTTAAAATCAAAGTTTTTAAAACTGAACCCTCCCCCAAGTGAGAAAGTAATAGGTGGGTACATTGATCCCGGGATTGGATATCGGTCTCTGATTGAGATTTTTCCATCAGCATAGTAATCAAGGTATTTATAATCACCTACATTTAGTGAACCTACAGGAATAGGCGCCGATGTAGTATGGATGTCATCAATTGAAGTAAAATAACCTGAACCAATCAGTTGCGCGCCTGTAATCTGAGCACCCAAAGATTTTCCTGCTTCTTTAGCATATTCAGGGGCGTATTTTGGGTCATCCTTATATATAATCCTGTTCTCATTAAACCCAAAAATACCTTTCACATAGAAGCTCATATTATCGGTCAATTTCCGGTTATATTCAATATCAAGATCAAACCCATGCTTTTTCATTGACCCAAGGTTTTGATCTTTGAAGCTATTTCCCACAGTAAAAGGGATTCTGGGGGGAAGCAACATATTCGTGCGATACTCATCGAAGAAATCGACGTTGATCATCAGGTCATTGTTCAGCAAACCAAGCTCAAGCCCAAGATCCTTTTTCCGCGCTTCCTCCCATTGTGCACTGGGATTCGCTGCCGGATCTTCTTTGATATAACCGCGTGGATCGGTATAATAGTTACTTAGAAACAGCCATCTCGCTGAAGCATTGTCACTTCCAACTAATCCGTCGGAATAGCGTAATTTCAGTTTGCTGACAAAAGCTACCGCCGATTTGAAGAATCGTTCTTCAGAAACAACCCATCCAAATGCACCCGATGGGAAAAATCCAAATTTCTTGCCAGGTGAAAATCGTTCCGATCCGGTGTAGCCAATATTGACTTCCAGTAAATACTTGTGAGAATAATCATAGGTGGCCCTTCCAACAAGTGCTTCATTTTTAAAGGCATAATCGGTATCTTTCTGCTTTTTCTGTCTGTTGAACAAAGCTAAAGCTGAAACACTATGATTCCCAAATGTATTGGCATAATTCACCGAACCTTCGTAATAAAGATCACGGTAATAACCCGACTCCAATCCTCCAACATTAATATCCAGTGGATTAAGGTTGTATTTATAATAGCCTGACTGGCCATTTCTATACCAGGGATTTACCCCTGGTTTGCCAACATCTGCCCAGTTAATTTTATACTCTGGACGTCTGTAATCGGCATATAATGTTCTCGTATTGTAATAAGTACTAAAAGCGACCTTACCCTTAAAGGATAAACCCTTGGTAATA
>JBBSDG010000446.1:0-3992 GCA_038249635.1 Bacteroidales bacterium | reverse complement strand
GTACCCGAAGCCGGAATCGAACCGGCATGGCCGCAATGGCCAAAGGATTTTAAGTCCTTCGTGTCTACCTATTTCACCATTCGGGCAGCTTAAAAAAAACCTCCGTGCTACTAACAGGAGGTCTGAACAAGCAGAGCGAAAGACGAGACTCGAACTCGCGACCCCGACCTTGGCAAGGTCGTGCTCTACCAACTGAGCTACTTTCGCATTGTTACCGTAATGGGAGTGCAAATATACACACATTTTTTTATTCCCAAAATTTCTCTAATATTTTTTCAGCAAATTTTTAATTCCGTTCAGTTTCATCAGGGCTTCTACCGGTGTTAATGTGTTAATATCCAAAGCCATAATGTCGTCGCGTATGCGTTCGAGCAAAGGGTCATCCAACTGAAAAAAACTTAACTGTATATCGTCTGCTTTTTTATCAGTTTTTGTTGAAATGGTGTCAGTATCCTGATCATCAGTAACATGCTTCTTTTCGAGTTGCGAAAGAATATTTGTAGCTCTCTGCAATACACTTCCCGGCATACCGGCCATACGTGCCACATGAATACCAAAACTATGCTCACTGCCACCTGGTGTAAGCTTTCGCAGAAAAATTACCTTCTTGCCTATTTCCTTCACCGCCACATGGTAATTGCGGATACGGGGCTTGCTTGCCGCCATTTCGTTCAGTTCGTGGTAATGGGTTGCAAAAAGTACCTTGGCGCGATAAAGCGGATGATCGTGAAGGTATTCGGTTATTGCCCGTGCAATGGAAATGCCATCGTAAGTACTGGTGCCACGACCGATTTCATCGAGCAAAATCAGGCTGCGGTTCGAGATATTATTAAGGATACTCGCTGTTTCATTCATCTCGACCATAAAGGTCGATTCGCCCGAAGTAATGTTATCCGAAGCGCCAACGCGGGTAAAAATTTTATCCACCATGCCTATTTTAGCCGCGTCGGCAGGCACAAAGCTACCTATCTGAGCCATCAGTACTATAAGTGCGGTTTGCCTCAGCAATGCCGACTTTCCCGACATGTTCGGCCCAGTTAGAATTATGATCTGCTGACCATCGTTATCGAGCATTACATCATTGGCAATATATTCTTCGCCTGTGGGCAAATGTTTTTCAATAACCGGATGCCGACCGTTTTTAATTTCAACAGTATAGGAATCGTTGAGCTGTGGCTTTACATAGCGGCTGGTTTTGGCAACGCGGGCAAAGGATAGCAGGCAATCGAGCCTCGCGATAAGCTGGGCGTTAAGCTGCACCGGCTGCACATATTCGGCCAGTTGCAGAATAAGTTCGTTGTAAAGCCTGTTTTCGATGTCGAATATTTTTTCCTCAGCGCCAAGAATCTTCTGCTCATATTCCTTTAACTCTTCTGTAATGTATCGCTCAGCATTTACAAGCGTTTGTTTGCGCATCCATTCGGGCGGAACTTTGTCCTTGTGTGAATTGGTAACTTCGAGGTAGTAGCCAAAAACATTATTGAAGCTGACTTTCAGCGAAGTAATGCCGGTTCGTTCAATCTCACGCTGCTGAAGTTTGATCAGGTAATCTTTTCCCGAAAAAGCAAGATTCCGTAATTCATCCAGTTCGTCCGAAACGCCGGCAGCTATTACCTGGCCTTTCGATACCATGGTAGGGGGATCATCTTGTATGGTCTGTCCGATCTTATCTGCAATCAGTTCGCAGGGGTTAATTTGCTCTCCGAGGTGGTTGAGCGGTTTGTGCGAAGCATGGAGGCATGCACTTTTTATCGGTATAAGTGCCTGTAAAGCCCGACGTATCTGCAATACCTCGCGTGGATTTACCCGGCTAACAGCTACTTTTGAGATCAGGCGCTCAAGGTCGCCAATGGTTTTAATATTTTGTTCAACTATTTCGGTAAACGATTCCTTATTTATATAATAGTCAACTATCTCCAACCGTTCGGTAACAGGTAGCCTGTCCTTCAGCGGAAGTAAAATCCAGCGCCTCAGCAGGCGTGCTCCCATGGGTGAAATGGTTTTGTCAATTGTTGAAAGAAGTGTATTTGCATTATCGTTGGGCGATTGCAATAATTCAAGATTCCTGACGGTGAACTTGTCGAGCCACACAAAATGATCTTCTTCAATTCTGGCTATTTTACAGATATGCTGAACCTTATCGTGTTGTGTTTCCGAAAGGTAGTACAAGGCAATTCCGGCTGCAATTACACCGTTTTCGAGTTCGCTTATGCCGAATCCTTTAAGCGATGCAGTCCCGAATTGCTTAAGCAGCAGTTCTTTGGTAAACTCAATGGTAAATACCCACTCATCAAAATACGAGAAATAATACTTGTCGCTGAAAGTCTCGATAAACTGCTGTCGTTTGTTTTTCTGAACAATTACTTCCGATGGACGGAATGTCTGCAGAAGCTTTTCAATATAATCGTTGGAGCCTTGTGCCAGTAAAAACTCGCCGGTCGATATATCGAGGAATGCAATTCCCGATGCTTTCGGAAGGAGATGAATACACGCAAGGAAATTATTTTCCTTATTTTCGAGGATTTTATCGTTATACGAAACCCCTGGTGTAACCAACTCGGTAACGCCACGTTTAACTATGGTTTTCGTAAGTTTAGGGTCTTCAAGCTGATCGCAGATGGCAACACGGTAGCCAGCACGAACAAGTTTCGGAAGGTACGTATCGAGCGAATGATGCGGAAAACCAGCAAGTTCAATATAAGCTGCCGAGCCATTGGCCCGCCGGGTAAGTACAATTCCCAGTATCTCTGAGGCTTTTATGGCATCAGCACCGAAAGTTTCATAAAAATCACCTACCCTGAACAACAATAACGCATCAGGGTATTTAGCCTTGATGGTATTGTACTGCTTCATAAGCGGCGTTACCACTACTTCTTCCTTATCTTTGCCTTTTATCACTTCCCGATTTTATAAATTGCTACGGCAAATATAGGATTATCTGTCATGATTTTTCTCTGCCCAGCTAAAGTGTTAATAAATTTTAAGTATTCAGGCTGTTTAAAACGTTTAAATTTGCCGTTTAATCTGATGCGAATGCGAAAACTTAACATGGATGAACTCAACAGGGTAAGCGTTGAACAATTCAATTACCTCGAAAAACTGCCTGTAATTTGTGTACTCGACAATATCCGGAGCCAGCATAATATTGGTTCCATTTTTCGAACTTCGGATGCTTTCAGGATCCGGGAGATGCTTTTGTGTGGAATAACCGCCACACCGCCAAACCGCGAAATCAATAAGTCGGCTTTGGGTGCTACTGAATCGGTTAAATGGCAGTACTTCTCCGAAACAACTGCCGCCATCAGCCAACTTAAAGAGGCAGGATACAAAATTATTGCAGTTGAACAGGCTGTGGGAAGCATTGCACTTGAAGATTATATTGCTGATGCTTCCGAGAATATTGCATTGATTTTTGGTAATGAAGTGAATGGTGTGAGCGACGATGTAATGGAAATGGTGGATGCCTGTATCGAAATTCCCCAGTTTGGCACTAAACATTCCTTTAATGTATCTGTAACAGCCGCCATAGTTTTATATCAGTTTTATACCAAACACAAGAATAACTTAGTTAAGCAATCATAGCTATATGCTGTTATTTATTTGTCCCATATTCTCATCGTTGTTGTTTTAGCTAAAACATATTTTTACAATCCACTGCATAAAAATAGTTACATCCACTGCGCCGAAAATTGAATATACGCAATACTTTTGTGTATGAGTGGATAAATTCGGTTTTCAAAACAGATTTTTCTGTTTAACATATCAGATGGTATTTTTAATCAATGTTTGTTTACAATTGTGAATTTGCCGTATTTGAAATGATTTTTTTGCTTTAGTTAAACGTAGTTGTATTTAATGTAAAGAATTATTGTTAAAATGTTGCACAATTGTTTCTTTTGATGTATTTTTAACGCTCGTTAAATCAGGCTCTAATAACACATCGCAAAATTTCGTTACTATGAAAAGCAATCTTTACCGTATTTCTCTATTTT
>JBBSDG010000445.1:0-3996 GCA_038249635.1 Bacteroidales bacterium | reverse complement strand
ATGAGGTTGATTACACTGAGCATGAATGGCAGGGGTTTTAGCTCGGTGCCAGTAATGGTTTCCTGTAAGATTTTAAGGTCGGCTACATTCTTTACCTGATGGCGCAAATGCTCGATGGCGCAAACCAGAAAACCTCCCGTTCCGTTGGCCGGATCTTTCAGCTTTTCGCCCAACTGCGGATTTACCATGTCGATAATAAACTGTGTTACGGCACGCGGAGTGTAAAATTCGCCGGTGTCTTTCTTGGTGGCCAGTCCCTGCAAAATGTCTTCGTAAATGGCATTAAAAATATGGTGCTCTTTGCTGCTGTTGAAGTCAATTTCGTTGAGTTTGTTGATGGCCTGACGAAAGGTGGTGCCGCTTTTCATGTAGTTGTTGGTGCCATCGAAAATATTCCGGATAATCACGCCCAAACGGTTATCTGCCGTTACTGGCAAATCTTTTAACTGCGGAAAAAGCTGGTTGTTTACAAAAACAATCAGTTCGTCACCGGTAATTCCTTCGTCGTTTTCGGCCCAGGAGCGCCATTGCAATTCGGCTGGAATGGCCGATTTGTATTTGAGGTCGAGCAGTTCTTTTTCTTTGTCTTTATCGTCAAACAGTTTTAAAAAAATCATCCATCCCAATTGCTCAATACGCTGTGCATCTCCACTTAAGCCGGGGTCTTTCCTGAAAATATCGCGTATCGATTTAATTACGCCTCCTATGTTGCTCATAAATGTCTGAACTATGATTTAATTGTTTTTTTGATCGACTATGATATATGTTTTGGTCTCATTACTATTTTAAATTGCAAACTTTTGCTTCCGAAATTTATAAGTAATCCAATTTCCATTTCGTGTTCTCTGCTGAATTCAATTCCCTGACTATTCATTTCAATAGCCAATGCTCTCTGGTAAATGACTTCTTGAAAACCATTACCAAGTATTTTATGAACTTCCATTGCGCAACCTATTATTTTGCCTGTCAATTCACTTTCAGGATATTGTTGATTAATCATAGTATTCATCTAATCATTCGTAATCATGGTTCAGACAGCAGTTTTGTACAATTCGTATTCCAATTCCTGAATAGCCTGAAGGTATTTTTCCCGGCTGCCAAAGATACCATTTACAATTTCAACAGTCGAGCCAAAATCGGACAATGGTTTTACTTGCAATACTTCCAAACTTTCCATGTTTTCAATGCCTTCGTCGGCGTATTTATCCAACAATGCTTCCAACACATTGCGGGCCTGGTCGCCATATTTGGTAAAGTAGTTCCGCTTCTTTACGTTGTTTGCTCTTTCTTTGCGGGTCAAAGGTGGCTGGTCGAAAGCAACATGGCAAATCAGGTCAAACAAATCAACCTGTTTGTCAACGGCTTCATACAAAGCCTCTACCATAACACCCTGTTCCACTAATTCGGCAATAATGGCTTCTTTACGTTCGGTAGTTTTCCACCGGATCAGAAAATCGTCTAACGAAGCAAATTTCTCTGTGATTATATTTTTGGTATGGTCTTTTAAACTTGTTGTAATTGGTCGGCCATGTTGGTCGAAATGCAATTCACGGCTAATTAACGCCGAAACATCCACACCATTTACATACACTTTCGCCCTCGGTTCTCTTACAGTAGTTTCAGAAAGGTTGGTTTCCGGATAGCGAATCGGCGGAATTATCAATTCGATTTCTTCTCCTGATACCAAATCAATGATAGGTTCTTCGTTGGTTTCTTCTTCATCAATGATAGTGCCCAAATCGGTTTCTTCGGTTGCAGGTTTTATTCGAATCGGTTCGCCATCGAATGCAGTGTCGGCAAAAAGATCGGTCGCATTTCTGAAATCTAAAATGGTGAAATAAAGTTTGCCGTATTCTTCGTTTATGCGTGTACCACGTCCGATAATCTGCTTGAATTTTGTCATCGAATTGATATTGGCATCCAACACAATTACTTTGCAGGTTTGGGCATCTATACCGGTAGTCATCAACTCTGAAGTTGTGGTAATCACAGGATATCTTTCTTCAGGATTGATAAAGTTGTCGAGTTCACGTTTACCCTCGTCGTTGTCACCGGTAATCTGCATAATGTATTTGTAGTTTTCGGCTACTAAATCTGGATTGTGTTTTGCCAAAGCTGTTCTCATTCGTTCTGCATGGTCGATATCAACACAAAATACAATGGTTTTAGCAAAACGGTCAAATCCTTTTAAGAACTCGGTAAGTTTTTGGGCAACAACATCTGTTCTTTCCTCGATAACCAGATTTTTGTCAAAATCTCTTCGGTTGTATATGCGGTCTGCAACTTCGTTACCATCTTTATCAGTCTTGCCTTGTTCTGGTCGCCAGCCTTCAGCATCGACGTTTAAAGCAATGCGGATTACCCGATAAGGAGCTAAAAACCCATCGTCGATTCCCTGACGTAACGAATAGGTGTAAATGGGGTCGCCAAAATATTCTGAATTGCTGGCTTCGTTTGTCTCTCGTGGTGTGGCTGTTAAACCAATATGCGTTGCATGCTTAAAATAGGTAAGAATTTCGCGCCAACTACTGTCTTCTTTTGCACTTCCCCGGTGACACTCGTCAATAATAATCAGATCGAAGAAATTGGGTGAGAAATCTTTATAAGCATCTTCAATGCCTGGTTCGTAGTTACTTAATCCTTGATATAATCCCAGGAAAACCTCAAAGGCTTTATCTGAAGAATCTATTCCTCTCTTATTGGTTGAAACCAATTCTTCTTTTCCATCTTTCGTTTGAACAACCTTTTTTCGAATGATTGTCATTTTACCTTTAAAATGTCTGAAATCTCCACGCCTTGTTTGGTCAATAAGAGCGGTTCTGTCTGCTAAAAAAAGAATTCTCTTTTTTGTACCTGATTTCCATAGTCTGTATGCAATCTGAAAAGCAGTATAGGTCTTTCCGGTACCTGTTGCCATTACCAATAAAACTCTGTTCTGCCCGTTCGCAATGGCTTCAACAGTGCGGTTTACAGCTATTTGCTGGTAATATCGCGGTGTGCGTTTAGTTCCGTCAAAATAATAGTCTTGTGAAACAATCTTTTCCGCAGCATCTGTCGTGATGCCTTTGTATTTTTTGTATTTGTCCCAAAGTTGTTGCGGCGTAGGAAACTCGCCTAACCTGATTTCTGTCTCAATGTTCGAGTCGGTTGCTGTTCTGTCGTGGAAAAGGAAACCGTCGCCGTTGCTACTGAATACACAGGGAATATCGAGTATTCGGGCATAGTCTAATGCTTGTTGTATGCCAGATCGTGCAGAATGGTTGTTGTCTTTGGCTTCAATGATTGCAACAGGAATGTTGGGTTTGTAGTAAAGAATATAATCGGCTCTTTTCCTGATTCCTCTGGCAGTAAACTTCCCTCTAACGTATATTTTTCCATCAGTGAAGGACACTTCTTCTAATATCTGCAATTGAGTATTCCAACCTGCTTTTTCAAGTGAAGGAGTAATAAACTTGGTGCAAATATCACGTTCGGATAAGGTTCTTTTATCAATCATTATTTAGTTCAATAACATTCAAAAATAAAGGAATTTCTCGAAATGATGGAGGTGCGAAGGCAAAATTGCACTTGTCTGTCGAGTTGTGCGATTATTTACATTTGCAGCCAACTCATATTTCCTAACAACAAACATTCCTTTTACCTCACCACGTTGGCAGAATAGGCTCAATTTTATTGCGTATTATTTATGATCAAATGTAACAATAATTATAGATCATCAAATGGAGTTTCGATTTTTTTAAAATTTTTTTCAGTTGTAGGTGTAAAGTCTTCAGTTGTTTTGTCATTAAATATAAAGTCAGTCTGTTTCCACAAGTGAAATAATAGTGTATATTCATTGCCCGATTGCATACCTCATGCCTGTTTTGCATCCCTTTTTTGTACCTTATTGGTGTAAATAACCTTGAAACATCAGGGAACGATGCCACGGTAATCGGCAAAACTCAATATCATTCTTCGAAATGTATTTTACCAAATAACTGCTTTACCTTTTTCGTT
>JBBSDG010000444.1:0-4004 GCA_038249635.1 Bacteroidales bacterium | reverse complement strand
CGTGTTGTCTTCGAAGGCAAAATGCGCGAAAAGGGCAAAGATTGGTTTCCTTTCACAACTTTACAGTATAACTTTTTCGATGATCCTGCTCGCCTCTTTTTTATGAAAGCAAAGATGTTCGGCGTAACCGTTCCCGGATATCACAGGTACATCAAGGCAACGGCTACTATGGACATCCGCTTGTTCGGATTGTTATCGGTGGTAAACATAGCTGGCGAAAGTATGAATAAAGCAGAAACTGTAACACTTTTCAATGATATGTGCCTGATTGCTCCTGCTACACTGATTGATAAACGGATTGAATGGAAAGCAACAGACAGTGCTTCCGCTGAAGCTGTTTTTACAAACCGTGGAATTTCAATCAAGGCAGTTTTGTATTTCAATCCTGCCGGACAGCTTATCAATTTTACTTCCGACGATCGTACTGCCGTTTCCGATATGAAACAATACCGGTTCTCAACCCCTGTTTCGGAATATAAAACCATAAATGGAATAAATAGTATGACCTTTGGAGAAACAATCTGGCATTATCCGGATGGCGAATTTGTATATGGGAAATTTAAGCTCAAAGAAATTAAGTACAATGTGAATGAATTAGAATCAGATTAAAATTCAATGTCTTCTGGATACTGACTTCGGACATTGATCGATGGTTGCTTAGCGATGGTTGGTGAGCGCAGCCGAGCCAAGCAAAACCAAGCCGAAGTGCAGGCCAATTTTTACAATAATTTACCATGTAAATTCGACAATTTTAACAATCTCATAAAAATGAAAAACAAAATCCTTCCTTTCCTTGTATTTGTTCTATTTCTTGTAACTTCTGCAATTGCCCAAACAGGCAATAAAGTGATTATCGGAACAATTGACAGCATACACTCAAAAATCCTGAATGAACAGCGAAAAATCTGGGTATATGTTCCCAATAGTGGCACAGCGGATGCTAAAAAGATGCAACGATTTCCTGTAGTTTATTTATTGGATGGAGATGCTCATTTTTATTCGGTAGTGGGCATGATTCAACAACTTAGCCAGGTGAACGAAAATACCATTTGCCCTGAAATGATAGTAGTGGGTATTCCAAATACCAACAGAAACCGGGATTTAACTCCTACACACACCGATGTTGACCGGTCCATGGGAATTGACAGTTCTTTTTCCAAAATATCAGGCGGAGGCGAACAATTTATGGCATTTATCGAAAAAGAACTCATGCCCTATATTGACTCAACCTATCCCACGCAACCCTACAAAACACTTATAGGACATTCCTTTGGAGGATTAATGGTGATGGATGCTTTGGTAAACCATACCAAAATGTTCAATTCCTATATCTGCATTGAACCCAGCATGTGGTGGGATAAAATGAATTTTTTAAAGTCTGTTGAAAAAGTGCTTAATGAAAAGAATTTTACGGGTACAACCTTGTATTTAGGCATTGCTAATACGATGGAAGAAGGCATGGATATTAAAAAAGTTCAAAAAGATTCCTCCATTGAAACCCGGCATATACGTTCTATTTTAACTTTGGATCAATACATCAAAAGCCTGAAGCAGAGCGGACTGAGGTATGAAAGCAAATATTATGGCAATGATGATCACAGTTCCGTACCACTCATTGCAGAGTATGACGCCCTTCGTTTTATTTTTGAAAAGTACCGTTTAAAACTATCGAGGAAAGATTTTATGGATTCAAAAATGGTTTTTGTCGATAATTATGAAAAACATTACGAGGATGTCTCCTGATTATTTGGATATAAAGCAAAACCTCCTGAAGATCAGATTAATGGAATGGGCTATCAGTTTTTGCAGATGAAACAATATGAAAAAGCAGGTAGATTTTTTAAAATGAATGCAGATAATTATCCTGAAAGTTTTAATGTGTATGATTCTTATGGCGATTATTTTGAAGCAACAGGCGATAAGCCAAAGGCAAGGGAGAATTATGGAAAGGCTTTATCTATTAAGGAATCTGCAGAAACAAGGAAAAAGTTAGAGGAATTACTGAAGTAAAATAGACGTTTTTATACCTGCAATTGCCAAAAGCGTTTTTTCTTTTTAAACAGATTTTCAGTATTCAAAATATTGGTTTAAAGAATCTTATGATATTTCGTATGCGATTTCATGGCTTTCAGCACCAGATTTTCACCTTCAACAACTCATTTTCCGCATTCAGCGGTTTGTTTCGGGCATTCGCCGATTTTAGTTTTACTACCTTTTAAAGCCGGTATATCTTTGTATCGTTTTAATAACAGTACGCGTTCAGATTTTTTAAGAAATCATTAACAAAACAGGATGTAACTTTTTAAATCAGTAACCGTCATAAACACATAACAAACGAACTAAATTATCAACATGCTCGAAAGAGATAAAAACATAAAAAATGAAAACAAACAGATTAAGCTCAACTTTAACTTCACTGATCATAGTGCTGTTTATGTCAGTAACCTCAATAGCAAATCCTTCAGCCGGCATTAGCGGTGATTTGACAATATCGACAACAAAAAAGGATTTTACCACTGTAAAGAATTCATCTTTAAATGCATACGCCGGAAACGAGTTCAGCTACCTGCGTTTCGATGTAAATAACTTTATCAACGACAATGCAGAAGTGGTTACCCTAAGTTCAATGGATTATCTTCGTTTCGATGTTAACAACTTTGTTAACGGCAGTTCAGATGAAATTACAGATATGCCAGTGAATGATTTTGATTACCTGCGCTTCGATGTAAATAACTTTATTGGAAGCAATAATGCTGACTTGAATGAATTACCGGTAAATGAGTTCGATTACCTGCGTTTTGATGTAAACAAATTTGCCTCTTCAGATTTGGGAGAAACATTGGAAATTCCTCAACTATAATGATGTTGCCGGTTAAAGCGCCCGGCAATATTTCCTTATATCCTCAGTCCTGTTAACAGCAGGACTTTTTTTATGCCTAAAATCGTAATGATGTTTATAATTAATTCTTTCAACCATATATGTCAAAATGTCTGGCACCTGTTTTCATCCATTCACTGGATTTGATTTCTGGAAATAGATTGTGGAAGTTATACTTGGAGTGGGATAAAATCACGCATTAAAAAAAGACCCAAGACCAAAGTCCCAAATCTCAAGAACCAAGACTGACTCTACGTCCCAGTTGGAATTTGGACCATGGAATTTGGAATTTGAGACTTAATGGATGCGGAAATTTATCCCGTTTGCAGTATAACTATGTGGCAATTAGTGAAAGAAATGGCAATGCAGAACCGAATAAATAACCAAATATCACGAATCACTTGCCATCGAAAAAGAAACCATCCAGGTAAACTGGGATGAGGAAAGCGAAGTTCTGATTAACGAGTCATACCAGGTGTACCACCTTTTCCAGGAAGGAATTATCCGCGATATCTATTTTACCGAAAACCAGGATGAATTTATTATCCTCGAATATGCTTCGAAGTCAGAATCTCGGAAGATTCTTGCAATATTTTCGCATGTAAGAGCTGGTCTTATTAGTTTTGAAGAAATGGAGCTGCGGAAGTATAAGGCATTCGACAGAATCATTTTGACAAAATTATGTTAACACTTGACATTTCAACCAGATATATCCGTCATTCAATAAGTTATAATTTCGGAATCGTAACCGGCAGTTTAATTTTGCTTTCAAATCATAGAAACAATATTAAAAACAAAATCAAATGAAGACATTAACTTTAATATTAGCAATCCTCTTAGCTGCAACTCTAGCAAATGCACAGGATAATTCCTCAGAGAATACTAATAAAATCAATACCCTTTTCGGCAGGAACAAAGATGTAAAACCAGGTTGGTTTGTCGGTTTCGACAACGGTTATACGCAGTTCGGTTCGCGTGATGTGCATATGAGCGGAATTACTGTCGGGCTTATAACCAATCCTGATTATACCATCGGATTTTCAGGTTCAGGCTGGACCAACCGCCATTCCATGTATTACAGTAATGTAACCGATACCTGCGGAGCCTACCTCGAAGGCGGTTTCGG
>JBBSDG010000443.1:0-4010 GCA_038249635.1 Bacteroidales bacterium | reverse complement strand
TCAAGTTGAAGATATTGAGACAGAAGAGAAAAATAGGGTTTTCGAGGCTCATCTGGAGAGGCATCCCGGACTTCTATCCTTCATGCAGTCAGAGGATTGTTTTCTCGTTCGGATAAAAGTTGATACCTATCAGGTTGTTCGGGGGATTGATGATGTTGAGTGGTGGACGATAGACGATCTCGATGCCCCGTCAATCATATAGAAATTATTATGACAAATCGTGTATAATTGAGAAGTCTTCGTAAAAAAGTCAAATAATTAAAATACAACTTTTTGAACTAAAAAATGAAATACACTTTTTTATCGGCACGCCGGGAAAATTTAGTCATGGCAGTCTTCATTAATGAAACGGTTCCTTACAATGGAGACGATTTCGACTTTTTGAGCAAGCACACACCAGATTCGGTTATTGTAGCAGAGGGTTCACCTGTTACCGTTGACTGGAAACGAACTTCATTCGAAGCATTTTAGTTATGGAACAAAAAGATATTGACAGGATTATTGAAATGGCCTGGGAAGACCGGACTCCCTTTGAAGCTATCAATAGTCAATTTGGCTTTACTGAGGCTGATGTAATCACTTTAATGCGCAGAGAGTTAATACGCAGCAGTTTTAACTTATGGAGAAAGAGAGTGCACAGTGGTGTCAGTCAAAAACACGCTGAAAAAAGAAACCCGGAAATCAATCGCTTTAAATGCAGCAGTCAACGAAATATTTCGATGAACAAAATAAGTAAGCCGTAAATGGAACTTCAGTTTGCAACCGACTATACAACCATACTCAAAAAAATTGATCAGATTGATCCGCTGAAGTATGGAAGAACCAGGAACTTTGTGGACGGCGCTGTTACGTATTTATCGCCCTATATTTCGCGAGGTGTTATAAGCACCCGGCAAGTACTTGAGAGTGTTCTGGCAAGAGGATATAAAAGTCAGGAAATAGAATCATTTGTAAAGGAACTTTGCTGGCGTGATTATTTTCAGCGTGTGGCCCAGGTTAAAGATTTGAACCGGGAAATAAAACAAGCTCAGGTTCCTGTATCAAACCATGAAATTCCTGTTGCAATATTAGAAGGCAAAACCGGGATCAAGGGAATTGATGATGCAATACTGCAGCTTTACCGAAACGGCTATATGCATAATCATTGCCGGATGTACACGGCTTCGGTTGTTTGCAACATTGGCAAATCTCACTGGCTTCAACCTGCTCAATGGATGTATTATCATTTGCTGGATGGCGATTGGGCAAGCAATGCCTGTAGCTGGCAATGGGTGGCGGGTGCAAACAGCAGCAAAAAATATTATGCCAATCAGGAAAGCATCAACAAGTTCACCAAAACTTATCAGGCAAATACGTTTCTGGATAAGACCTACGAAGCACTTGAAACCTCAGAAACGCCCGCAGAATTAGCAGCCATCCAAAAGTTTATGCCTGAAATTGATATGCCTCTAGCATCTGAAATTCAAATGGATTCTGAAATTCCTACCTTCATCTACAACTATTACAACCTCGATCCGCAATGGCATAAGGAAGAAAAGGGCAACCGGATTCTGTTGATTGAACCTGATTTTTTCACCAGCTATCCTGTTAGCAAAGCTTGTATAGATTTCATATTGGCTCTAAGCAAAAACATTCCATGCATTCAGGTTTTTGTGGGTTCGTTTCAATCGCTTGTATATCAGCACCATTTAGAAAATATTTATTTTAAAGAACATCCGCTTAACATTGGTTATGCCGGAACCAAGGATTCCAGAGACTGGATTGCAGAAGATGTTACCGGTTATTATCCGTCATTCTTTGTCTATTGGGGAAAGGTGGAAAAACGACTTTCGCTAAAATTCGCTTAACATGTTAAATAACATTCTGGAAACCAACAGTTATACAATCAGTAAACAAATAGAAATCAATGAAGCCTTAATCTCCCCCGACGGATTTGTAGCATTAGACAAAGCAAACATCCTCGCCTGTGCCTGTTTAGATGCTTATTACGAAGCCCGTTTGATTGGAAGGCTTGTATTTGCCAGGCCATTTCAAACCGCAACAAAACTTCCATATTCATGAAAACAGTGCTTAAGCAAAATTTACCCACTAAGGTTTGCACGGTTTGCCAACGCCCTTTTACATGGCGAAAGAAATGGGAAAAGGTTTGGGACGAAGTAAAATATTGCAGTGATAAATGCCGGATAAAAAAACATAAACCATGAGCACCACAGGTATTCTATTTCCACATCAGTTGTTTGAACAAAACAGGCTTGTCTCTAATTGCGATACCATTTACCTGGTGGAAGAAGAACTGTTTTTCAAGCAATACAACTTTCACAAACAGAAAATTGCTTTCCACAGAGCCAGCATGAAGTTTTATGAGGGCTATCTCCAATCAAAACATATTCAGGTAGTTTACATTGATTCATTCAATGAACTGGCAGATGTAAGAAAACTTATACCCTACCTGAAAGCGCAGAATATTAACACTTTTGAGTATATCGACACAACCGATTTCTGGCTGGAACAAAGGATCAGCAAGGCTTGCAGTACGTATAACCTGGTGGCGCATAAAAATCGTTCTCCATTATTTCTTAATTCTTCCGAAGAAATTGCGTCATACTTTTCCGGGAAAAAGCGGCTGTTTCAAACGGATTTTTATAAACACCAGCGGCAAAGCAGAAATTTATTACTCGACGATAAGCAAAAACCCATTGGCGGAAAATGGACTTACGACGATGAAAACCGTTTGAAATATCCAAAAGGGAAAACGGCCCCAAAAGTTGATTTTCCCAAACCCAATGTTTTTTATGCAGAGGCCATTGTTTACACCGAAAAGTATTTTCCGGATAACTATGGAAGGCTGAACAGCAACTTTATTTATCCCGTAACGCATGCCGAAAGCAAATCCTGGTTGGAGGACTTTCTCAAGACACGGTTTTCAGAATTCGGGGCGTATGAAGATGCCATCGTTTCAAACGAAATCATTTTACATCACAGCATTTTAACACCCATGCTGAATGTCGGCTTATTAACGCCTCAGTTTCTTATAGACGAAACCGTGAAGTATGCTGGCACACATGAAATCCCATTAAATTCCCTGGAAGGTTTTATCCGGCAGATTGTAGGCTGGAGAGAATTTATCAGGGCCGTATATGTACTGAAAGGCACAACAGAACGCACCCTCAATTACTGGGGGTTTAGGCGAAAAATCCCGGCTTCTTTCTGGAATGGCACTACAGGAATAGAGCCGTTTGACAGCACCCTGAAAAAAGTTCTTGAAACAGGCTATTGTCATCATATTGAGCGATTAATGGTGTTAGGCAACTTTATGCTCCTGTGCGAATTTGATCCCGATGAAGTGTACCGCTGGTTTATGGAGCTGTTTATTGATGCCTATGATTGGGTGATGGTTCCCAATGTTTACGGTATGAGTCAGTTTGCTGACGGAGGAATTATGGCCACTAAACCTTACATCAGCGGAAGCAATTACCTGATGAAAATGAGTGATTACAAAAAAGGAGAATGGCAGGCCGTATGGGATGGTTTATTCTGGCGGTTTATGCATACACACCGTGATTTCTTTTTGCAAAATCCAAGGTTAGGCATGTTGGTAAAGAGTTTTGATAAAATGACTGTGGAAAAACGAACTGCTCACTTGCAAAATGCTGAACTGTATTTGGAAAAACTGACACAGTAGTATTTAAGCCAATAAAAAATTAAACAATGACTTAATGTGAATTGTTAATTAGCACAAAGAGTAATTCATTTTTAATCAATAAAAAAACTGTTGTTCACGTTGAACCTGAAATGAATAGTATGCGTTCTTCTAATAATGGGCGACTCATTGACATGCGAAGGTTTTAGCCAAGATTTTATACTTAAAGAGAATATGAACGAAAACTTCCAAAATTATAAATGGTATCTGCTTTCTTCTCAAGATGTGTTAGGAATACTCAATACAGCATCAAATGGCCTTTCCACAGCCGAAGTTAATAAACGGCAAAAAGAATCAGGGCTTAATATCC